>NZ_CM147855.1:3062500-3380000 GCF_055808145.1 Pseudoalteromonas sp. KJ63-1 | reverse complement strand
AGTAATCGAAGTTAGCTGCGAGAGCTAGATCTTCTACGCGGCTTTCATCTATATATGCCAAACACCCATCTTTAGCGTCATAATCAAGGCCGCCCTTGGCTATACAATCAGCTTCATCGCTGGCATCAAAAAAGTATTCGCGTGCATCACCCTCATTGGCAGATACAATAAAGTTGGCTCCTTTCCAACTAAAACTTGCAATTGTATCTGGCTGATACATGCCATATAAACCAGGGTATGATTTAAAGTTAACACCGCCGTCTTTGTCTGAAGCGTCAAATTGTAAGTTTGACCAATCTTTAAAACCGAGCCCTTTTAGCTCAAGGGAATTATCTTCAAGGTTGATGATAGCTAGGCCGTTATTTTCTTGAATAGAGACATAGGCGTATTTATTATCCTTGGAAATACTCACATATTCTGGCTCTAAATCCATCGCGACGGTGGTATTGATTAAATTGCCATTAATAGTACGCCCAGTAGGATTGGAAAACACTAAGCCCTGCGCTTCTAATTCTGCTTGCTGATTATTGTAAGCTTGAAAGTTGATACTCAAAGCAGTATCGGCAATAGTGCCGTTATTAATATCGATAATGCTAATAGTGCCTTCGGGGTCGATACTGTAATCGCCATTTGGTTCACCTTCATTAGCAACCACTACTTTTTCACCATCATGGCTAAATGTCACCATGTCGGGTAGGGCACCCACTGTTACATTTTTAATAAATACTGGTGTATCTCCGCTAATATTATAAAACGCTATTTGGCCAGCTTCACCTACGTTTGTAGCAGCCATTGCTACCGCTAATAATTGGTTATTTGCATCGATAGCAATGCTGTTTGCATCGCCAGGTGTATTTTCATTTAGTGAGAGCGTAATAGCAGAGGCTAGGTTAGTCGCGGTTACAATACCTTCGTTATCTTTTACTAATGCAGCGGTGTCGAACGTATTTGCAGGAATAATATTCACAACAGCCTCATCACCAGAGCTATTAATAGCATAAATCCATTTTTTAGAAGCTTGGTAGGCGACTATTTCAGCTGCCCCCTCTGGGCTTTGTGCATTGAGTACTGCACGACCAATAAGATTGATATTTAAAGCTGAATTTGCATTAGTGCCGTTTTCACCATTATTACCCGCTGTACCTTGTACACCCTGTGCGCCATCTTGGCCGTCATCACCATCAAGTGAGCAACCACTTAATAGTGATAGCAAAGAAAGGGCTATTATTGATTTGTTTAACATTATTGTTTTCCTTAGTGTTGTATTCGTTAAATATCAACACACAGGGATGACAACAGTATGGCATTTTTATTTATAGAATATTTAGACAATAAAAAAGCGAGTTATAAAACTCGCCTTAAATAGGGCTTGGCCTGTTACTCATTAAAACGGACTGGCCGCTACATATTATTTATATAATCATCGCGCCTTTTTCGAGTTATTTTTATAAACTCTTTTAACTCATCAACTGAAGGCTCAATACCTTGTTGGTTTTTCTGTTCAAACCAATCGGTAACATCACTGATTATGAGAGAGCCATCCTGTAGGCATAATTCATCATTTTTTAACCAAACATCGGGACCTCTGAATGATGGACTAGTATACCAATTACAAAAGCTATATCCCTCACGTGTTAATTTAGACTCAATATAAAAACTATTAGCAATAGATAAAATTATATATAAAGGTATTGCGCGCAGCATAAGCTTTACCATTAACCTTATTGTTTTTTCATTGCGGAAGTTCAATACTTTTTGTAAACCTGCAATTGTCATTAAAACAGGAAATGGAGTCATTACTATTATCGGAGCCAACAAGCCGCTTTCTCGAATATAATAAAGCGACTCATCAAAATAAACATTTTCAACAAACCCATAATAAGAGAAATAAAATAAAGCCATTGTAAATAATATAAAAGCAAACAGGCCTATCACAACTGTTAATTTATGCTCGAAGCTTTGTTCTGTAAAACGTTCTTCGGATTTTTCCCATTCTAAAATAGACATTGTTTATAGCTCATTTTTATTACTATTTAGATTTATAGATGGCAACCCAAATAAAGAATTAAAAAAGGCATAGGGATCTTCAGAAAAACCCTTTTTCAGCTTTTTATTTATGTTAATTATTCCAGAGTTAAGGTCGCTTTCAATTTTTCTCAGCTTAAATGCGATAGCATCTACGATTGGGTCTGTTGAAAAAACCATTGTGAGAACAGTAAAAGCGAGCCCTACACTAACAACAATAATAAGGGGTATTACTGCACTGGTAACAATAACAGCCCCAGCAAAGGCCGTTGCAATATGCGTTACAGCCACTGTCGTAGCTATAGCTGCTCCAACCACGGCCATGTCTACTGCTATACCAGCAACTAAGTCATGCCATGTTTTTTGATCATTTAAAAGGAAGTCTACCGCATGAAACGTTACTGAAATTACCAGAGTGAGCACAAAACCGCCTCTCATCGCTTTTGCAGCTTCTAATTTACCGACTCCTATAGTAAAAAGTTTGGGGTTACTTGCTAAATAACGAGTACCCGTTAAATGTGCTCTGATACCAGGGTAAGAAGTCATTATAATAGCGGGAGAGCCGTTATAAACTTTAATTTTAAACTTACCGAAAACATTACCTTGGCGCTGCATTATAGTCGCTATAATGGCTAATGCCTTCATATCATCAAATAAAGGGTAGAGCCCTCCTCCAGTTTTTAATGAGTCTTTAATTCGTTTCCATTTACTTGATAGTGAATTGTGCTTTTCCAGTAAATCATCAAGCCAATCGACTACTTCAGAACGAGATTTACCTTCTTTCATTTTTACAGAAATAATATAATCAACAAACTCTGCTGAGTTCATTTGAATTAGAGTATGATTATTACCTGATAGGATACTTTTTATTTGACTTTGGCGTTGTCTTTCAACGATTGCCCGGCGAGCATAAGCTGACATGTAACACTTCCTTGAGTTATATTTTAATCCATTATCTAATAGTCTAATTAATTAAGAATATTTAGGCAATAAAAAAGCGAGTTATGAAACTCGCTTTAAATATTTAATAAGTAATGGTCATTACTATTTTTTAACTGGGCGTTTCCAACCATCTAAATTACGTTGCTTGCCACGTGCTACGGCTAGCTGATCATCCGCTACGGCATTGGTAATAACAGAGCCTGCACCCACAGTTGCTGTAGCACCAATGTTTACAGGAGCAACCAGTGACGAGTTAGACCCTATAAAGGCATTATTGCCAATAATGGTTTTTGCTTTATTAACCCCATCGTAGTTACAGGTAATTGTGCCTGCGCCAATATTCACTTTCTCGCCAATTTCAGCATCACCTAAGTAACTTAAGTGGTTTGCTTTAGAACCTTTGCCTAAACGGGTTTTTTTCATTTCGACAAAATTGCCAATGTGCGAGTCTTCTTCCATTACTGCACCAGGACGAAGGCGGGCGTATGGACCGAGTGTACATTGAGCCGCAACTGATGCATCTTCAATTAGTGTATTGGCTTTAATAATAACATTGTCACCGATGCTACAGTTTTTAAGTACACAGTTAGGTCCAATTTGTACGTTATTACCAAGCGTTACATTGCCTTCAAAAATAACGTTGATATCGATGAGGACATCTTCACCTGTTTTAACGTCGCCACGTACGTCAATACGTGCAGGGTCAGCAAGGGTGGCCCCATTTAGCATGAGTTCTTCTGCTTGCCATGCTTGGTAAGCACGCTCTAATCCTGCAAGTTGTACGCGGTTATTTGCACCTTCAACTTCCATTGGGTGATCTGGTTGTGCTGATGTAATTTCTACGCCTTCACTATGCGCCATAGCAACTATATCTGTTAGGTAGTATTCACCTTGGGCATTATTGTTAGACAAGTTACCTAACCATGTTTTTAAAAGCTTACCATTAACCGCCATAATGCCAGTGTTTACTTCGTTTATAAGTAACTGCTCTGCGTTAGCATCTTTTTGTTCAACAATACCCACTAGCTTGCCATCAACACGCAGCATACGCCCATAACCATTTGGGTTTGCTAAATTAACGGTTAATACTGCTAAACCATTTTTAGGTGTCGCTGCTAATAAACGTTCAAGTGTAGATTGCTTAGTTAAAGGTACGTCACCGTATAAAACCAGTACAGTGTCGTCGTCATTTATATGTGGGTTAGCTTGTGCCACTGCGTGGCCTGTACCTAGCTGTTCAGCTTGCAGCACCCAGTTTACGTTATTATCGGCTAATTGTTGTTGTAATAGTTCGCCGCCGTGACCATAAACTAAGTTAGTAGAGGTTGCACCTAGCGCATTGGCATTATCGATAACATGTTGAACCATAGGTTTACCTGCCACTTTATGCAGTACCTTAGGAAGAGCAGAACGCATACGGGTACCTTTACCCGCTGCAAGAATAACCGTTGTTAGAGCCATTAAAACAATTTCCTTTTTCCGTTGTTTTAGCTTAATAGAATAAGTGTGCTGCAAAGTAGATTACGTAAGTCACATCATGTGCAAATACTCAGTAGGCTAAGCAATGACTACTGAATCTTAACTTAAGCAAAATAACACCTAATAGAATAGGGTTATTGTAGCGGGGATTTAAGGAATATATAAGCGCGTTTAAAGGTATTAATTCTTTAAACGCGCCTTTTTATTTAACTTTACTCATCGAAAAGTATTTTCGCCTTAACAAGTCATGTATTACAAACTCTTGCTCTCTACCATATGCTTTAAACATTCGGTTATTGTGCATATGTAAAAGAGAGCTTAAAAGTGAATCTCGAGTGCAGTTAAGTTTATTTTCTTTAATAAGCTTAACTAAAACTTTAACTACTGGTTCAGCATCACTCATCCATTCTTTAAATAACTTAGAAATAAACGTTTGAATTTCGTCCAGTTCATCTGTAGCAGCAATGTTTAGTTTATTGAAATCATCATCTAACTGCGCTTGGTACTCTCGAAAACGGTTACCTAATTGCTTACGTAAAATACTGTTTTCATTAAACTCATTACCAAAACCATCTCGTAAATGGCTGATTAGATTTAACCGCTCAGCGTCGCTGTAATCAAATAGATTAAGCAACTTATGTGTGTAGTTTAGAGCTATACGCCAACGTATATCTTCACCGTAGTCATCTACTAATAAACACGCTTTTGCAACTAATGAGCTGTCATACATAAATAAAGATTCAACTAAACCTATAGATTCAGGGCCTCCATAGCGTTCAACTTCTCGCTCATAGGTCATTAACTCTACTTTATGTAACTCTCCGCTTTCGATCATTTGATCAAGTAAGTTATTTAATAAAGGTAATAATTCGCCACATAATATATTTGGCTCCCCGTGAAAACGAACTCTAATATGCCAATCTGGATCTGAATATCTAATAAAAAACCACTTGTTAAACAAGTTTTTATTCGACTCAATGAGTGGAAGTAATTTCTCACTCAAAAGTTGCTCAACTAAAGAGTTACCACTATAAATTTTTAAACTAAGCCACTCAGAGCCAGCACTAAATCGTCGTTTAATTGGCAACGCTGATATATTTGCAAGAGGCTCATCTACAAAGTGTTTATGTACTTTTGCTTGCGTATTTCTAAAAGGCACTATTATTTCATTATTATAATGATGTCCAAACTCATCTCTAACGCGAGACGAAAAACTAGAAGATAAAACCTCCTTCAACTCAACCTTAGTTTGCCCCTTAGTCTCTGCGAGTAAAATTTCAAACATATCAGAGTTTCGCAAATCTAACTGCAAAATATTATCAAACATTGCATAGCAAACTTGTGTATCTAACTGGTAGGTATTGAAGAGAGTATTAAGCTTATCTAAATCTAGTTGGCCATCAATAAAAACTTCTTGTAGATGTTTTCTATCAACGCGCCATGTTTTTTCACTCAGCACTAAATTATCTAACATTATTCGTGGAACAAAACTATGCCTAGATGTACTTTGCGGCATAGAAAAGTTAATAGGGCGTCCGTCTTGGTGTTGTAACATACATAAAAACTTATAAGCACTAAGGCTACGCGATGAATAGTTGTGCGCACATGACAAACGCGGAATAATTTGTTTATTTAGTCTCTTACTCCAAAGCTTAACATGCTGACCTTCAACCCATACATATAAATCACTTAAATGTATTTGATACTCCTTATTTAGGCTGCTATCTGCCATAAATACAATTTCATATTCTCGTAAATGCGGGCGAGCAATAACATTACCTGGCCGCCCTTCTGGCATATGTACAACTTCAGCAAAAATAACATCGGGTGAGTGCGCTTGCTCTTGTTTTAACTCCTCTATCACTGCATTTTTAAAATTTTCATCTAAGTGACAAAAGCGACCTAATAAATTTGCCGATGATGGCCCATAACAACCATTAAACTTAAAGACTGGATTTTTTTATCATCTTCATAAAGACTTAACATAGCTGCAAAAGAACTAGGATAACTTTTGATAGCATCTTTATTCGCTATTTTACTTTTCAATTCTTTACTTGTTAGCACGATACAATCTTTATGACGATTAGCAGGAAGGCTGATAGCGTCTTCAATAATTGAGTCTATTAAACTGATACTTGCGGTTGAATTTAAAATGCTTCCTGCGCGAGCAAGGTGTAACCCTGCTAACAAGGGTGTTTCATAGCTAGTTTCATTTGAAATGCCAATCCCAGTCTCATCATCTAAAATTACATCTAGTGGTACAAACTGTCCTTCAAAACGATTATGAAATTGATTGATGAACTGAGATAAAGAGTTACTTGCTTCGTTCGCACTTAAACCAGACAGCAGTTCAAGCTGCTTTTGCAAACGATTAACTTCTATTTCACTTAAATAGCAAGCATTGTAATTACGATAAACATCAGCTTGAAACAGCTTGTTTTCTTGCACTTTTATTGGCAGTTCTTCTAAATGTGAAAGTAATTGCTTATAGGGGGCAATAGTCCCTTTTTTATCTTCATCTAAAGACTCTATTTTCACTAATGTAGTTGCTAAATTGTCTGAAATATAATTTTCATTAAGGTTTTGAATTGATTTTAATAAAGCATAGTCAGGAGAATCTCCTGTTAACGGTAACGGAATGTCGGCTACTAGCGCCCCTTCATTAATTAAATCTTGAATATAGGACTCAACATCCTCTTTATTTGCATCTTTGTATTGTATAAAAAAGGCCTCACATAAACTATTAAAGCTAATACCGGCGCTAGATCGATTTAGAGCAAACCTAAAATACTCATCACTTTCAATGGCACTCAATCGATATTGCATACTATTATCTAAGAGGTAACTTTCTATATACCGGCATTGATCCGCAATAAAATAATGTGAGGGGTTTGGCTTATATATGAGTGAATTTGAGCGAGGGGTATTTTTAATAAAGTAATCTTTTAGTGCGTTTAAATAAAACATGTCTAAACGCGTTTTACGGCTATCTTCTTTATAATTTCCAACAATTAAATCCGTAGACGAAGTAATATCGCCTTTGTTTACACCAGAAAACAAACCAAATGGCGTTGGCCTTGAGCACATTCGAACCATATATTTTATTAAGGCATGTGAAATCTTTTTCCCTTGCTTGGTGTTTGGCTTTTCACGCCATTGACTTATGCGTTCTAATAAAGAAGGGCTTGCAAGATAAAGCGCCTCTTGAACACCGTACATACCTAACCAGCTTTCTAGTATTTTGTTAGTATTTGCATTTACATCATTAAATTGTAATAGCAGCTCATTACTTAACCGTGGTACACGTATAACAAAAAACGGAGCACTTTTTATTTTTTCAGACACTACTACATCCTTTCATTTTTAAGTAACAAACAGCAATCAGAACAACCAAACCCTCTGCAGACTATAACCCATTACTATTATTTTTTATTAGAATGTCTTTTATCATGATGATACTGCATAAGAAAGCCAAGAGTTAACAAACAACCCATCATTTTTAAACACTTAAAAAACAAAATATACAGAACGACTACGCAAAGCCACAAACATTAACATCCAGGGGTTGTAAAATGGTTTCTATGAGGATTAAATGAGTTAGGCATGTTCTATTGAAATAAATGATGAAAATGAAACTAAATAAAAAGAAAATTAAAAAGTTATCGTCGGGCATGAAGCTTATACCGAATGAGATAACACCACTAATAGCCGGAGGAGGACATTGCGTAAAAAAGCAAAAGTCGATTGATGAAAACAATATAAAGACGTTTTTTTATTTTACTTATTGAAACTAAAACATCTCTAGTATCTGGTTATTATATGCTTACTCATACAATTAGAATCGGCGTTTAATAGGCTGGCTTTAGGTATTTTTATGAAACTAGCCGTTTTAATTTTATGACTTAATCACATTACCTAAAATGGTGATGTGCCAATAACGATAATAGGTGGAATGCAAATACAACCTTAACCATTCTGACAGCACCAAAAATATTATCTACTTTTTCTATCTCTATAGATTTTACTACTATCGCTTAGTAATAAATGGAGGGAAATTAATAAATGGAGGAATACAACCATTACCATTTTCGTCCATACGTACACCACCGGAAATAGCAGATATTGTTTCTTTATTTTTTAACTGAATCATTTTTTCGCCTTAAATTGCTTATTAAAATAAATCTTTACTTTTACTTATACTGCGGGGCACTGCGACCCCGCACCTAAAGAGGATTACATCCAGTCTTCTGGTGGGAATGGACGAGGATCGTTACCATCTTCAGGGATAGCCATAGTGATCGGATCATCTGGACCACCGGTCTCTTTTAAAGCGAGGGTTACATTGAAGTCGCCTTTACCGCCAACAACTTGTTCATTTTGTGTTTTTTCTAATGAAAATGGGTGCATTTTCTTTTCCTTATTTACTTTCTCGTTAATGGCTTTATTGCCGTGTTTATTACGTGATACTCCGCCAAGAATTCACGTAACGTTAAAAGCTATCTCAAACTATATTTTTTAATTACATCCAGTCTTCTGGTGGGAATGGACGAGGGTCGTTACCATCCTCTGGGATTGCCATTGTAATTGGGTCTGTAGGATTGATACCACCGCCATCCTCTGTACAACCGCCAAAATAAGTAACTTTAGAGGCAACGCCACCTACAACTTGCTCTTCTTGTGTTTTTTCTAATGAAAATGGGTGCATTTTCTTTTCCTTATTTACTTTCTCGTTAATGGCTTTATTGCCGTGTCTATTACGTGATACTCCGCCAAGAATTCACGTAACGTTAAAAGCTATCTCAAACTATATTTTTTAATTACATCCAGTCTTCTGGTGGGAATGGACGAGGGTCGTTACCATCCTCTGGGATTGCCATTGTAATTGGGTCTGTAGGGTTGATACCACCGCCATCCTCTGTACAACCGCCAAAATAAGTAACTTTAGAGGCAACGCCACCTACAACTTGCTCTTCTTGTGTTTTTTCTAATGAAAATGGATGCATTTTCTTTTCCTTATTTACTTTCTCGTTAATGGCTTTATTGCCGTGTCTATTACGTGATACTCCGCCAAGAACTCACGTAACAGTAAAAACTAATATTTGTATTTAGCTACTTACATGATTACCGGGTTAAAGTTCTAATAACTTGACCCAAACAGTCGACCCAATTACCATTTTCGTCCCAACCTAATCCACCAGCAACGGCTTTAATCTCAACAATATCTAACTCTTTCATATATGCTCTCCGTTTTATTAATTATTAATGCTCTAACATGTAATCAACAATATAATCGGACATTGAAATGCCTGATTGTTTTTCAAAACCAATAAACATGGGTGAAGGATTTGCCTCTAAAAAATAATACTCACCGCTTTTATCCCTACGCCAGTCTATAGCGGTCCAATTAAGGTATAACTCTTTTGTTATTTCTATAGCTTGTTTTTTTATTAGCTCAGGTGTATCAATCACTACCAGTTTTGCATCATCATCTACTCTAAAATCAGCCAACTCACTTTTAAGCTCTATTGATATAACACGCTCACCTATTACATAAGTCCGTATATTAGTGCCGGCTATAAACTCTTGTACTGTAATAGGGGATTTAGCCAACGCTGGTTCAACTCTTCCAGCCTCTAAGTGAGACTCTGTTAAAATTTCAGTATGCGCGCCACCAAAAACGGGTTTAAAAATACTTTGCTCTAAATTTTTATATGCAAGCTTTATATCTTCTATGTTGTTACCAACATAGGTTTGAGGAATTTTAACGCCCAAATTTTTTATTTTTTGTAACTGATACGGTTTTTCTTGATGATGCTGAAAAGCCTCCCAACCATTAACCCACTTAGTGCCATTTTTTAAGTAAAACCAAGTCCTTAAGCAGGCCATACTATCCTTTGCAGCAATACCCTGCTCAGTCATAAAAGTGGCTCGAGTCTCTTCATCAGACACGCCCGAGAAGCTACGCCAGAACACGGCTTTAATATCACTTAAATTGATAAGCGTGCCACAACTTAAAGTTAAGCTGCCATCGCCATCATTGGGTGAAAAACTAAACTTTACTTTGTTTGGAAAGTCATGTGATTGCAGTAGATATGCATCTACATTTCTCGCTTTTAATTTATTTAGTATTTTCAAGGCATGCTCATCATGTAACTGCCCAATAACAATATAAGCCATTTATAAACCCTATTAATTAAGTGTGTAATAATCTAAATTACTTATGTCGCTTTCCGCGATATTAAATATTTGACAGCTATTACTTATAACACCGTCTGAATCTAAATAGCTGTCAATACAGTCTGCTGCCATTTGTTTATCTAAAAAACGCTCTAATTCATATTCTGATTGGAAGTACTTAGCCATTTTATTATTCCTATTCTGTTATTTTTGGCTGTACAACTACGCTTTTAAATATGCATATTAAACCAGCCAATTACTCGTTTATAATTCAAATTCATGTCGCTCTATGTTTTCGACGGGATTAATAATGAGTTTATTTTTTAAAGATTGCAAAAGCCTAAAAAAAACAACAAATCAATACAAATCAATAGCTTGCGCTGAAATGTTATTTTATTATAATTTCATTTTATGCTCTAAATATGAAATAACGCGGTTTGTAAGCGCTGTATATTGTTTTAATTAGCTGGTGAAATAATAAGGTGGTTTCGACTATAGGTAGTAATTGCAGGAACTTAGGAACTAGGCTCTTCCTGAATAATATAGACACCTTTTATTTATAAATTAAGTAGACATAGAAAAAGTTAGTAATAAGGTTTCTTTATGAGGTTTAATCTTTGAGTAGATCGCAAAGTTATCAATAAACACTTTTCTTTAAAGCGAAAATAAACAACTCAGTGCAAAGTGAAACAAGTGATCTAGCAATAGAGGTAATTTTGATTTATCCACTTACTACTCCAATGCTAATTGTAGTTTTTCGCAATGGGAGAGCGGTATTTACTAAAAGTAATATATGGGACTTTTTATATCTAATTGTGTTCCGTGGCTATTTTTAGTGCTTTTATTAATCAATGAATAAGCTAATAAACAACACATCATAATAAGTCTAGACTCACGGCATCATGGCCACTCACCAACTATAACTTTAAGCTGAACTAATCGATATTGAAAAGTAAACGGCCTTCTACTAATTACCGAGGCTAAACAGTCAATCACCACCCTAGCTGAAAACAGTAATGATAAAAAGTTGACCGCTGAAAAATCTACTTTATATAAATTATTTACAACCTTAAGAGTTATTCGTAGATAGGCAATTCACCGACTAAGTTTGAAGCAGTTAAGTACTAACTCTACAGCTAAAGGAAATGAGCTTGGCTGCTAATAATAGGAGGGCGTTCAGAACTCATTTTTTCAAACCGATGTTTTAATTCTTGTTTGAGCTAGTGCATCTTTTAAAGCAAAAAAAGGAGCATATCTGCTCCTTATTCATCTTATTTCTCGCAATAAGCTAATATTACTTCTCCGCCAAGAGGGGCAATATTATTTTTCAGATTAAAAATACCAACCATCTTACTAAAAATTTCATCAATTTTATCCGCTAAACTTTTAGTACCACCGTTAATATTAAATATCTCTTTCTTATTTAAAGTTTTCATTAAATCAAAACAAAATATCAATTAAATCCTGAATAGTTTCATTAATACTATCAACTATTGATTTACCACCATTCACTTCTTCTAATTGTACTGCGTTTAATTCTTTCATTTTTTATTCCTCTTATAAGTACTATTAATTAAACTTCACAACTACCAACTGAAATAGTAAAATCATTGCCCTTGATAGAAATTGTTTGGCTATAACACTTACCACCAGTAATATCTGTAACAAGCTGACTATGAGTTATTTCGTACATACTAAATATCCTTTTATTCCATTACACCAAAACAAAGCACCAAATCACCATCATTCAATTTAATTGCAACACCACTACAAGTACCTGCACCCAGAATTGAACGGAACAAATCGTAATTATTTAACTCTTTCATCTTAATTCCTTTATTTATTAACTTTCACTTTTGCCAATACAAATACCATACTCACCATCACTTGTTCCTAACCAAACTCCACTACACTTTCCACCAGAAACAAATATTTTAGAACCTGCATTTAATTCAATCATTACTTTTTCCTTATTCCACATTTACGCCAATACAGATTGAGTATTCACCCGCTTTAATACCAATACCCCAACAGTCACCTGCACCAAAAACACTATTTGTAATCTCTTTTTTATTAAGTTCTTTCATTTTATTTTTCCTATCTGATTATTTAATTTTGATACCAACACATACACCATAATAATGGTCAACAAGCATAAAAACTGGACTTGAAATACATGTGCCACCGACAATATAGTTAACGTTATATAATTCTTTCATTTTTAATTCCTCTTATAAGTACTATTAATTAAACTTCACAACTACCAAGTAGTATTGTAAATTCATTATCAAATAGTGTTACGGTTTGGCTGTAACACTTACCACCAGTAATATCTGTAACAAGCTGACTATGAGTAATCTCGTACATACTAAATATCCTTTTATTCCATTACACCAAAACAAAGTACCAAATCACCATCATTCAATTTAATTGCAACACCACTACAAGTACCTGCACCCAAAATTGAACGGAACAAATCGTAATTATTTAACTCTTTCATCTTAATTCCTTTATTTATTAACTTTCACTTTTGCCAATACAAATACCATACTCACCATCACTTGTTCCTAACCAAACTCCACTACACTTTCCACCAGAAACAAATATTTTAGAACCTGCATTTAATTCAATCATTACTTTTTCCTTATTCCACATTTACGCCAATACAGATTGAGTATTCACCCGCTTTAATACCAATACCCCAACAGTCACCTGCACCAAAAACACTATTTGTAATCTCTTTTTTATTAAGTTCTTTCATTTTATTTTTCCTATCTGATTATTTAATTTTGATACCAACACATACACCATAATAATGGTCAACAAGCATAAAAACTGGACTTGAAATACATGTGCCACCGACAATATAGTTAACGTTATATAATTCTTTCATTTTTAATTCCTCTTATAAGTACTATTAATTAAACTTCACAACTACCAACTGAAATAGTAAAATCATTGCCCTTGATAGAAATTGTTTGGCTATAACACTTACCACCAGTAATATCTGTAACAAGCTGACTATGAGTTATTTCGTACATACTAAATATCCTTTTATTCCATTACACCAAAACAAAGCACCAAATCACCATCATTCAATTTAATTGCAACACCACTACAAGTACCTGCACCCAGAATTGAACGGAACAAATCGTAATTATTTAACTCTTTCATCTTAATTCCTTTATTTATTAACTTTCACTTTTGCCAATACAAATACCATACTCACCATCACTTGTTCCTAACCAAACTCCACTACACTTTCCACCAGAAACAAATATTTTAGAACCTGCATTTAATTCAATCATTACTTTTTCCTTATTCCACATTTACGCCAATACAGATTGAGTATTCACCCGCTTTAATACCAATACCCCAACAGTCACCTGCACCAAAAACACTATTTGTAATCTCTTTTTTATTAAGTTCTTTCATTTTATTTTTCCTATCTGATTATTTAAGTTGATTCATTAGATCTTTAATGGCTTGCAGCCATGCACCCTCATGATAAATCGTTGAAACACCACCATTCACTAATTCCAACTGAACTATATTTAATGTTTTCATATATCTCCCCTATTGAAAAATCTTTGGAATAGTTGGGACTTTAGGCCCAATTACACAGCCACCATCTACAATGCCGCCATTAGCTTCTTTCACTTGCATTATGTTCAATTCATTCATAATATTTTCCTATCTGATTATTTAAGTTGATTCATTAGATCTTTAATGGCTTGCAACCATGCACCCTCATGATAAACCGTTGAAACACCACCACTCACTACTTCCAACTGAACTACATTTAATGTTTTCATATACCTCTCCTATTGAAAAACCTTTGAAATAGTTGGAACTTTAGGTCCAATTACACAGCCACCATCTACAATACCGCCACTAGTTTCTTTTACCTGCATTATGTTCAATTCATTCATGATATTTTCCTATCTGATTATTTAAGTTGATTCATTAGATCTTTAATGGCTTGCAACCATGCACCCTCATGATAAACCGTTGAAACACCACCACTCACTACTTCCAACTGAACTACATTTAATGTTTTCATAAACCTCTCCTATTGAAAAACCTTTGAAATAGTTGGAACTTTAGGTCCAATTACACAGCCACCATCTACAATACCGCCACTAGTTTCTTTTACCTGCATTATGTTCAATTCATTCATGATATTTTCCTCTTTAAAATTTAAGGTTACTGTGTTTAGTAAGACGACTGATTAAGTTTTGGTATTTCAATAGGGCCACATATAACAGGTCTGCTCCCAGTAGAAATTGCACCACCATTCACTTCAGCTTTTTCATATACACTCAAAGTTTTCATTTTTTATTACCTTTTATTTGTTTTATACACATATCTAATATTAAACTTAGCTTGGAAGAGACCTTGATATAATAGGAATCTAGACTCTAGATTTAATCAGCAAACGGCCTATTTCATAACCTAAATTATATGACAGCTTACTTCCGTCATTAACTTCGTATAATTGATATCTACTTTTTACTTAACTCTTTATTTGATTAAATTTTCATAGTGATCTCTGTACCATTTCTCCCATGGCCATTCAAAGCCACCGTTTACACTTTTCATTTCATTTAGGTTTAACTCATTCATTTATTTTTCCTTTTTTATTAATTAACTTAGTAAAAAACTTCCGTCTGAACTTGTGTCTGTAAACTCTTCATTTTCAATATTTAAGCTATTTATTTTCTTTATAGCTTTAGTTCGTGAACCTAAATCTGGCTTATCTACTTCTATTGCTTCACCATATCTAAGCTCTATAACTCTATCTGCACTGGCTATTGTTTCAGGCCTATGCGCAATAATAATGCGTGTCACATCTAAATTTTTAACGGCTTCGTTTACTGAAAACTCTAGCTTTGTATCTAAGTTACTTGTTGCTTCATCCATAAATAGAATTTTAGGTTTTCTGTACAAAGCTCTTGCTAGTAATAAACGCTGTATTTGTCCGCCCGATAATGCAGCCCCCATATCACCAACGAGTGTGTTGTAGCCCATTGTCATTTGTAAAATATCGTTATCTATAGCCGCAATTTTGGCTGCCCATTCAACTTGTTGCATATCGAACTCTGGGTCAAAAAACGATATATTGTCTGCTATTGACCCTGATAGAAGCTGGTCGTCCTGCATTACAGCTGCAATCTGCGTTCTATATTGACCAAGTCCTAGCTGTCTAATATCAACACCGTCTACCTCAATCTTTCCTTCGTCGGGTTCAAACAATCCAAGCATTAACTTTGCAAGTGTGGTTTTACCGCAACCCGACGGGCCAATAATGGCGACTGACTCTCCGGCTTTAATTGATAGGTCTAGGTGTTTAAATACCGGTGCTTCTTTTTTGTTGTATCGGTAATTAATGCCTTTAAGCTCTATATCGCCACTGATTTTTTTACCGCTCACTTTCCCTTGAATATCTTGCTCTTTCTCAGTTAAAGAAATATCAGCTAGGCGGTTAAAATGAAGGCTAAGCATTTTAAATTCGATTATTTTTTCGATTAAGCTTGCCATTTTTTCTACAAATTGGCGTTTATAAGCCATAAAGGCAAACAACATACCGACCGTTAAATCACCTTCCATGACCAACATGGCTGCAAAGTAAATAACTAGAACATTTTCAAGGCCAAAAATAACTTTATTAAACGCTTCGTAGCCTATGTTTAAATGGCCTACTCGTATACCTGAGTTCAAGCTATCTGCATATTTGTTATGCCATACACTTTGTCTTTGCACCTCTCGGCCAAACAATTTTATAGTTTGAATACCTCTCACTGTTTCCATAAAGTTAGATTGCTCTTTAGCTTGGTTAACAATGACCTCCTCTGACATTTGACGTAATGGGCGATACATTGCAATTCTGAATACTGCATAAATAGCAATTGCAATTAATACGATAACGCTCAGCTTTGGGCTATATAAAAAGATCATAATGAGTGTCGCAATAGCCATAACACCATCAATAACCGCTTCAATCACACCTTTAGTTAGAAGTTCTTTTACCTGTTGCAGTGAACCGAACCGAGAGACAACATCACCAATATGTCGCTTTTCAAAATACTGTAAAGGTAGTCTGACTAAATGATGAAATAAGTTTGCCCCGAGCTGTATACTCATTAAATTACCAAAATGCAGTAATAAAACACTCCGTACAGCTCCTGTCACCATCTCTATTGCCATCAACAGTCCAAAGCCAATAGCTAAAATAGCGAGTAAATTTTGGTCATAGCTTAAAATAACCTCATCAACTACCAGCTGCATGTAATAAGGACTCGCTATTGCAAATGCTTGCAGTAATAGTGATAAAACAAATACTTTACCTAGCGTTGACTTTAAACCGGTTACTTTGCTCCAAAAGTCAGATAATTTTAAGTTCACCCGCGAATCTTCAGATTTAAACTCTTCAGTTGGACTAAGCTCTAACGCAACACCTGTAAAATGTTTAGAGAACTCCTCCATTGTATATTTTCGTTCGCCTAAACCTGGATCATGTATCTCTATTGACTTTTTATTTACCTTTTTAAGAACCACAAAGTGATTCATATCCCAGTGTAAAATGCAGGGTGTTTTAAGCTGTGATAAATGTTCTAAATCTAACCTTAGTGCTCGTGTGCTTAACTTTAATTTATCTGCAATTTGCATTAGCTCTTCAAGGTTTGCACCCTTCAAAGATATTTCGTGTTCTTGGCGTAAACTAGTTAAGTCTGTTTTGTAACCATAATAGGCGGCAACCATTGCTATACTTGCTAACCCACACTCCGCGGCCTCTGTTTGTAAAATTACCGGGAGACGTTTTGTTCCGCTAAATTTTAATAAATGCATTGGGTTTTCCATCATACTGCTCCCTTAATGCTATATATTGGCTCAAATAACCACTCAAAGAGTGAACGACTATCTACCATAATGTCTGCTTCGAGTAACATACCTGCTTGCAAAGGAACTGAAGCTCCATAAGCTTGTGCATTTTGATTCGTTAGCTCTACAACCACTTGATACATTGGCTCTTGGAGCGACACTGGTAAAGCCGTCTCGTTTGGTAAAAGTATTGACTTAGAAACACTTTTTATTTCTCCGTCATAAATACCAAAGCGTTGATACGGAAATGCCTGATAACGAATGCGTGTACTTTGCCCTTTCTGCACAAACCCATATGCCCTTGTGGGTACAAAAAGAACGGCTTCTAACTTTGTATCTTCTGGTAACACTGCCATCAATGGGTAATTTGATTGTGCCATCATCCCTGGCTTAACTAATAAGTTACTAATACGGCCACTACGCTGACTTCTAACATCATAACTACCTTGCGATTCAGCCTGGCTAATTTGCTGATTTATGTTTGCTAGCTGAGAACGCAACTGCGATTCAACCTCTTGTTGGTTCATTGGCATTTGTATTAATTCAAACCGGTACTGACTTAGTAACTCTTGCTGAGAAAGTAAGCGAGCCTCAAGATCTTCTGCTTGCTGTTGTATTGCAAAGTAATTGTCTTTAACCGTTTCTAAATCAGCATTCGAAGCAAATTGTTTTTCTATTAATAGTTCTGTATCTGCAACTCTTTTTTTACTTAAAACTACCCGTTTACTTAGTAGTGACAGTTGCTTTTGCGCTTGCTCAACTTGAAAAGTAGTACTAGCAATTTGAGACTCTAGCTTTTCAACACTGACACCAGCCAATGACTTTTGTGTTTTTAAATTCTCATTAATATACTGCTTTTGCTTTATAAGCTGACTCACAATAACGTCGTTAACGTCACTTCCAGATGTAAGCAGTCGCTCCATTCTTATTCGCGCTAACAATTGGCCTTTTTCAACAATTTGGCCTTCTTCAACAAACACCTCATCAATAACCCCCGTTGTTAAAGGATAAATTTTTGATAAACCCGTTGTTGGTCGTAAATATCCAGACACCACTTCTTTTCGGTGATACTCACCTAAAATAAGATATGTACAACCAATAATCACAATGCCTAAAATTAAACCAAGGATCCAAGTAAAAGACATATGGGTTGCTATAGTGACTTCCCCATCAAGTTTTTGCCCTTGATGATCAATCGCTTCTTTACGAAATAAATCTGACATATTTACACCATTGCCTCAGGTAGTGGTGTACTACAATGTAATTTCCATTCACCTGACTCTTTCACTAGCGAATGTAAATTGCTCGACACTTTATCTATATTTTTACCATCAATTTCTGCTTTAAAGTTAACTTCATCTCTTATAACTAATAAGTCGTCTTGCTTTGCAATTAATGCAACATTTTGCAAAGTAAACTTAAAATCAAATTGCTTTCTTAGTGTTTCAAACTGTTGCTTGGTTGCATTAAATAAAGGAGAGCCTGAACAAAAATAATCCTCTAGATCATCTAAGCTACCATCGCAGATTAATGCATAGTAACTACTAAAATATTCATTAAGCGTCATAGTAAACTCCAAATTATTTAACTTTTAAAAGAGGGTTTTTATTGGCGCCCTCTGATTCGATGGAATTTATATTCACAGATAATTATTCATTTAGCAAATGTAAGAATAATTAATAAAATTATTTATTTTCAAATACTTAAATCTAAATGTTATTTATAAATAAGCTAGTAATAGTGACTAGGTTTGCTTTGCTAATATGGTAAACATATTTATGGATATAAATTTACGAAGATAATATATAAAGAAGTCTGATCCCAATGGTTGCTCGGGTCTAATTTTGTTGAACGCTTAATTTATTAACATTAATGCTAATAAAATAAGGAAATAATTTAAGTTTAAAGAAGTAACTAAGTCTCTTAGTGTCGCTAGTAGTTTATGAAAAGATAAAGCAGTCGCTAAGCAGTAAGGGGTTACTTTAATGAACCTGAACGGGGTGAACTAAAGCGGTTACGTAAAGAAACACAGAATTAAGTATGGAAAAAGGCCAACGCATTCTTTGCAAAAGAAATGAAATAAAGTTTAACTTTATTCAATTAAAAAAACAGTCTATTAAGTCCTCAGTAACGTTGCTTTGTCGCATCATGCAAGTAAGTAAATCAGGTTATAATAACTGGATAAAACGCCCAGAAGAATAATTAGCATTGATACGTTGAAGCTGTACCGAAGTATTTTCCAACTTTTAAAAAACAGAGAGCTTGTTAACCGAGAAATAGTAAAGAGACTTCGTAAATAAGACTATTAAGCTAGCCGATACCTTGTTCGTAAAGTTATGCGGCGTTTATGTTTAAAAGTCACACGGCGTTAAACTTACAAGGTAACGACTACGCGTAAACACTTAGACTCTATTGCAACTAACTTACTTAACTAGAACCTTAATCCAACGAGTACTAATCAAATTTGGGCTGGTAATGTGACTTATTTAAAAAAGGTGAAGGCTGAATGTCTTTGGCTATAGACATGGATTTGTATTCACGCCGGATCGTTGATTGGCATATAGATAAACGTGTGGAAACGAACTTGTTAAGTAAGGCGTTAATCAAAGCCTATAATTTGTGACATCCGCCGAGTAGACTCGTTTTTCATAGTGTTGTGGGATCTCAACATACCAGCTTATAATATAGTAAATTGTTAGTTAGCTATAGCACTAGAGAAAGTATAGAGGATGTTGGAGCTTATCAGAGGTAAGGTTGGAAACTCAGTAACCAAAAACACCCTATTTAATCGACCTCAATAAGCTAAATGGGGACTGTAATCATTTAATAAATCTGAACCACCAGAAACTTAATTAAGAGATCTCTTATTTGAGAAATAAATAGAAATAAGAAACTAATTGCAACTATAAAAAGCTTCATTGCTCTCCTTGTTTTTCATGCTCATACCCTCACCTAAATTCTTAATTGATACTAAAACAGATACCTGGTCTACCTTGACCACCTTAAAACGAAAGTCATATGCGCTTGAACATATGTAACTCCCTATTTTTATAGAAGCAATGTTGTCTAGATCTATGCTATTAAAGGAAAGCACACCATAAAATTCTTCGTTTTTAATTTTAAAAAGTAGCTCTCCCTTATAAAAAAAATCACCTTTCTCTAACCTTGACCCGTATATGACATTTCCCTTCAAAGTAGAGTAAACATACTTTTTTGACTCATAATTATCATACGCCATTAATAGGTCGTTTTTATTAACGAAATCGCCGTTCTTAACAAAAACTTCACTAATCTTTCCTGACTCTCTGGAATATAAATACTCCTGAAGTTCAGGAGTGTTTATATTCAAAACGGCAGAGAACGAAATTGCAGTATATAAGTTGATTACTAACAAAAAGCCTCCTTATTTTAAAACGTTAATCAATGTTGCACCTGGAATTTGAACGTCAGGATCTTTTGGTTCAATCGTCACTGTAATTCCCCCACCGTTTATCTTTTTTGTTTGTCCTAGCGCTAAAATATTATTAGCATCTAAGTCTGCTGATTTAAGAACCTTAAGTTTTTTTCTTTAATGAAAATTTCATGAGCTTTAATCCTGTAAATAGTGGTTATTATAGTTTTTTAGTGAACACGAATTAATTTACTCTAAAAATATAAAAAAATGTAATTATCAATTATTATGAAATCACATAATAATTAGACTTAAGCACTTGAAATTAAATGAATTTAACAATGTTAGCAATTAAAAATATTGAAATAACAAAAAACTTGTTTTATTTTTTGATGAGCTGTAAGATTTAACTTCCTTATTGCATTTGCATTTCTCGCATATGTAGCCCAAAGTACCGCCATACTTTGGGCATATTCATAAAAACCCAAATAAGTAGTTCCTATTTCTTCTAAAAATTAAAAACGCTTTTTTCTACATAGACTCAAACCGATCATACAAAACATACCATATTGTAGAGAACCTTAAGAAGTAGTCTCTTCTTAAACTTTACAAGCTTGTGTAATGGAAACGAATTGGGTCCGTTGGGGTTTGTAAGGTATAAAATTATATTGCTTTTATGCAAGGTATAGTTAATTTCATTAAGTGATGGATACTACATACAATTAAAACAATGCACCTGCACTTGATAAAGGTGTGCATATATTTATCGTTTATAAGTTATTACATCTAGAAAGTCTTCGTATAAACTGACTAAATTAAGACATAAAAGTTTTGATAGCTATAATGACAAATTTACAAAGTACTAGTTAATCATTTTTCTCTAGCGATAATCTCACAAGTTCATTGTTTACCAATTCAACTATTTCTAAGGTTAAAGAGCTACCTGAACTCGAAGAGTTTACATTTATAATAGCATCTTCAGCCTTGCTAGCTTCAAATACTTTTTTTGGTAATATATCAACAGCCTTTGTAAAATCATATTCGTAAATTGCTTTACCAGTCGAATGATAAACTTTATTTTGATTTATTGATAAAGAGTGTTTATAAGCAGATGGTTTAACTTTAAAGCCTTGCGTTTGAAGCCCTGTAGACAGATCAAAAAATGTTAACATATCTAAATTATTTAAAAAGACGAGTTTATTATTTTGTAACTGCCCAAACCATACTGCATTTTTTACTGGTAACAATATACTTTTAGAATTGCTCCTATTAAAAATGTAAGAGCGAGTATCCGTACCAGATTCATCTTGCACAATATAACCAATGTTTTTATCTAGCAGATAGCTAGCTGATATAAAATTATATTCGGGATTAATAACCTCTTTAACGGATAAATTTTCATAGTTGAGTATTTCTATTCCATTTTCATTAATACCGAAGGCTTCTTTGGAGTCAGAAGATACTTTAAAGTCTCGATAACTAAAGTTAACTTTTTTTGACTTGACTTTGCCATCTTTGAATACAGTATTTAGTTTTGTTGATTCCCCATCATTACTTAAAAATACAAGGTTTTCTCCAATAAAATTTGCAAACTTACTATCAAATTTTGATACACGTTCAAAATTTTGAGAAGCTAAATCAAATTTGTAAATATTATTTGTAAAAGGATATATCAACCCTAAAACATTGTTATTGTTAATTGGATAAGTTGCCGAATAGCTACTTCTACTATGAACTTTTGTTTTACTTGCTATACGGTTATTTATTAAAGAATATTGGTAAAAAATTTCTTCTTTATTGTCATACCATAACAATGAGTCGGTTTCTTTTTGATAGTTAATTGACCATATTCTATTTTTAGCCTCGTGTAGCTTAACCTGTGCACCACCTTCTAAATCAGTCATGTACAGTTCACTAGAGTTAAACTGGTGTCTCTCAAATATAATTTTATTTTTATTTTTTATAAAATATAAAAACTTATCACCATACGAATTTAGGTTTGGTGAACTTATTTGAAATTCCTCAGCGGTACTTAAGTTTCGATTAACAAGCACTGATAATTCAGAGCGATTTCTATAACCATACTTTGAATACACAATAGAATTATTATCAAGATTAATCGCATTTATTGGGTATGAAGACTCACACTCAAATAAAAACTTACTACCTGCACTACTTGTTAAACCGACTTCCCACAATTCACATTTGCCTTTACTTTCTACTCTATAAATTGCACGCTCACTATCAATTGACCAACCTGCCGGAAAAATATTAGCATTCGCTTCTGAGATTTTTCTTTCTTGCCCTGTATTTAGATTTTTTAATAAAAGCACTGAATATGATTGTTCTTCTTCAAAGAATGAAAGTGCAATGGTTGAGTTATTTGGGGAAAGTATCATTTGACTATACACTCCCTGTAACCAAGAGAGCGTTTCTTCGTTAAATTTTTTCTCTATAATGTTTGGGCTTTTTGTTTCAACCTTTAGTAACGTATCATTTGCAATCTCGTTATCTAGACTAGATAAACTTTGAAACATGTAAATACTAATAAAAACACCTAGAATTAATATAGTTATTAGTGCTATTAACTTTTTTTGTTTGTTATTAGTTTTTTCTTTTAATGCGTTAACTTGCACTAAAGCCGAAGGCTCCTCTTCATAATAAATAACTTCCGGCTCTAAAAAAAGCTATAACCCTTTCGATAGTGTGTTTTTACTACTAAGCCACGTTGCACTTCAGATTTTAGAACTTTTCTAAGCTCTGACATAGCTCGGTTAATTGCGTTGTCATCAACATAATGCTGACACCATACGTCATCAATTAAGTCTTGGCGGGTAATTATCTCATCTTTATTAATAATCAAATAAGAAAGTATTTTAAAAAGAAGCGGCTCTAACTCTCTTTCTACTTCGCCGTCAAAAATTGTTTGCAGCTTAGGGTTCAAAGACCATGCCCCAAACTTAACTTCTTTGACACTACGGGGGAAATTTGCTTCTTTCATAGTTATTATAATCCAACATCCATATCACAGCTTGAGAATGAAAATGTTTAAAACTGTTTTAAATGCAAAAAAAACATTAACGAGAGATTAACAGCTATGCAAAGTAATGTCATCCAAGCAGACATAAAAAAGCCCACATAAAGTGGGCTTTTAAAAACCAGATAGGCTTACTTTTTACGTAATTGCTGAATAACGCGTAGCTGAGCAATTGCTTCAGCTAGTTGCATTGCGGCCTGATTGTAATCAAGCTCAGCAGATGCACCTTTTGCCATTTGGGCTTCAGCGTCACGTTTAGCTTGCTCTGCAGCTTTCTCGTCCAGGTCTTCACCACGAACAGCTGTATCAGCAAGTACGGTCACTATGTTCGGTTGAACTTCTAGTGTACCGCCAGCAATATAGATGAGTTCTTCTTCACCAAATTGCTTAACTAAACGTACCATACCAGGTTTAAGGGCAGTTAGTAGTGGGGCGTGACCGGCGTTAACACCTAACTCACCTTCACTACCAGATACTTGAATAGATTCTACTAAACCAGAAAATAATTTCTCTTCAGCACTTACTACATCAAGATGTACAGTCATAGCTGCCATACTACCCTCCTAATTACATGCTTTTGGCTTTTTCTTGAGCTTCTTCGATAGAGCCAACCATGTAGAACGCTTGCTCTGGCATATCATCAAACTCACCGTTTAAGATACCTTTGAAGCCTGCAATTGTGTCTTTAAGTGAAACGTATTTACCTGGCGCACCTGTAAATACCTCTGCCACGAAGAATGGCTGAGATAGGAAACGCTGGATTTTACGTGCACGAGATACAAGTTGCTTATCTTCGTCAGAAAGCTCGTCCATACCTAGAATCGCGATGATGTCTTTAAGTTCTTTGTAACGCTGAAGAACTGTTTGAACGCCGCGCGCTATACCGTAATGCTCTTCACCGATAACTTGTGGATCAAGCTGACGTGAAGATGAATCAAGAGGGTCTACCGCTGGGTAGATACCTAGTGATGCGATATCACGTGAAAGTACCACTGTTGCATCTAAGTGAGCAAACGTTGTTGCTGGAGATGGATCCGTTAAATCATCCGCAGGTACGTATACCGCTTGGATTGAAGTAATTGAACCAGTCTTAGTAGATGCGATACGCTCTTGAAGTACACCCATTTCTTCAGCAAGTGTAGGCTGGTAACCTACCGCTGATGGCATACGACCAAGAAGTGCTGATACTTCTGTACCCGCAAGTGTGTAACGGTAGATGTTATCTACGAAGAAAAGTACGTCGCGACCTTCGTCACGGAACTTCTCAGCCATAGTAAGACCTGTTAACGCTACGCGTAAACGGTTACCCGGTGGCTCGTTCATCTGACCGTATACAAGCGATACTTTATCAAGTACGTTTGAATCGTTCATCTCATGGTAGAAATCGTTACCCTCACGAGTACGCTCACCAACACCTGCGAATACTGAGTAGCCGCTGTGCTCGATTGCGATGTTACGGATAAGTTCCATCATGTTTACGGTTTTACCAACACCGGCACCACCGAATAAACCAACTTTACCACCTTTAGCGAATGGACATACAAGGTCGATTACCTTGATACCCGTTTCTAAAAGTTCAACTGAGCTTGATTGCTCTTCGTAAGTAGGTGCTGCACGGTGGATAGACATACGCTCGTCTTCACCGATTGGACCTGCTTCATCAATTGGCTCACCAAGTACGTTCATGATACGACCTAGGGTCTTAGTACCAACTGGAACTTGAATTGCTTCGCCTGTGTTTGCTACTGCAGCACCACGACGTAAACCGTCTGTAGTACCTAGTGCGATAGTACGTACCACACCGCCACCTAGCTGCTGTTGAACTTCTAAAGTCAAACCAGCTAAATCGCCATCTGTTACTTTTAGCGCGTCATATACGGCTGGCACGCTGTCTTGTGGAAATTCGATATCCACAACGGCGCCGATAATTTGGACGACCTTACCTAAACTCATGTCTATTCCTCTCGTTAATCTTTGCCTGAAGCATTAAACTGCTGCTGAACCAGAACAAATCTCACTAATTTCTTGTGTGATTGCTGCTTGGCGAGCTTTGTTATATACAAGCTGTAACTCATCCATAAGGTCACCGGCATTATCAGTTGCAGCTTTCATTGCAACCATGCGGGCAGCCTGTTCAGAGGCAGCGTTTTCAACTACACCTTGGTATACTTGAGATTCAATGAAACGTACTAACAAAGACTCTAAAATAGCCTCTGGGTTTGGTTCATATAAGTAATCCCACGCATGTGTAGATACTTCTTCTTCAGCTTTTGGCAAAGGGAGTAACTGATCTACTATTGGCTCTTGCTTCATGGTATTAACAAAGTTGTTATATACCAGGAATAAACGGTCAATTTTACCTTCAGAGAATGCATCTAGCATTATTTTTACCGGACCAATTACGTCCTGTACTGAAGGCTTATCTCCAAGACCTGCTTTTTTAGCAAGCACTTGACCACCAAAACGTTGAAAGAAGCCAGCTGCTTTACTACCTAAAGTAGCAAAATCAGCATCTACGCCTTTCTCTTTCCACGCTTTAATGTCTAATGCAACTTTTTTAAACTCGTTTGAGTTTAAACCGCCACACAGACCACGGTCAGTAGAGATAACAATATAACCAACTCGTTTTACTTCACGTTCTTCTAAGAACGGGTGAGTAAAATCAAGATTTGCTTGAGCAACACGACCAATCACTTTACGTAATTTTTCAGCGTATGGACGGCTTGAAGCCACTCGTTCTTGCGCCTTTTTCATTTTAGACGCAGCAACCATTTCCATTGCGCTAGTGATCTTTTGAGTATTTTTAATACTGCCGATCTTGCTTTTAATCTCTTTTCCGCTGGCCATGACTCTCTCTCCGAATCAAGGTGTGCTTTAGCGGACTAAAGCGCACCATTAATAACTAAATTACCAAGTTTGCGTAGACTTGCACTTCTCTAGAAGTTCTTTAAGCTGCGCTTCGATCTCGGCGTTGTAGTTACCAGTTTCATTGATTTGAGCCATAAGCTCTGCGTATGTGCTATTTGCGAAAGAAAGTAATGCCGCTTCGAAATCCATGATTTTAGAGATTTCGATGTCTTGCAAGTAACCTTTCTCAGCTGCGAATAACGACAAAGACATTTCAGCAACAGACATTGGCGCGTACTGTTTCTGCTTCATTAGCTCTGTTACACGCTCACCATGCTCAAGTTGAGCACGAGTAGCATCATCAAGGTCAGACGCGAACTGCGAGAACGCAGCTAATTCACGGTACTGAGCTAGGGCTAGACGGATACCGCCACCTAGTTTCTTAACGATTTTAGTTTGTGCAGCACCACCAACACGCGATACCGAGATACCAGCATTTACTGCCGGACGGATACCTGAGTTGAATAAGTCAGTTTCTAAGAAGATCTGACCATCGGTGATAGAGATAACGTTTGTCGGTACGAACGCAGAAACGTCGCCGCCTTGAGTTTCAATGATAGGCAATGCCGTCAATGAACCTGTTTTACCTTTCACTTCACCGTTAGTGAACTTTTCAACGTAATCAGTGTTTACACGTGATGCACGCTCTAAAAGACGCGAGTGAAGGTAGAATACGTCACCTGGGTATGCTTCACGGCCTGGTGGACGCTTAAGTAGCAATGAGATTTGACGGTAAGCAACAGCTTGCTTAGATAAATCATCATATACGATTAATGCGTTTTCACCACGGTCACGGAAGTATTCACCCATAGTACAGCCCGAGAACGGTGCTAAGTACTGAAGTGCCGCAGATTCAGAAGCAGATGCTACAACTACGATAGTATTTGCAAGTGCACCGTGCTCTTCTAATTTACGTACTACGTTAGCAATAGTAGATGCTTTTTGACCAACCGCTACGTACACACACTTAACGCCTGTGTCTTTTTGGTTGATGATTGCATCGATTGCTAGTGCAGTTTTACCTGTTTGGCGGTCACCGATAACAAGCTCACGCTGACCACGACCAACTGGAATCATCGCATCGATAGATTTGTAACCAGTTTGTACTGGCTCATCTACTGATTGACGCTCGATTACACCTGGTGCAATTTTTTCTACAGGTTCAAAACCGTCGTTATCTAAAGCGCCTTTACCATCGATAGGAGCACCTAGTGTGTTTACAACACGACCAAGTAGACCCGCACCAACAGGAACTTCTAAGATACGACCAGTTGTGTATACTTTTACGCCTTCTGTAAGGTCAGCGTAAGGACCCATTACTACTGCACCAATTGAGTCGCGCTCAAGGTTTAGTGCGATAGCATAACGGTTGCCAGGAAGCTCAATCATCTCACCTTGCATACAGTCAGCTAGACCGTGGATGCGAATGATACCGTCAGTAACAGATACAATTGTACCTTCGTTACGAGCTTCACTTACAACTTCGAACTTCTCAATACGTTGTTTGATCAGATCTGAAATTTCAGTGGAATTAAGTTGCATGCTCTTTTTCCCAATTACGATTGTAGTGTTGTGGCTAAGCGATTTAATTTACCGCGTAAAGAGCCGTCAATTACAGTGTCGCCTGCCTTAATAATAAGGCCGCCAACTACTGTAGCGTCTTCACTACAATTCAGCTTAACTTTGCGTGCGAAACGTTTTTCAAGTGCCGCTACCAGTGATTCTTGCTGCGCTGCAGCAAGAGGTGTTGCCGAAATCACATCAATATCGATTTCTTTTTCATAGTCTGCTTTTAAAGCAGAAAATAAATGAGCAACTTCAGGTAGTGCAATCAAACGTCCATTTTCAGCCATCACCTTAACTAGGTTCTGACCTTGTTCGTTGAGCTGCTCACCACATAAGTTAATAAATAACTCAGCTTGTGCAGTAGCAGTAGGCAATCCAGCTAAAATGGTAGATGCCTGTTCATTGCTGGCAACGTGGCCAGCAAAGAACAACATGTCATTCCAGCTATCAATAGCGCCTTTTTCAACGGCAAGTTCAAAAGCCGCTTTAGCGTATGGGCGAGCGATAGTAGTCAATTCAGACATGCTCATACCCTCCTAATTACAGCTCAGCGACAAGTTTTTCAACGATGTCACTATGTGCGGCTTGATTGATTTCGCGCTCTAAAATTCTTTCTGCGCCAACCACTGCCAGAGTTGCTACTTGCTTACGTAGCTCTTCTGTCACACGGTTACGCTCTGATTCAATTTCAGAGTGCCCTTGAGCAATAATTTTTTCACGCTCTTGCTGACCACGAACAGTTTCTTCGTCAACAATTAGCATGGCACGCTTTTTAGCTTGATCAATGATATCAGCCGCTTGAGCCTTTGCATCTTTAAGCTGTTCTGCAGCTTTCTGTTGCGCTAGTTCTAAGTCTTTCTCGGCTCTATCAGAGGCAGCTAAACCATCTTCGATTTTCTTCTGGCGAGCTTCAATTGCACCGTTTAGTGGTGGCCATACGTATTTCATACAAAATAATACGAACACCGTAAACGCAATTAATTCACCGATAAGAGTGGCGTTTAAGTTCACAACCGCTCCTCCTTAAATAGTAAGCTGTTCAAAAAATAAAATTAAAGTACGAACAACAATACCATCGCGATACCAACACCAATCATTGCTACAGCATCGATTAGACCAGCAAGGATAAACATTTTAACTTGTAGCGATGGTGCAAGCTCAGGTTGACGCGCACATGCTTCAAGGAATTTACCGCCCATGTTACCAAAACCGATTGCCGTGCCGATTGCACCGAAGCCGATAAGTAAAGCTACTGCGATGTACTTAAGACCTAATACTAGTTCCATTTTTTTCTCCAAAGTTTCAATTGTAATTAAAAGTAAAAATTAAAAGTTATAAATTAGTGATTATCCGAACTTGCCATGCTTAGGTATACGATTGTTAGCATCATGAATACGAATGCTTGCAATACAATTACCAAGATATGGAATACAGCCCACACAAAGTGCAACGGTAGTTGCATTAAACCTATAGCACCTATAAGGATGAAGATTAATTCACCTGCATATAAGTTACCGAACAAACGCAGTGCCAGTGAAAACGGCTTAGAAACCAATGCGATAAGTTCTAGTAATAGGTTGAATGGGATTAAAAGAATCTGCATAGCTGTATTGTTTGAACTAAACGGGTGAAGTGTTAGTTCTTTAATAAAACCGCCGATACCTTTGATTTTAATTGAGTAACCAATCATTAGAATGAACACGCCCAGCGCAAGTGCAGCTGTCATGTTGATATCTGTAGTTGGTACAATTTTCATGTATACGTCGTGTGAATCCATACCGAATGCAGTTTCGCCAACAAAGCCAGCAAATGCAGGTAGGAAGTCAACTGGGATTAAATCCATTAAGTTCATTAAGAATATCCAAACGAATATTGTTAATGCTAATGGTGCAATTAGCTTACTTTTACCGTGGAAGGTATCGCGTACGTTGTCGCCAACGAACTCAACAACCATTTCAATGAAACATTGAAGTTTTCCAGGTACACCCAGAGTTGATTTTTTTGCGGCACTACGGAAGATCCATAAAAATATTAGACCTAGTCCGATAGACCATGCGAGGGTATCTATATGCCATGTCCAGAAGCCACTATCCGTACATGCTTTATTGAAGGCAAGACCAGCGTCGGTCGAGCACATCTTAGCATTGGTTAAGTGGTGCTGAATATGGCTAGATAGAGTAACTTCTTCTGCAGCCATGTTATATCCCAAAAGTTAATGTTTAAAAAAACGGGTGTAAACAATCCTGTAAACAACACCAACACATAAGCACAAAAGAAAGGTAGCAGTACTACCGGATAAAGCTTTAGCATTAGTGCAAACAAAACGATTGTTAGCATAAATTTTAATCCGTTGCCGCGTTTCAACGAGGCATACGCTTGATTTGCTCGACTTGCACCCATATATCTGAATGCATAAAGCGCAAATACAAAGTTAGGAAGTACTGCGACTGCGCCACCAGCTAGAGCTGAAAGTGCGGCATTGGTTTCCCAACCTATAAAAATTATTAGTGCAGCTAAAAGGGCTACAAATCCTTGAAGGCAAATTAATTTTAATGCGGCAAGCCTATACGGGCCTGCTAACTTATTAGTCACTTTTAATTAACCTTTATGACGCTCTAATTGTCAGGGTATGAAAACTGGCGAAATTATACTTAATCCTGCCAGTTTTGCAACTTGAGTAGGTGCTTTGTAACACAAAATCGCTGTAAATGTCCCTTTTTAGACATCCAATGAATTAATGGTGGGAATAGTCTTGATTGATACGGTTTAAAATACCGTCTAACTCGTCAAGATTAGTGTATGAAATAACCAACTTCCCTTTGCCTTTTTTGTTGTAATTTATTTCTACCTTTGCCCCTAGGTTATCAGCAAGCTGTTGCTCTAACTGTTTAACATCTGGGTCTTTTTCTATTACTTCTTTTGCTGGAGCTGGCTCTAAAATAGAGCGTACTAGTTTTTCTGTTTCGCGAACGGTCAATGCCTTTGCAACAGCTAAACGGGCTGCATCTGATTGCACTTCACCTTCAAGTGCTAACAGGCAACGTGCGTGACCCATTTCAATGTCACCATGCTCTAACAATATCTTTACATCGTTATTAAGATTATTTAAGCGTAATAAGTTAGTCACAGTAGTGCGCGATTTACCAACGGCATCAGCCACTTGTTGATGCGTTAACTCAAACTCATTAAGCAAGCGGTTAAGTGCAATCGCTTCTTCCATAGCGTTTAAGTCTTCACGCTGAATATTTTCAATTAGGGCAATAGCAACGGCTGCTTCATCAGGCACGTCTTTAATAATACAGGGTACAAAATCAAGTTTAGCAATTTGTGCAGCACGCCAACGGCGTTCACCGGCAATAATCTCGTAGCTGTTGTGCGCAACAGGGCGCACAACGATAGGTTGAATAATTCCTTGTGAGCGTATCGAACTGGCGAGTTCTTCAAGTGCCTCTTCAGACATGTCTTTACGAGGTTGGTATTTACCTGAGTGTAAAAACTCGATAGGGAGTTTTTGTAATTCACTGTTGCTAGGTTGCGCTGCATTTTCAACTGCGCTAGTTACGTTAGCATTGTCCTGTTCCTTGCCTTCGCTTGGTGCAGGTTTAGATGAACTTAAAAGCGCATCGAGTCCTCGGCCTAAACCTCGTTTTTTAGCAGACATGTTATTTTTTTACCTCAAAGTTAGGCGACAACGGGAGTTGTTTTTTCTTTTCTGCGTAGCATTTCACCAGCGAGAGCTAAATAAGCTTTCGCACCACTTGATGCTCGATCATAGTACATTGCTGGGGCACCAAAACTTGGGGCTTCTGCAAGTCGAACATTACGTGGGATCACCGTACGGTATACTTTATCGCCAAAATGTTGTTTTAATTGTTCTGATACATCATTTGCTAGTCGATTACGTGGATCGTACATAGTACGAAGTATGCCTTCAATCTGTAAGTTAGGGTTAACTAACTTAGCAAGTTGCGTAATCGTGTCCATTAATGCTGTTAATCCTTCAAGTGCGTAATATTCACATTGCATAGGCACTAAAATAGAATCGGCAGCGGCCATGGCATTAACGGTTAACATATTTAAAGAAGGCGGGCAGTCTATAAAAATAAACTCATACTGATCTTGTATTTTTTCAAGCGCGTTACGCAAACGTACTTCACGCGCAAATAATTCCATCAGCTTAACTTCTGCAGCGGTCACATCACCGTTTGCAGCAATCATATGATATTCGCCTGAGGTTTCTTTAATAATCACCTCATCAATAGGCTTATCTTCTATGAGCAAGTCATAGATAGTAGGGACGTCACCATATTTGTCGACGCCACTGCCCATGGTCGCATTGCCTTGCGGGTCGAGATCTATTAACAGCACTTTACGTTTCGTTGCAGCCATAGATGCAGCGAGATTAACGGCAGTGGTAGTTTTACCTACTCCGCCTTTTTGATTTGCTAATGCGATGACTTTTGCCACAGTGTCTCTGATCCCTAGTCTTTAGAAAGAATTATTAAATGTCGTTGTGCATCTAAATCCGGTACTTCTAATGCAATTTTTTGCTCAAACTTAACGCCAGCAGGGAGTGAGTCTAATTCCTCACTTGGAAATACCCCTTTAAGCGCAATAAACTTACCTGAATGATCAATTAAGTGCGAACACCAGTCAATCATATCTTGTAATGATGCAAATGCACGACTTAGTACGCCATCTAATTTAACACTTGGTTGATATTCTTCAACTCTTGACTGCACAGGGGTGACATTATCAAGGCCAAGCTCATGTTTAACATGCATTAAAAAACGTACACGTTTACCTAAACTATCTAATAATACAAATTGCGTATTGGGTAAGGCTATAGCTAACACTATGCCCGGTAAACCAGGACCCGTGCCAACATCAATATAATGATGACCGGTCAAGTGAGGAGCAACAACTAGGCTATCCATTATATGTTTAACCATCATTTCTTGAGGCAAACGTACTGAGGTTAAATTGTAGGCTTTATTCCACTTATCGAGTAATTCGACATAGCGAACAAGTTGTTGCTGTTGTTTTTGTGTTAGCGCAATATCAGTTTGCGCTAACAAAGTTGTTAATTGTTGCTGTAACACAATGTACCTTTACCGTTACGCAGTTTTGCGTAACAAGCCTTGCTTCTTCAGATACACTAATAATAGCGAAATCGCCGCTGGGGTGATACCAGAAATACGCGAAGCTTGGCCAATAGTGTCTGGACGAGCATCAATTAGCTTAGCAACTACCTCGTTTGATAGACCAGAGACGGTTTTATAATCAAACTCTTTTGGTAAGATTGTTTCTTCATGACGAAGCTGCTTATTGATCTCATCTTGCTGACGCGCAATGTAACCTGCGTACTTGGTATGAATTTCAACCTGCTCTAAAGCCGCCTTATTGGTAAACTCAGATCCAAGCCCTTCAATCGCCATCAAGTCGTTATAACGCACTTCTGGACGACGCAGTAATTCTTCTAAGCTGGCTTCACGCACAAGTGGCGTTTTAAGTAATTCGTTTACTTTATTAACCATGACATGATCTTTATGGATCCAGGTATCTTTAATACGCTGTTTTTCTTTAGCGATCACTTCCATTTTTTCGTTAAATGCTTGCCAACGTTCATCGTTAACTAAACCTAGTTCACGGCCTTTTTCAGTTAAACGAATATCAGCGTTGTCTTCACGAAGTAGCAAACGGTATTCTGCGCGACTAGTAAACATACGGTACGGTTCTTTTGTACCCAGTGTTGCTAAGTCGTCAATCAGTACGCCTACATAGGCTTCATCACGACGTGGCGTCCACGATTCTTTGCCTTGTACTTGTAAGGCTGCATTCATACCTGCGATCAGACCTTGTGCACCCGCTTCTTCGTAACCGGTAGTACCATTAATTTGACCAGCAAAAAATAAACCATCAATAAATTTAGTTTCTAATGATTGTTTTAAATCGCGCGGATCAAAAAAGTCATATTCAATGGCGTAGCCAGGACGACAGATATGTGCGTTCTCAAAGCCGGTGATCGATTGCACAATTTCTAACTGCACATCGAACGGTAAGCTAGTTGAAATACCGTTAGGGTATAACTCGTAAGAAGTTAAACCTTCTGGCTCTACAAATATTTGGTGTTTATCTTTATCTGCAAAACGTACAATTTTATCTTCAATAGACGGACAGTAACGTGGACCTATTCCTTCGATAACACCTGAGTACATAGGTGAGCGATGTAAGTTTTTGCGAATAACATCATGTGTTTTTTCATTGGTGTAAGTGATGTAACACGGAATTTGTTGTGGGTGGTCGCTTTGTTTACCCATAAATGAGAATACCGGTGTTGGTGCATCACCCGGTTGTTCTTGCATTTTACTAAAATCAACAGTCCGGGCATCAATACGCGGTGGCGTGCCGGTTTTTAAGCGATCTACTCTAAATGGTAATTCACGTAAGCGATCAGCTAAGGCAATCGAAGGCGGATCGCCAGCTCGGCCACCTTTGAAATTTTCAAGGCCGATATGAATTTGACCGCCTAAGAATGTACCCACGGTTAGTACCACACTAGGTGCACTAAAACGTAAACCCATTTGTGTCACTACACCGGTTACACGATCATTTTCAACGATTAGATCATCACATGATTGCTGAAAAATCTTTAAGTTTTCTTGGTTTTGAAGTGTGTTTTGAATAGCCGCTTTGTACAGGGCACGATCTGCTTGAGCACGAGTCGCTCGTACAGCAGGGCCTTTAGAAGAATTAAGCGTGCGGAATTGGATCCCGCCTTTGTCAATAGCTTGAGCCATTGCGCCACCTAGGGCATCAATTTCTTTAACCAGATGGCCTTTACCAATGCCACCAATTGCTGGGTTACAAGACATTTGACCAAGGGTATCCATATTGTGAGTCAGCAGCAGGGTATTCATCCCCATACGGGCAGCTGCCAATGCGGCTTCAGTGCCTGCATGTCCACCACCTACTACGATAACGTCAAAATTTTCGTGAAAAATCATTAATGGGATCCTACTTAAATCAAACCAGTAAACTTCAAAAGGGAGCGTATTCTACCTAGAAATTAGCAGAAGATAAATGATTAAACAGTGCTCAAGATCTAAGTAAGTGATCTCTAATAATATAAAGGATCTTTTAAAGAGATCTTTTAATACTATTACTACTACTGATCGGGTTTTCTGTTGATAAGCTTTAGATCATGATTAAAAACATATAATTAGATCGGATCTAAAGGTGTTAATATGATCGGATCTTCAGGCAAATAAGCTCTGATCAAAACGGGCTGTTATACACAGGCCGATCAAGTCTCGATCTTATCCCATGGATAAGCACGGCTAAAAAAGCAGTTTAATCAGTGTTTATCCACAAAATCTATTAATTTATTAGTAAATTGTGGGTAACTTTATTTATAACTTTTTGCTTGATCTTTCTATTTTAAACCTGTCTGTGCTATCCACGAGTCTAACCAAGCTAAGGCCGTATCTTCGGGCAAAGCTTCATCAAGAATATTAAGCTCTAAACGTTGTGCTACTTTTACAGCGCCTTTTTGACTTAAAAGGGCATCTATATTGCGTCCTGCAAGGTTATAAGTGTCGTAACTAGTATCGCCAAGTGCAATAACTGAATACTTTAAATGCGAAAGATCATCCACTTGAGATACTTGTTCGATAAAATCAATCAGGTTGTCAGGGTAGTCACCCGCACCGTATGTTGATGTACAAACCAACCAAATAGTATTTTGTTGATCGATTTCATTAAACTCAGGTTGATCATGTAGTTGGCTATTAATCCCTTGGTTGTTAAGTGCATCATTTAACTGCTCTGCAACGTACTCGGCGGATCCCATTTGACTACCAACGATAATATTTACTGAACTCATGAATATTACTGATCACTATTAGTTTTAATTGCTGCCTATGATAGCTCAGTGAGTATAACAGTAAAGTTAAGAGTGTTATTTTGTATAACTATTTTTGTGGTAATTTAAGCCTCCGCACTAACCACTGCTTTAACTTGTTGATTATTAATGGATTAACAAAATATATTTAAATGTAATCTTCTGATCAAGTTGTTGATAAGGTTGGGGAAAGCTCTGCTTAACTAAAAAGCAATGTTATAAATAGTTTGCTAAGTTATTGATTTTATATTGAGTGTTAACCACCAGCTAGTACAAATTCATAAATAAAGGCGTGTTGATCTTAGTGTGGATACAAAGCATGTTGATAACTTAAAATTGGGATCGAGAATAATTAAAAAAAATGATCTATTTATGCAGATCAGACTAAAAATCCATTTTTATTTTCCAAAAATCACTATTTAACTGATTTAAACACAGCATATTTTTACTTTTTATCGCTTTTAACTCATTTTTAAGGTAGTAAAACCCCAATTGTGGATAACTGATCTGCAAAAAAATAATTTCATCAATTTAAACTAAGAAATTAATTATATTTTGCTGGTGGAGTGGGCGATCAAACTTACTTTTTAGGTACGTTTTATTTTTATGGTTTGATAATTTCCTATGGCCAAGCTTGAAAAGCTAATGTAATAGGTTCTCTTTTAGGGGGAAATAAGCTTAATTTTTTACTATTAATGTAGGTAGTTTATCTGCTTTTTGGTGTGATTATAGGTTTAGCTCATCTACCTTAAACACATTTTTAAACATGAATGGAGGCTCATATTGGTGCAATTTAGCTGTATTTTTAGTCTGCTTGGTTTTTAAAGTGAGTTATTAAAATGCATTTTGGCGAGTCGATATTAAAAATAGTAGGCAGTAAAAAGGGCACCTAAGTGCCCTTAATGATCAAATTGTTACTTATTAGTTCGACTATTTACCGATACAGAACGAGCTGAAAATTTTGCCAAGCAAATCATCAGAAGTAAATTCACCAGTTATTTCGTTAAGATACTGCTGTGTTAAACGCAGTTCTTCCGCGAGGATTTCACCGGCCACATGCATCTCTAATTGTGTTTTACCTGTATCTAAATGATACGCAGCATGTTCTAGTGCATCTAAGTGACGACGGCGTGCCATAAAACCACCTTCTGTAGCACCATCAAAACCAATGCAAGCTTTTAAGTGAGTACGAACTAACTCTATACCATCAGCATTTTTAGCGCTTAAACTGATGACAGGATATTGTTGTTTTTGATCTATGCCGACTACATCACCTGATAAATCGGCTTTATTTCTGATCACAGTCACGCCCATACCTTGGGGTAACTTAGCCATAAATTCAGGCCAAATAGCATGTGGATCGGTATCAGTGGTGTCGGTGCCATCAAGCATAAATAGCACCCGATCAGCTTGGTTTATTTCATCCCAGGCACGTTCAATGCCTATTTGTTCTACTTTATCTGGGCTTTCTCGAAGGCCTGCGGTATCTATTATATGCAGTGGCATACCATCTATATGTATATGTTCACGTAATACGTCACGAGTGGTGCCGGCTATTTCAGTTACGATAGCCGCTTCTCGCCCTGCTAATGCATTAAGTAAGCTTGATTTACCTGCATTAGGGCGACCAGCAATAACGACGCGCATACCTTCGCGCATTATGCTGCCTTGTTTGGCTTGATTGGTTACGGCATTAAGCTGCTTGATGATGGCATTTAAATCACCACCCACTTTTCCGTCTGATAAAAAATCGATTTCTTCGTCAGGGAAATCAATAGCTGCTTCCACATACATACGTAAGTGAATGACTTTTTCAACTAAGGTTTCTATGTGCTTAGAGAATTGCCCTTGAAGTGATTGTAGAGCGCTTTTAGCGGCTTGCTCGCTAGTTGCATTAATTAAGTCGGCGATTGCTTCTGCTTGAGTTAAATCAAGCTTGTCGTTCATAAACGCACGCTCAGAGAATTCCCCTGGTTTAGCTAAACGCACACCGTCTATTTTACTTATTTCTTTGAGTAGCATATCAAGAACAACAGGGCCACCATGGCCTTGGAGTTCGAGTACGTCTTCACCGGTAAATGAGTGTGGGCCAGCAAAGTAAATCGCAATACCTTGGTCAAGTTGCTGACCTGCAAGGGTGTTAAATGGCACATAGTCGGCATAACGAACTTTAGGGACTTTGCCTATTATTTTTTCAGCAACCTGTTTGGCTAGGTTTCCTGAAACGCGAATAATACCAACACCGCCTCGGCCTGGGGCAGTGGCTTGTGCTGCAATTGTATCGTGATTGATCATGCGGTTTATTTGCCAACTTAAATAACGTAATGGCGGTATTGTAACCTATCAAATAGGCACTCGCGAATGCTGTTATAAAAAATAGGCAATAAAAAAGGCGACCTAAGTCGCCTTTATATAAGTAGGGAGTTTAATCGCCCCTTACTTTAATTCCTTTCTTTTCCATGCCACGGTAGATGATTAACATCTGGACAATAGAAATAAGGTTAGACACTAACCAGTAAAGTACTAAACCAGATGGGAACCATAAGAAGAATACAGAGAAGATAACCGGCATAAAGGTCATCATTTTTTGCTGCATTGGATCGGTAACCGTCATAGGTTGTAGTTTTTGCGTTATAAACATACTCGCACCAAATAAGATTGGTAATACGTAGTATGGGTCTTTCGCAGAAAGGTCAGTTAGCCAAAGTACAAATTCAGCGTGACGAAGTTCTGTAGACTCTAAGAATACATAGAATAAGGCTAAGAAGATTGGCATTTGCAGTAAAATAGGGAAACAGCCACCCATAGGGTTCACTTTTTCTTTACGGTACATTTCCATAGTCGCTTGGCCGAATTTTTGACGATCATCGCCATACTTTTCTTTTAGCGCTTTCATCTTAGGCTGTAATGCACGCATTTTAGCCATTGAGGTGTACTGTGCTTTAGTCAGTGGGTACATTAATGTTTTAACGATAATAGTGATGGCAATAATTGCTACACCCCAGTTACCTAAAATACTGTGTAACCATTTAAGTAGCACAAATAACGGCTGCGAAATGAAAAACAACCAACCATAATCAACTGTTAAGTCTAGGTCTGGATGAATGGCTTCAAGTTTATCTGACTCTTTAGGGCCCATGTAATAAGTTGCAGTAAGTACTTGCTCACTACCAGCTTGAACATTTACCGCTTCGTCTTTAACACCAATAATAGCCGCATTACTTTTAGTAATTAAACTATAAAGAGTATTAGTTTGATCTTGCATTGGTACCCAAGCACTTACAAAGTAATGCTGAATAAAGGCAACATAACCACCTTGAGTATTTTTATTTAGGTTTTTATCGGCCATATCTGAAAAACTATACTTTTCGTATTTTTCTTCATCAGTACCGTATGCAGCCCCTAAATAGTTTTGATCAACCATACTGCCTTTTTCTTGTACGGTGCGCTTTATTTGTGTGTAAAGTTGCACTTGTACTGGCGCGCTAGTGGTGTTGTTAACTTTATATTCTAAGCCAACATCATATTGACCCTTTTTGAATACATAGGTTTTAGTGAAACTTACACCGTTACTATCAGTAAACTGAAGAGGAACTCGAAGCTCATCACCCGTTAAAGTATAAGAAGTTTGTTCTGATTGGTAAGTAGGACGACCATTTGCTGATGCATCTGGGCCATTTAAACCTATTAAACCACTTTGTGAAAAGTATTGTTTACCATCAAATTCACCAAGTAGCATGTAAGGAACATCACTGCCTTTGGTTTCTTTATAATCAATTAAGTCTGTTTCAACAATGTCACCGCCTTTGGTGTCAATTTTTACTTTAAAAACGTCTGTTGTAATATTTATAACAGCGCGTTTAGCTAAAGTTGTTGAAGCAGGTAAACCTGAGTCTGATGAAGCTGGAACATAATCATCTGATTCTGGTGAATTTGCTTTTAGTGTTTGTGTAGTGGCACTAGGATCGGCTTTTGGTGTGTTGTAGTCATTATTCCACTCTTGAAATAATAAAAACGACACTAGCATTAGGCCGATGAATAAAAACGTGCGTTGCGATTCCATAACAGCTCTTATTTCTCGTGTTGGTGGTTAATACGGGTTAATTTTTCAGGAACGGGGTCGTCTCCGCCTGAATGTAAAGGATGGCATTTTAATATGCGTTTAACAGCTAACCAACTCCCTTTTACCGATCCATGCAAATTTATTGCTTGAATAGCGTAACTAGAGCATGTTGGATTAAAACGACAATGCGGACCTAATAGCGGGCTAATCCACTTTTGATAACCGCGGATAAATAAAACTAAACAACGTGTTGGTAAAGCAGCAAGTGGTTTAAGTAACCTCATGTTGTACATGCCCCTACGTTATGTTTAGTGAATAGATACCATGTATTTAAAGACTCACTATGAGATTTTAAACGCATGATTAAAAGGTGAGCTAAAGATACCTTAATTAACCCTGTAATTCTATTGCTATTGGGTTTGTTTAGTCGATTTAGCTGATTTGTTTGGGCGTTTTTTAAATGGTGGCGGTTTAGGGGCACCAGGTTTGCAGCGTTCATTAATCTTACGCCACAGCTTTGTAAGTTGTTTGGTTAATTCTTCATTAGACTGTTCATCAATGCCACTTTTAACCATCAACACAATATCAATATTATCGAGCGTGTGTTGGTTTAAACGAAAACTTTCGCGAGCAAGACGTTTAATACGGTTTCGTTGACATGCCTTTTTTACACGTTTTTTAGCAACAGTAAGGCCTAACCGAGGTTTTGACTGGTCACTTGGTTTTGCTAATAAGGTAAAGAAAGGAGTTGCAGCCCGAGCGGGTTCGTTAAATATGCGAGAGTAATGCGAGGGAGTTAACAGACGTAACTCCCTGCCAAAGCTAAAGTCTTCCACTTATAAATTAAGCAGAAAGAACTTTGCGGCCTTTAGCACGGCGACGAGCTAATACTTTACGGCCATTTACAGTTGCCATACGAGCACGGAAACCGTGTGTACGTTTGCGTTTTAAAACGCTAGGTTGAAAAGTTCTTTTCATAACAATCTCATCCGATCGGTTAAAGTTAAAACATCCTATGCAGGTCGCGATCCTGGCACAGGTGCCATTGCGAGCGCGAGATATTATAGATGAAGTGACGAAAAGTCAATCATAATAGAGTGCGTAAAGCATGTTTATTTATGATCAATTTTCATGATCCGATAGGATCATCATAAATAAGAAGTTTTCCACAGCCCCTGTATAAAAAGTGAATAAAAGCATGGGAAAAGTAAATTAGATCGTAAATTATGGTCGCGATCTGCTGCCAGTTTTGTTATGATCTCTAATCAAGCTTTAAAATAAAAAGCTATTTAAATCAGTCTGTTATTATATTTATACATCGATATCAACAATTTTACAAAAATCAATCTTTTACTTGTGGATAAAGTGCATTCATAATAGTCGGTCTTGGGCTGCTTATTGAGCCATTTAAACGCAATACAGGTGTGATTTTTGAATCATTATTGATGTGCGGGAATAAAAATTATATCTCTGGGAGTTTTACTGTGTATCTGTCGGTTTGGCAAAGTTGTTTATATGTATTGCAAGATGAATTGCCTTCGCAGCAATTCAGTATGTGGGTCAGACCACTTCAAGCAGAAAGTACCGAAGATACCTTGACGATTTACGCGCCTAATCGTTTCGTACTTGATTGGGTGAGAGAGAAGTACTTAAATAGAATAAATGAATTATTAGTAGAGATTTGTGGTGTAGAAGCACCCGAGTTACGCTTTGATGTAGGTAGTAAGCCGCTATTAAATGCACAAGCTGCACCGGTGGTTGAAACACAATCAGCGCCAAGCACGCAATCAACGGCAAAACAACAACCTCGAGAACAAAAACCGGTTGTAGAACCAGCTCCTAAATCTGGTTATAAATCAAACATTAAAGAAAACTATACCTTTGATAGTTTTGTTGAGGGTAAATCTAACCAATTAGCAAAAGCGGCTGCCACTCAGGTAGCAGACAACCCAGGCTCTGCATTTAACCCTGTATTTATTTACGGTGGTACGGGCTTAGGTAAAACGCATTTATTACATGCGGTAGGCAACGGTATTATGGCCAATAAGCCCGATGCTAAAATTGTTTACATGCATTCAGAACGTTTCGTTCAAGACATGGTTAAAGCACTGCAAAATAATGCGATTGAAGAGTTTAAGCGTTATTACCGTAGTGTTGATGCATTAATGATTGATGACATTCAATTTTTTGCTAATAAAGAACGTTCTCAAGAAGAATTCTTTCATACCTTTAATGCATTATTAGAAGGTAACCAACAAATTATTTTAACCTCTGACCGTTACCCTAAAGAGATTGAAGGGGTTGAAGATCGCCTTAAATCTCGTTTTGGTTGGGGATTAACCATCGCGATTGAGCCACCAGAGCTTGAAACACGCGTTGCTATTTTGATGAAAAAAGCCCAGCAAAGTAAAATTAATTTACCGCATGAAGTGGCATTTTTTATTGCGAAAAAATTACGCTCAAACGTACGTGAGCTTGAAGGTGCATTAAACCGTGTAATTGCTAACGCAAACTTTACCGGCCGCCCAATTTCTATCGACTTTGTAAAAGAAGCACTGCGTGATTTATTAGCGCTGCAAGACAAACTAGTCACCATAGACAACATTCAACGTACGGTTGCAGAATACTATAGAATACGTGTATCTGATTTACTGTCTAAGCGCCGTAGCCGCTCTATAGCAAGGCCTCGCCAAGTTGCCATGGCATTATCTAAAGAACTCACTAATCACAGCTTACCTGAGATTGGGGATGCTTTTGGTGGGCGTGACCATACAACAGTACTGCACGCGTGTCGCAAAGTTAAATCATTACGTGACGAAAGCCACGAGATTAAAGAAGATTACCAAAACTTAATAAGAACATTGTCATCTTAGGGCTGACTTTATTATGCAAATAACAATATCAAGAGAACAGTTTTTAAAACCATTGGTACAAGTATCGGGTGCCATTGAGCGTAAGCATACGTTACCTATTTTATCTAACGTATTGCTCGTGGTAGAAAATGGCCTGCTTTCAATGACAGGGACCGACCTTGAAATTGAATTAGTGGCGAGTGTGTTTGTAGGTGACGATGTTGCCGATACTAAACTCACATTACCGGCTAAAAAATTACTCGATATTTGTAAAAGTTTACCGGATGGGTCTGATCTTACTTTAAGCTTGCAAGACCATCAGCTACTTTTAACCAGTGGTAAAAGTCGTTTTTCATTGACCACTTTAGCGGCTGAAGATTTTCCTAATTTAGAGCAGTGGGATGGTGAGGTTGAATTTCAACTAACACGCTTAGAATTGCGTAAATTACTTGAAAGCACACACTTTTCAATGGCAAACCAAGATGTGCGTTATTACTTAAACGGCATGTCGTTTGAAGTTGATAACAGCGATATAAAAACAGTTGCCACTGATGGGCACCGTTTAGCTATTGCACAAAAACAACTAGGTCAGTCGTTAAATACACAGCGCCAATTAATTATACCGCGCAAAGGCGTGCAAGAAATTATGCGTCTAATGGTTGCCGACCAAGAGCTGGTAACTATTCAGTTTGGTGCTAACCACATTCGTATTATTGATATTGAGTTTACCTTTACGAGTAAATTAGTTGATGGCCGTTTCCCTGATTACCGTCGTGTTTTACCGCGCGGTGGCGATAAAGTAATTACAGCAAACAGAGAATGGTTACGTAATGCTTTTCAACGCGTATCGATTTTATCGAACGAAAAGTTTCGTGGTGTACGTTTAAATTTATCAAACGGCTTATTAAAAATTACGGCTAACAACCCAGAGCAAGAACAAGCTGAAGAAGTGGTTGAAGTAATGTACGAGGGTGATGACCTAGAAATAGGCTTTAATGTGTCTTACGTATTAGATGTATTAAATACATTAAAAACCGAAGATGTATTATTTACGCTTGCCGATTCAAATAGCAGTGCACTTATAGAGGGTGCGGGTGATGAAGAAGCTATGTACGTTGTTATGCCAATGCGTTTATAAGATCATATATACATAATGAGCTTAAGTCATTTGAGCCTCAAATATTTTCGTAATATTGAGGCACTGACGCTAGAACCAGTTAACGGCGTTAATATAATTTATGGTGAAAACGGCAGCGGAAAAACCAGCCTTTTAGAGGCTATTTATTACCTTTCTCACGGCAAATCTTTTCGAACCTCTAAACATAAAAGCATCATCGCTCATCACCAAGATCAATTTGTTATTCATGGTCGCAAAGCGTTACAGGATTTATCTATTCCAATAGGGATAAGTAAAACTCAAGCGGGTGAAACTAATTTAAAAATACAGGGTAAGGCGAGTCGAAAAGTATCTGAACTTGCTCAACTTATGCCAGTGCAAGTTATCACACCAGAAAGCTATTCATTATTTTTTGGTGGCCCTAAAGAGCGCAGAAAGTTTTTAGACTTAGGTTTGTTCCACGTGGAACATGAGTTTTTTTCTTATGGCAATCGTTTAATAAAGTGCTTAAACAGCGCAATGCCTTGTTGAAATCTAAGCCTAAGAATTATTTTGACCAAATCAAGTTTTGGGACAAAGAATTTGTTAGACTGGCTGAACAAATAAATAAATTAAGAATCGCGTATATAACTAGGTTTAAGCAGCAGTTTTTTGATAAAATGTGTGCAGAATTAACGCTAATACGCGATCTAGAAATTAGCTTTAATGCGGGCTGGAAAGAGAGCGAATCTCTTTCTGATGCGTTAGAGCAAAGCTTTGAGCGAGATGCTCGTCAAGGCTTTACTAGTAAAGGCCCTCATAAGGCTGATTTTAGTTTTAGTGTCGCTGGCAGCAGCGTTGAGAATGTATTCTCACGCGGGCAATTAAAGCTATTGTTGTATGCGTTAAAAGTAACGCAAAATAGTTTGATTGAGTCAGAGACAGATAAGCAATCTATATTGCTAATAGATGATTTACCTTCAGAGCTAAGCGAAGATACAAAAGAGAAAGTGGGTCAGTTATTGACACATTGCAGTTCTCAAATATTTATTTCTTCAATTTTATCTGAAAGTATTTCTGCTGTGGTGGAACCCATGAAACGAGAACTAAAAATGTTCCACGTGAAACATGGCAACCTAATAACAAGATAAGTGGGATTAACCATGTCTGAGAATTATGATTCGTCGAGTATTAAAGTACTTAAAGGATTAGATGCAGTAAGAAAGCGTCCTGGTATGTATATAGGGGACACCGATGATGGTACGGGCTTACACCATATGGTGTTTGAGGTCGTTGATAACTCTATCGATGAGGCCTTAGCTGGTCACTGTGATGATATATTTGTCACAATTCACTTAGACGGTTCGGTATCTGTAAGAGATAACGGCCGTGGTATTCCTACTTCTATACATGAAGAAGAAGGTGTATCTGCAGCTGAAGTTATTATGACGGTATTACACGCTGGTGGTAAGTTTGATGATAACTCTTATAAAGTATCAGGTGGCTTACACGGTGTTGGTGTATCGGTAGTAAATGCATTATCAGAAAAGTTAAAACTAACTATTCGTCGTGAAGGTAAACTTTACGAACAGTTTTACACTATGGGTGTTCCAGATGCACCACTTGCAGCTATTGGTGATTCTGAAACAACCGGTACTGAGTTACGTTTTTGGCCAAGTGCAGAAACGTTTACTAACCTAGATTTCCATTACGATATTTTAGCTAAGCGTTTACGCGAGTTATCGTTTTTGAACTCAGGTGTGAGCATCATTTTAAATGATGAGCGCGAAGAAAATAAAAGTGACCATTTTAAATACGAAGGTGGTATTAGAGCGTTCGTTGAATACTTAAATCGTAATAAAACACCTGTGCATAAAGGGGTGTTCCATTTTACTCACGAGCGTGAAGAAGATGGTATAAGTGTAGAAGTATCAATGCAGTGGAATGATGCGTTCCAAGAAAACATTTACTGTTTTACTAATAACATCCCACAACGTGATGGTGGTACTCACTTAGCTGGTTTTAGATCTGCGCTAACACGTACGCTTAATAACTACATGGAAAAAGAAGGCTTTAACAAAAAGGCTAAAACAACAAGTAACGCAACGGGCGATGATGCTCGTGAAGGCTTAACGGCTGTTGTTAGTGTTAAAGTGCCTGATCCTAAATTCTCATCACAGACAAAAGACAAGCTAGTATCTAGTGAAGTTAAGTCTGCTGTAGAGCAAGCAATGGCTGAAAAATTCACTGAGTTTTTATTAGAAAACCCAATGGATGCTAAAATTGTTGTTGGCAAAATTATTGATGCAGCACGCGCGCGTGAAGCAGCCCGTAAAGCTCGTGAAATGACCCGCCGTAAAGGTGCTATGGATTTAGCCGGTTTACCGGGCAAACTTGCGGATTGCCAAGAAAAAGATCCAGCCCAATCTGAACTATATATAGTGGAGGGTGACTCAGCTGGCGGTTCAGCCAAGCAGGGTCGTAACCGTAAGAATCAAGCAATTCTTCCGCTTAAAGGTAAAATCTTAAACGTAGAAAAAGCACGTTTTGATAAAATGCTTTCTTCACAAGAAGTGGCAACGCTAATTACTGCACTAGGTTGTGGTATTGGCCGTGACGAATATAACCCTGAGAAACTACGTTATCACCGTATCATAATCATGACCGATGCCGACGTGGATGGTTCTCACATTCGTACTTTGCTACTAACATTCTTCTACCGTCAAATGCCGGAAATTGTTGAACGTGGTTATATTTATATTGCTCAGCCTCCACTTTATAAAGTGAAAAAAGGCAAGCAAGAGCGTTATATTAAAGATGACCCAGCATTAGTTGATTACCTTACATCTTTAGCGCTAAGCAATGCAGCACTGTACACTAGTGATAGTGCTGAAGCGGTTGATGGTGAAGCGTTAGAATCAATAGTTCACGATTATCAAAACACGGTTAAAGTTATCGAGCGCTTAAAGCGTAAGTATCCGAACACAGTTATGAACCGTTTGATTTACCAAAGTGAGCTGAAAAAAGAAGACCTTTCAGACGAAGCTAAGGTAATTGCTTGGACTAAAGAGCTGGTTGATGACTTAATTGAACGTGATGAAGATGCAACTATTTTCCATGCGGGAACTGAGCACGATACAGAGCGTAACTTGTATTATCCAGTTGTGAATATTCGTCAGCATGGTGTGGATAAAGCACACGTACTTCATTATGACTTTATTACATCAAGAGACTACCAACGTATTGCTGTAACAGGTAAAAACATTGCTAATATCATCACAGAGGGTGCATATATTCAACGTGGTGAGAAAACAAAACCTGTTGATAACTTTGTGGATGCATTGGAATGGTTGATCGCAGAGTCTAAGCGTGGGATCTACATTCAACGCTACAAAGGACTAGGTGAAATGAACCCAAGTCAGCTTTGGGAAACCACTATGGATCCAAGTGCACGCCGTATGTTGCAAGTAACAATTGAAGATGCTGTTGCAGCGGATCAATTATTTGCCACATTAATGGGCGATCAAGTTGAGCCGCGTCGTGAGTTTATTGAAACGAATGCACTGCGTGTGGTTAACTTAGACGTATAAAACATTATCGTAATCACAAAAAAGGAGCCTTAGGCTCCTTTTTTATTTTTTCAAACGCACAAACTGCTTAAAACCTGAGTGTGCACAAGGTATACTGAGGGTAATTTTCACGCTACTTCTCAGATAGTAAAAAGCCAAATATGCAAAAATATGACGTTAAAACCTTTCAAGGTTTGATCCTGGCTTTACAGGATTATTGGGCACAGCAAGGCTGTGTCATTATTCAACCACTTGACATGGAAGTGGGCGCAGGGACATTTCACCCGCAAACATTTTTAAAATCAATTGGCCCAGAGCCAATGTCGAGCGCATACGTTCAACCGTGTCGTCGTCCTACCGATGGCCGTTACGGTGAGAACCCAAACCGCTTACAACATTACTACCAATTCCAAGTTGTGTTAAAACCATCACCAGACAATATTCAAGAGCTTTACTTAGGTTCTTTAGCTGCTGTAGGTATTGATACCCTAACTGACGAAGTTCGCTTTGTAGAAGATAACTGGGAATCACCTACATTAGGTGCGTGGGGCCTAGGTTGGGAAATTTGGTTAAATGGCATGGAGGTAACGCAGTTTACTTACTTCCAGCAGGTGGGCGGTTTAGAATGCTCACCGGTAACGGGTGAGATTACTTACGGCCTAGAGCGTTTAGCAATGTACATTCAAGGCGTAGATAGCATTTACGACCTAGTATGGGCAGACGGCCCATTTGGGCGCGTAACTTATGGTGATGTGTTCCATCAAAATGAAGTTGAGCAATCAACCTATAACTTTGAACATGCAAACGTAGCCGACTTATTTGAACAGTTTGATAAATGTGAAGCTGAAAGCCAAAAGCTAATTGAAGCAAGCCTACCATTACCAGCCTACGAGCAAGTAATGAAAGCATCGCACGCATTTAACTTATTAGACGCACGCCATGCTATTTCAGTAACCGAGCGTCAACGTTATATTTTACGCGTTCGTGCGTTATCAAAAGCGTGTGCACAAAGTTATTACGATGCACGTGAAGCACTTGGTTTCCCGCTGTGTAAGGATAAGTAAGCATGTCAGCAGAAAATTTATTAGTAGAAATTGGCACCGAAGAGTTGCCACCAAAAGCACTTCGTAAATTAGCCGAAGCCTTTGCTGCAAACTTAACAGCAGAATTAGAAAGTCTAGAACTAGGTCACCAAGGTGTGAACTGGTATGCATCGCCTCGTCGTTTAGGTTTACAAGTAAAAGCACTTGAAGCTAAACAACAAGACAAAGAAGTTGAAAAACGTGGCCCTGCAACTAAAGCCGCTTTTGATACTGAGGGTAACCCAACTAAAGCAGCCATGGGCTGGGCTCGAGGTTGTGGTATTGAAGTAAAAGATGCGCAAACACTAGAAACAGATAAAGGCGCATGGTTATTGCACATTGCTAAAGTAGCAGGGCAAGAAACCAAAACGTTAATGACCGACGCTATAAGCAAAGCACTCGCTAAGTTACCTATTCCTAAACCAATGCGTTGGGGTGCGAATAAAACACAATTTATTCGTCCTGTGCATACCGTAACTATTTTATTCGGTAGTGAACTTGTTGAGGGTGAAATTCTTGGTAAGCAAGTGAGTAATCAACTGCAAGGTCATCGTTTTCATCACCCTGAAAAAATTAGCATTGATCATGCAGATGATGTGTTTGATGTACTTAAATCAGCTTACGTTGTTGCTGACTACGAACAGCGTAAAGCACAGATTCGCGCGCAAATAGAAGACGCAGCGAAAGCAGTTAATGCCGTTGTTGCAATGGATGAAGACTTACTTGAAGAAGTTACTTCATTGGTAGAATGGCCAGTAACGCTAACAGCCACATTTGAAGAAGCATTTTTAGATGTACCTGCTGAAGCGCTTATTTACACCATGAAAGACGATCAGAAATACTTCCCGTTATTAGATCAAGACGGCAAACTTTTAAATAAATTTTTGTTTGTCTCTAACATCGAAAGTAAAGATCCTAGTGTGGTTATTTCTGGTAACGAAAAAGTAGTGCGCCCGCGTTTAGCCGATGCGCAGTTCTTCTTTGAAACCGATAAAAAGAAAACATTAGAAAGCCGTTTAGAATCGCTTGATAGCGTATTGTTCCAAAAACAACTTGGTACGCTTAAAGACAAGTCACAGCGTATTAGTGAACTGGCAGGTTACATTGCCGAGCAACTTGGTGCCGACAAAGCACTGGCAGCTCGCGCTGGCTTATTAAGTAAAACTGACTTAATGACCGAAATGGTAATGGAATTTACCGACGTACAAGGTGTAATGGGAATGCATTACGCACGTCACGATGGTGAAGCAGAAGAAGTTGCAGTGGCACAAAACGAGCAATACATGCCACGTTTTGCCGGTGACAACTTACCAACTAATGTGATCAGCTGTGCAGTCGCCATTGCCGATAAGTTTGATACGCTGGTGGGTATTTTTGGTATAGGCCAAGCACCAAAAGGTGATAAAGACCCATTTGCACTTCGTCGTGCTGCTATTGGTGCATTACGTATCATGGTAGAAAAACAGCTACCGCTTGATATTTTAGACCTAGTTGCTAAATCACAAACCTTGTTTGGTGAGAAGCTGACTAACCTAAATGTATCAACGGATGTGTTTGACTTTATGCTAGGGCGTTTCCGTGCTTGGTATCAAGACGAAGGCATTGAAGTGGATGTGATTCAAGCCGTACTTGCGCGTCGTCCAACCAAGCCTGTTGATTTTGATCGCCGAGTTAAAGCCGTAAGTCATTTCCGCACATTAGACGCCGCAGAATCGCTTGCAGCGGCTAATAAGCGTGTAAGTAATATTCTGGCTAAAAATAACATTACAACGCAAGGCGATGTTGATCAGAGCTTATTGAATGATGACGCAGAAAAAGTATTGGCTTCGCAAGTTGCAAAATTTGCCACTGATTTAGCACCACTGTACAGCGATGGAAACTACCAAGAGGCATTAAGCCAATTAGCAGGCATTCGTGAGAGTGTTGATAACTTTTTTGACAATGTCATGGTAATGGCTGACGATGAAGCGGTTAAGCAAAACCGTCTTGCGCTTTTAAGCCAGCTTAGCGGGTTATTTTTAGAAATTGCAGATATTTCTGTATTACAAAAATAACAGCTTATAGCTATTTAAAAAGCCAGCATTATGCTGGCTTTTTAGTATTCACTGTATGCAAAGGATACAAATGATGATCTCCAAAAAACGAATTTTAACGTTAGCAATGGCTGGTTTACTTACGGCCTGTACCAGCCAAATTTCGATTAACGACGTGTTGCCGCAGCAAGAATTGGATCGCAGTATTTATTTAAGAGGGGATTTCACATTATGGGATGCCGAACCTCAATATCAATTTAAACAAGTCGGGCCTGCGCTTTACCAAGCCCAAGTTAAATTTTCGACCCCAGGTAAAGTGTACGAGTTTAAAATAGCGGATGCGGATTTTAGTGAAGGTTTTAACTGTGGCTACAGCGATTCACAGCCATCAGGGCAAAGCCTAACACTTGGCCAATCAACACGCGCCGATTGCAGCACTATATACAACTACTTTAGTTACACACCCGCAATAAAAGGCACGTACATAGTCAGCATTGACTTTAGTGACTACGATGAGCCAGAAGTAACGATAACTAAGAAGTAATTTTTACGTAGGTTGGGTTGAGTGCAGCGAAACCCAACATACATTGTTAAAAAACCATCTATACTTTTATTCTCTTTTTAATTATTTAGGTTAATCTTCATGCGCTATAGACGTGTGTTAGAGGCGGGCGGATGTTACTTTTTTACGATTAATTTAGAAGATCGAACTCAGCCATTGCTCGTTGAAAATATAGAGTTATTACGTCGCGTTTATTTAAAAGTAGTAAAAAAGCATCCAGTTCAGACGATAGCAATAGTTATCATGCCCGATCACCTTCATGCTATTTGGCAATTGCCTAAACACGATAATAATTATACAACTCGTTGGCGGCTAATAAAGTCGGGTTTTTCTCGAGAGTTACCACAAACTGAGTTCTGCAATAATAGTCGAATAGCCAAAGGTGAGCGTGGAATTTGGCAGCGGCGTTACTGGGAGCATAAAATACGAGATGAGCAAGATTTAGAAAATCATATAAATTATATTCACTACAATCCAGTTAAACATAAGTATGTTGCTAAGGTAAGTGATTGGCCTTTTTCAAGCTTTCATCGATACGTTAAAAATTCAATATTATCGCTCGATTGGGAAGGTGGTATTCACTTAAGCGAAATATATGATGAGTAAAGTTGTATAGATTATAAAATAGTTGGGTTTCGTAAAACTCAACCCAACCTACGCAGTCTTAAAGCCCTTTCTTCACCAAATACCTATACGGTGATTGTTCAACTTCTTTAGCCACTAGCGTGTGATCCATAAAAGCACAAAAGCTGGGAATATCGCGGGTGGTTGAGGGGTCGTCGGCAATAATAAGTAGTGTTTCACCGTCACTCATTTTACGAATAGCAGCGCGTACCATCATCACAGGCTCTGGGCAACGAAGGCCGATGGCATCTAATTGGTGATCGGGATTATCAAAGCTCATAAAAATTACCTGTAAAAATAGTCGCGGCTTGGTTAGGTCGGGTAGTTTAGCGCAAATAAAGCTGTTGGTTAACTATTTTACGTATAACAAAACAGCTCAACTTATTAATAGATAATCTGAAATAAGTTTAATGCACCCGATCACATTATTCATTTTAAACCTGCAAAAGCGGGTGGCATAAAAAAGGCGAACTAACTTGCGCTAGTTCGCCTTTTAATCACCAAGATGGTTTTACATATCAACACTAATTAGTCTTGAACACGTTCAAATACAGTAGCTATGCCTTGGCCTAAACCAATACACATAGTTGCTAAACCATATTTTGCGTTTTTGTCTTCCATTAAGTGAATAAGCGAGGTGCTAATACGTGAACCCGAACAGCCCAGAGGGTGACCAAGTGCAATAGCGCCGCCATTTAAATTCACTTTTTCGTCAACCACGTCTGCTAAACCTAAGTCTTTAAGTACAGGCAGTGATTGTGCTGCGAATGCTTCGTTAAGCTCAGCTACGTCGATGTCATCAATGGTAATACCGGCTTGTGCTAATGCTTTTTTACTTGCAGGTACTGGGCCGTAACCCATGATTGATGGATCGCAACCGGCAACAGCCATAGCACGAATACGTGCACGAATTGGTAAGCCCAATTCTTTTGCTTTCTCTTCGCTCATTACTAACATTGCTGATGCGCCGTCAGAAAGTGCAGAAGATGTGCCCGCAGTAACAGAACCCGTAGCAGGGTTAAATACTGGACGCAGCTGCGATAAACCTTCAACCGTTGTTTCTGGACGAATTACTTCATCATCTTCAACAAGGATAAGTGAACCGTCAGCATCGTGACCTTCCATTGCTAAAATTTCGCGGCGGAAACGGCCTTCAACTGTTGCAGCATGTGCACGTTGATGAGAGCGGTAAGCAAACTCATCTTGTTGCTCACGGCTAATACCGTGGATAGTAGCAAGGTACTCAGCAGTTAAACCCATAGAGCCAGATGCTTGTGCAATTGATGTAGCTAAGCCTGGGTGAAAGTCGTTTCCGTGAGTCATAGGTACGTGACCCATGTGCTCAACGCCACCAATTAGGTATGTGTCGCCAGCGCCAGTCATAATTGCGCGAGCAGCATCATGTAATGCTTGCATTGATGAGCCACATAAACGGTTAACTGTGGTTGCTGGCACTGAATGTGGAATGCCTGCAAGTAGAGATGCGTTACGTGCAACGTTAAAGCCTTGCTCTAATGTTTGCTGTACACAGCCCCAATAAATATCGTCAATTGACGCAGGGTCAACTGCCGGATTACGTTCAATTAAGCCTTTCATTAAATGAGCGCTTAAGTCTTCCGCACGTTTGTGTTTGAATACGCCGCCTTTTGAGCGACCCATTGGTGTGCGGATACAATCTACAATTACTGGATTATTCATGATATTAACCTTCCACCTTATAGAAAACACGGCCTTCTTCAGCCCACTTGCGAGTTTGCTCTGATACTTGGTAAATCGCACCTAGGTGAGCGTATTTGTCAGCAGTTGCTACAAAGTTAGCTAAACCTGTTTGATCTAAGTAACGGAACGCGCCGCCTCTAAATGGAGGGAAACCAACACCGTATACAAGTGCCATATCTGCTTCTTGAGGAGAAGCAACAATGCCTTCTTGTAAACAAAGTAGTACTTCGTTGATCATTGGGATCATACAACGGTCAATGATTTCTTGTTTATCAAATTCTTTTGGTGCGTCTGTAATTGGAGCAAGTAGTTCAATCGCTGTTTGGTCATGTGATTTTTTAAGACGACCGCGACGATCTGTTTCGTACTTATAGAAACCTGCTTTGTTCTTTTGGCCAAAACGTTTTTCGTTAGCAAAAACAGTCACTGGGTCTTTATCTGCACGTGCCATACGCTCAGGGAAACCGTCTGCCATTACGCCAGTACAATGATAAGCCGTATCAATACCTACAACATCAAGTAGGTACGCCGGGCCCATAGGCCAACCAAATACGTTTTCCATTACTTTATCTACTTTTGCAAAGTTAGCGCCTTCAACCACTAATTTGCTAAAGCCAGCAAAGTAAGGGAATAAAACACGGTTTACAAAAAAGCCTGGGCAATCGTTAACAACAATCGGTGATTTACCTAGTTTAAGTGCGTAATCAACCACGGCATTAATCGTTTTATCTGAGGTTTTTGCACCACGGATAATTTCAACTAATGGCATTTTTGGTACTGGGTTGAAAAAGTGCATACCACAGAAGTTTTCTGGCTTTTCAAGCGCTTCTGCAAGTAGGTCGATACAAATAGTCGATGTGTTTGACGTAAGTACCGTGCCTTCTGGCATATTCTTTTCAAGATCAGCAAGTACGGCTTGCTTCACTTTAGGGTTTTCTACTACGGCTTCAACAATAATGTTGGCGTTTTGTAGGTCTGCATCGTTAAGCGTTGGCTTGATTTTGCTAAGCGTTGCTAGCATTTTTTCCATCGGCATGTGGCCGCGCTTCACTTTTGCACCTAATAGTTTAGATGCTTCACCCATACCTAAATCTAGCGCATCCTGTTGGATGTCTTTCATTATGATTGGTGTGCCTTTATAAGCAGACTGGTATGCAATACCGCCACCCATAATACCTGCGCCTAATACTGCCGCTTGTTTAATTTCTACATCGCTGTGTTTAGCAAATTTACGTGCTTTACCTTTAATGTATTGATCTGCTAAAAAGATACCTGTTTGAGCAGCAGCTTCACTAGTACGTGCTAGTTTTGCAAAGTTGGCATTTTCAATTGCCATTGCTTCGGCGCGTGAGCTGTTTGCTGCTGCTTTAATAGTGCGAACTGCCATAACTGGAGCAGGATAGTGGCCTTTGGTTTTACCCATTACCATACCTTCTGCCATTGCAAAGCTCATGCCTTGCTCAACACGGTTTAATTTAAGTGGTTGTAACTTTACAGCGCGTTTTGCTTGCCAATCTAGCTTGCCAGCAATCGCTAATTCTAGTGTTGCTAAACTTGACTCTTGTAGTTTGTTGGCACTAACTACTGCATCAAATGCACCTACTTTTAGGGCGTCAGCAGCGCGATTTTCGTTACCTGTGGTGATCCACATCATCGCGTTATCGGCACCAATAATGCGCGGAAGACGCACTGTACCGCCAAAACCAGGCATTATGCCTAATTTAACTTCTGGTAAGCCCATTTTTGCTGAGTCACTTGCAACACGATAATCGGTAGCAAGTGCCCACTCACAGCCGCCGCCAAGCGCCAAGCCGTTTACAACACTGAGTGTTGGGAATGGTAAGTCTTCAATTGCATCAAAAACGTCAGTTGCATCTTTGATCCACGTTACTAATTCTGCTTCAGGCTTAGTAAAAGTAGGTAAAAATTCGAAGATATCGGCACCAATAATAAAGTGGTCTTTATCACTGGTAAAAATCATGCCTTTAATATCAGTGTTAGCGGCTAATTCTTTTAATGCTGCCGCGCAATCTGAAAGAGTTTGTTGAGATAATGTGTTTACAGAACCTGTAGCACAAAACTTAAACTCGGCGATGTTTTCCTTTACGAAGCTAACTTCAAAGGAATCGCTTTTATATAACATTATTATTCTCCCTAGTTGATGAACTAAGACTGGTACGATGAGTTCATATTCAGACCAGTGTGCTTGCTTTAAATTAAAAATGCAACGAAAAATTTATCTTGGTTACAAACGTCTGGTTAAAATATAGCTGGTTTGGTGCTAAGGTGGGTTTGAAAGTTTTCTTTATTCATTTTATTGCGCTGTCTTGGTGTTTATAGCTTGGGTTTTATCAAAGTAAATAAATAGAGTTACAGTGCCTGCGCTGTTTTTTATTTACCCATAGCTACACTCTTTGTCAGCCTTGAAGGTTACTATGCCCTAAAGGACATTATGAAAAAATATTTATTAAGCGTAGCGGCAGCGACTCTATTTTTATCTTTACCCTCTGCCAACGCAAATACTGAACTTGATGCATTTTTAGATGCAGAAAAACAAGCGCGCTATGGCGATTACAATAGCTTTAAAGAAGCGGTAGACTCATTGTCTCATCCACTTAAGCCCTATGTAGAAAAAGCCTTTTGGCAGCGTTACCCCAGTTTGAAGCATCAAACAGAAATAGAAAACTTCCTCACTATTTATGAGCACACGCCATTAGAGTGGCCAGTGCGTAAAGCATGGTTAAATTATTTAAAGCGCAGAAATAAAAAAGCAGCGTTTATTAAAAACTACCGTGAAACCTCTGACACTGAGCTTAGTTGTACCCACCTTACTTATCAGCTTGATTTAGGAGCGCCTAAAAAAGCAATACTCTCGCAGGTAACCGACATTTGGACGGTAGGCGAGTCACAACCTAGTGAATGCGACGGGCTTTTTAAGCGCTGGCGACAAAATGGTTATTTAACCCCTGATGTTGTATGGCAGCGTGTTACTTTAGCGGCACAAGGAGGCTCTTATCGTTTATTGCCTTATTTAAAAACCTTATTGCCAGCCAAGGAGCGTTATTTAGCTGATTTATATTCCAAGGTAAGGCGCGATCCTAGTGCTGCTGCAGGCCTTTACCGTTATAAACGTAAAACAGCCAAAGAAGGGGAAATAGCACTTTATGGTATTAAACGCTTAATTTGGCGTGATAAAGAGTTGGCATTAAAGGCGTGGCAAAAAATTGAAGGCATGTTTGACTTCGCTGATGATGAAAAAGCAGACGTATATTATACCTTTGCACTGTCGTTGGCGTCGAGCGGCCATAGTCAGGCGAGCTTTTATTTAAATAAAGTCCCTAAAGCGCGTCAAGATCGCAAATTAATGCAATGGCAGCTAGCCAATATGTTAAAAACGCAAGATTGGGAAGGCATTGCGGCATTTTTTACCGGAAAAGAAAACCTTAGCTTAGGGCAGCAGTATTGGCTTGCTTATAGTTATGACAAACGCGCAGAGCATGAAAAAGCCAAGGCAATTTGGAGTAAAGTAGCCGCTAACCGTGATTATTACGGCTTTTTAGCCGCCGCTCGTTTAGGGTTACCGGTTGATTTAAATGAGTTGCCAGTCAATGTAAATCAAGCTTTAGTAAGGAGAGTCAGTAATGCGCCAAGCTTTAAGCGTGCCAAAGCCTTGTATGAGCTTGAGCGATTTACAGCAGCCCGACGTGAATGGAATTATTTAACCAATACCTCTGAAGATGATGAAAAACTGGCAGCATCAGTACTCGCGGCAGAACTTGATTGGTTTGATAGTACAATATTTACTCTAGCAAAAATAAAAGCATGGGATTATGTTGATTTGCGTTTTCCATTTGCGTTTCAAGACATGTTTGAGCGCTACAGTAAGCGTAGCAAAATTGATTTAACCTGGAGTATCGCCATTGCGCGCCGAGAAAGCTCATTTGCACCCGATGCCCGTTCTCACGCAAATGCGCGTGGGTTAATGCAGCTATTACCAAGCACCGCAAAATATATTAACAAAGGCGATGTATCTAACCGTCGATTGTATCAGCCAAAAACCAATATTCGACTTGGCACCCGTTATTTACAGTATTTAAAAAAGAAAAATCACGGTAATGAGGTATTGGCAACAGCATCTTATAACGCCGGGTATCACCGAATTAAGCGCTGGTTACCAGAAGAAGCAATGCCTGCAGAGTTATGGGTTGAGCTTATTCCATATAGAGAAACCCGAGATTACGTAAAAAACGTATTTGCGTATCGGCAGGTTTATCATACTCGCCTTGGCCGAGAAGGTAATTTACTCGCGCCACTATTAGAGATGACCATGGGCGGGTAGTAAAAATAAATCTACAACAGCAGAGGGATATTTACACGGTAACTATCCCTCTTTTTTGAGCGCTTTGTTTATAAGTGGTAGACTCAGAGCAAGTTAAATTTAACAGATGGGTTTATTATGGAAAAATTAGCCGTATTATACGCCGAACATATTGCAACATTGCAGCAACGTACACGTACTATTTGTGAGCAAGAAGGGTTAGAAGGATTAGTCATTCATTCAGGCCAAGCTAAGCGCCAATTTTTAGATGATATGTATTACCCGTTTAAAGTTAACCCCCATTTTAAAGCGTGGTTACCGGTTATTGATAATCCGCATTGCTGGATTGTGGTAAATGGTAGCGATAAGCCAAAGCTTATTTTTTATCGTCCGATTGATTTTTGGCATAAAGTACCTGATGAACCAAGAGATTTTTGGGCAGAGTACTTCGATATTGAATTGTTGTTAAAGCCTGATCAGGTTGAAAAGCTACTTCCTTATGACAAAGCTAAGTTTGCCTACATTGGTGAATACCTAGAAGTGGCCCAAGCACTTGGCTTTAGCATTATGAATCCTGAGCCAGTACTTAACTATATTCATTATCACCGCGCTTATAAGACGCAATATGAACTTGAATGTTTACGTAATGCGAACTGTATTGCAGTAGATGGCCACAAAGCGGCGCGTGATGCGTTTTTTAATGGAGGTAGCGAGTTTGATATTCAGCAGGCCTACTTAATGGCAACGCGTCAGAGCGAAAATGAAATGCCATATGGCAACATTGTCGCCCTAAACGAAAACTGCGCTATTTTGCATTACACCCATTTTGAGCCAAAAGCACCGCAAACATATAACTCATTTTTAATTGATGCGGGCGCTAACTTTAATGGTTACGCTGCAGATATTACCCGTACCTACGACTTTAAAAAGCAAGGCGAGTTTGCTGATCTAGTTAAAGCAATGACGGCGCATCAAATTGAGTTAGGCAAAAGCTTAAAACCAGGTGTACTGTATGGCGAGCTACATATTGACTGCCACAACCGCATTGCACAGTTACTAAGTGACTTTGATATTGTTAAATTACCTGCAGCTGAAATTGTTGAGCGTCAAATTACCTCAACCTTCTTCCCTCATGGCTTGGGGCATCATTTAGGTGCACAGGTACATGATGTAGGTGGCTTTATGCGTGATGAAACCGGTGCACATCAGGCACCACCAGAGGGTCATCCATTTTTACGCTGCACTCGCTTAATTGAGAAAAACCAAGTGTTTACTATTGAGCCAGGTTTGTACTTTATTGACTCTTTGTTGGGTGATTTAGCACAAACAGACAACAAGCAGTTTATTAACTGGGAAAAGGTAGAAGCGTTTAAACCATTTGGCGGTATTCGTATTGAAGATAATATTATTGTTCACGAAGACAGCCTAGAAAATATGACGCGTGATTTATTACTCGACTAATTAATAACAGTTTATATTATTCACGAAAGGGGCCTATTGGCCCCATTTTTAATTTAACAGCCAAGTAAGCGCTATGTCAGAATATAAATACCCAGCCGACGATGTTTTTCATCAAGAAGAAATTAAAAAAAGTACCTTTATTGTGCATATAGGCCACACGCCCGATTTAAACTCAGCGAAAGCCTTTATTAAAAATATTGAAGAAAAATACAGTGATGCACGCCATAATTGTTGGGCACATGTTGCGGGTAATCCTGGCGGAAGCCATGTTTATGGTTTTTCTGACGATGGAGAGCCAAATGGCACCGCAGGTAAACCTATGCTCAACGTGCTAGTGGGTTCTGGCTTAGGTGAAGTAACCGCTGTGGTAACACGGTATTTTGGTGGGATAAAGCTTGGTACCGGTGGATTAGTTCGTGCTTATGGTGGCTCACTTAATAATGCCTTAGCAAAATTACAAACCGTGGTAAAAATACCAAGCATTGAGCTGGTTGGCTTTAGTGAATACAGTATGCAAGGCGCAATAGAACAGCACTTAAAAAGCAACTTTCAGGTACTTAATATTGAAAAGCAGTTTACGGCAAATATTGAGTGGAGTATCACTATTGATAGCCGCCAAGCACAACAAGCATGCAAAGATATTTTTGATTTAAGCCACGGCGCAGTTGAGTTAACAATCAAAGAGTAATAATCTTACATCCATCCTATTTAATCACTAAAGATTAAATTTTCGAGTCATATAGTAGTTATTTTAATTTACTAATAAAAAAGCGATACGCTCAATGCAATTTCGTACCATCATAAAAATTCTTGGCCAACTGGTCGCGCTATTTAGTATTACAATGGTGCCACCAGCACTCGTGTCTTTAATTTATAAAGATGGTGGCGGTGTGCCGTTTGTTTTAGCCTTTATATTTAGCGTTATTATTGGCTTAATGGCTTACTATCCAAATAGGCATGAGCATGGTGATTTAAAAGCACGCGAAGGCTTCTTAATTGTGGTTTTGTTTTGGCTGGTACTAGGGGCGTTTGCGTCATTGCCGCTAATATTTTTACAAGAACCCAACCTCTCTTTGGCCGATGCAGTGTTTGAAGCTTTCTCAGGCTTAACTACCACAGGGGCGACCGTATTAACTGGCATAGAATACTTGCCTAAATCGGTATTATTTTACCGCCAGCAATTACAGTGGTTTGGTGGGATGGGGATCATTGTATTAGCAGTAGCCATACTGCCAATGCTTGGTGTCGGTGGTATGCAGCTTTACCGAGCTGAAATTCCAGGCCCAGTAAAAGACTCCAAAATGACCCCGCGTATTGCCGATACAGCTAAGCACCTTTGGTATATTTACGTATCTATTACTCTGGCGTGCACTTTGGCGTATTGGAGCGCAGGGATGAACTGGTTTGACGCTATATGCCATGCCTTTTCTACGGTGGCTATTGGTGGTTTTTCTACTTATGACGCGTCAATGGGGCACTTTGATAGCCCTGTAATCAACTTTATTTGTGTGTTCTTTTTAATTATAGCCGCTATTAACTTTTCACTACATTACGCTGCTGTAGCAAGCCGTAATATTAGCGTGTACATTCGCGACCCTGAATTTAAAGTATTCTTGTGTATTCAGTTAGCGCTGGTGGTAATTTGCTTTACTGTGCTTTCGTCTCATGATGTTTATGCAAATGGTGATGAAACCCTCGATCAGGCGTTGTTTCAAGCGGTGTCTATTAGTAGTACTGCTGGGTTTGCCACAGATAATTTTTCAGCTTGGCCGTTGTTTTTACCTATTTTACTTATTTTTTCGAGCTTTATTGGCGGCTGTGCGGGTTCTACCGGTGGCGGTATGAAAGTTGTTCGCGTGTTTTTGTTGTACTTGCAAGGAATACGAGAGCTTAACCGCCTAGTACATCCTCGAGCTATATATTCAATAAAGCTCGGTCGTAAGGCCTTACCTGACAAAGTAGTTGAAGCGGTATGGGGCTTTTTCTCAGCTTATGCACTAGTCTTTATTATTATAATGTTAGCGTTAATGGGCACAGGGTTAGACAACATTACCGCATTCTCTGCGACAGCAGCCTGCCTTAATAACTTGGGCCCAGGTTTGGGTGACGTAGCCTCTCATTATGGTGCGATTAGTGATGCCGCTAAATGGATACTAACAGTCGCTATGGTATTCGGTCGGTTAGAGATATTTACACTGTTAGTATTATTTACCCCAACATTTTGGCGTGGATAATGTTTTAAATATTAGGAAGGAACTATGCAAAAAACCAATTTGGAAAAGTTAAACCAAATCGTCACCGGTGGCATAGTCGATGTAGAAATACTGACACCAACCAGTAGCCGACGTGTAAAAACGGAGTTTATTGGTTTATTAGAAAACAAATTTATCATTTTAAACTATCCCAGCGCTAAGCGACTCCCCATGGCAAGTGATTACCTGCGTGATGGTGTTATGGTAGTGGTAAGAGCGCTTATAGAGGGCAGTGGCGGGCACGTGATTGCGTTTCGTCAGCAACTTATGTCTGTTGCCTCTCACCCTGCTAAATTGTTGTTTATTCAATATCCTTCACAAGTGCAGTTGTTTGGGCTGCGCTCACAAGCACGCATACCCACGTTGTTTCCTGCTAAGTTAACATTAACCGATGAGCAGCCTCCCTTTGAAGGGGTTATAAAAGACATTTCGCTCACCGGGGTTATGTTTGATATTAAAACAACCCAAGAACTCGATGAGTTAAAAGACATGCGCTGTACGGTTGTATTTGATGGTGATACTAAGCATGAGGGGCAAATATGCAGTGTAAAAAAACATGCTAGCGGTATCTGTTGTGGAATTCGATTATTTGCCAGTGAAGAGCAAATGAAAGCGCTAATGGGGGATCATTTTATTGACCCTAGTGCGCTTGAAGTTGAAATAGTTTAGGGCATATCAAGTTGAACAAGCTTCTATTATAAGTTCAGTATACTCACGTGATTTCGTCATTTTGCAACAAATAGCCTTGTGCGGCTGTAAATTTTCTACGTCACCTTAAATTTATTTTTTAAACTGTTTAAAAACAGCAGCTTAAATTTGTTTTTTAATTTTAATTTTTTATTTATAAAAAAATAAATCTCAACTCACCTTCCTTTTTGTTTAATTAACTTGCTTTGTTAGTGGTTTTTCACTGATCGTGTGGTGTTTTTATAAAAACCAACCCATTGTTTTTTAAGGTTTTAATTTTATCGTTTTATTCCGTGTTGCTAAAAAGCAACAAAATAATGAGTAAAATAACGCCACCCAAAGCTATTTTAAGTTTAACTTATTGAAAATAAATTGCTTTTTATTGTTGGCATCGAAGTTGTAATAGTCAGGTTGTATTGAACGAAACGTGATTTAAAGTAAAACACTTAATCGCATAAAACATAAACTTTGAAGGAAGATTGATTATGAAAAGCATTAATAAAACTTTAGCACTTATCGCATTGGCTTCTTCATCAGCTGCTTTTGCAGCAAGCGACTTTGATACGCTAGACGTTGACGGCAACGGCGCGATCAGTCAAAGCGAAGCATCAGTTGATGCAAAACTAATGAGCGTGTTTTCAGAGCTTGATACAGACCAAAACGGTGAGCTATCAAAAGAAGAGTTCTCTAAAGCATAATCCTAAGCTATTAAACTTTGGGAGCTAAATCTCCCACATTATTTAAACGATTTTAAGGAATACTCATTATGAAAACATTACACAAAACATTCGCACTTATCGCATTGGCTTCTTCATCAGCAGCTTTTGCTGCCAGCGATTTTGATACACTTGATACCGACGGTAACGGTGCTATTAGCCAAAGTGAGGCATCAGTTGATGCAAAGCTAATGAGCATGTTCTCAGAGCTTGATACAGACCAAAACGGTGAGCTATCAAAAGCAGAATTTTCTAAAGCATAAGCTAAGACTAGGCATATTCTGAGTTGCCAAAGACAACCTAAGTAGGCAAGGGAGCCTATGAAAAAGAATGACAAGGACGGTTATAGCCTGATATTTCCAATAGCACAAAGCATTACATTTTGAAGGATTAAATTATGAAAACATTACACAAAACATTCGCACTTATCGCGCTAGCTTCTTCATCAGCAGCCTTTGCCGCTAGCGACTTTGACACAATTGATGCCGACGGTAATGGGGTTATTAGTCAAAGCGAAGCTGCTGTAAATGCTGATTTAACGGCCGCATTTACTGAGCTTGATACTGACGGTAATGGTGAGCTTTCTAAAGCTGAGTTTGCAAACTTTTAATTTTTAACTTTTTTCATTGCACAGGGATCTCAGAAAAGGATTTCCCTCTTTAAGGAGACTTATTATGAAAGCATTAAACACAACACTTGCGATTTTAGTATTAGCGTCATCATCAGCGGCATACGCAGCAGTAGACTTTGCCTCTTTTGATAGCAATGGCGACGGTGTAATTAGCCAGCAGGAAGCTGCGTCTAATAAACAACTAATGAATATTTTTGATGACTTAGATACTGACGGAAATGGTGAACTTTCTAAAGAAGAGTTTGCAAGAGTACAATAAGTATTACCCCATCATACTCCACTAAAGCCGCTTAATAGTCAGCGGCTTTTTTGTGCTTGTTAGAGACTATATTTAAGTTGGAGAGAGAAGCTTCTTGGCTTGCCATAACGATATTGGTTATAGAACCCAATTTGACTGTAATAATGCTTATCAAATAAGTTATCGATATTTAGGCTAACAGATAATTGCTCATTCATTTGATAATTCGCCATTAGGCTTGCAATACCATAACTAGGCTGGTTTACCTCAACAGCGCCATAAACAGGGTTTTTAACTTCATCATAGCTATTGCTTTGCCAGCGATAGCCACCACCCACTTTTAGATTGTCTAATGCACCTGAGAGTTGATAGCTAGTAAAAAGTTTAAATTGATCTTTTGGGTTGGTGGTATTTAATACCGTATTATCCGGTTTTTCGCCTTTACTATGGGTATAGCCAAAATAAGCGTTCCAGTTGTCGGTTAATTTTCCGTTGATTTCTAGCTCGTAGCCCTGAGTTAATGTGCCGTCAATGGGCTTGTAGATGGCCTGAAGTGTTTCTGCAATGGTATCTCCCGTGTACTCGCCTACATTATCTTGATAAATTTTAAATCCAGAAAGGGATATGTCTAAACGTTCATCAAGTACAGAAGCTTTTATGCCAAGCTCATAATTCTTACCTTCAATAGGGCTTAAATAATGTCCATTTTTATCAACTCGACTTTGTGGTGTAAAAATATCAGTGTAATTAGCATACAAAGCCCAACTCTGTGTTAGTTCATAAGTTGCTCCAAAATAATTAGTTAGTTCATCACTTATTTTATAATCATGCATGCGACCAAAATTATCTTGATTGGTTTGCCATTGATTTAACCGGCTTCCAACAATTAAAGACAAGGCATCGGTTATATTTAGTTGTGCAGCAACATAAAGCGCATCTTGTTTAGTTGTGCCATAAGAGCCGTAAGCCGCTTCTGACTGCCAATTTGGTTTTGCAATGCTATAACTAGAGTCAGTGAAATCGCCGATAATATAGTCACTTTGTTGGCTAGCATAATAAGGGGTCGAAAACTGTTGTTCTTGGGTATTATAACCAAATAGCAGTTGGTGACTTTGGCCCAGCCAATTAAACCGACCATTGAGTTCGACCTCATAGGTATCCTGTGTTCTGTTTGCATCAATATAGTTTATAGAACCGGGTTTCATTCCAGTGTTGTTTATAGGATCGGGCTCTCCTTTTACCCAAAACACATCATAGTCTAGGTCGTTATCACCATAGACATAATTAGCGGTTAGCTGCCAGTTAGCGTTAAAGTAATGCTCAAGGCGAATAAACGCATTAAGTGCATCGGTTTGAGAAGAGGCCCAATCTTGAGCCGTTGAAGCACCTCTGTCATAAGCAGTGCGGGAGCCATCACTATAAAAAATAGGCAAACCACCTGACATTGTTCCTTTAGGGGTTGTCGATTGATTATCAACAGCAAGAGTCAATAAAGTACTGTTAGAAAGATCTGCCTCAATAATGCCATATAATGTTTGGCTGGTTTGCGAAAAGCGATCTTGATATGAGTGCCTATCTTGATAAGCAACAACAGCCCGTCCTCTTATACTTTCACTATTATTTATGCTTCCCGACACATCCACCATCGCACGGTAGTCGTCCCATGAGCCTAATGAAGCTGTAAGATTTATTTGAGTGTTTGCAGTTGGACGTTTACGTATCAAATTAATTGCTGCCGAAGGGTTTCCTGCGCCCAGCATTAGCCCCGTTGCTCCTCTAACTATTTCGATACGATCATAAATTGCAGTATCGGTTAGGTTATCTCCATAATTAAAGCGGGTGTCATAGGTGGTTGCTATGCCATCATAAAGTATGCTGGTGACACTAATACCTCGGGCTGAAATAGAAAACTTGCCATTATCTGCTTCTCGAGCATTTATGCCTGTCACACTGGTTATAGCTTCAATTGCGGTGTTTAGTTGCTGGTCTGCCATAAATTCGCTTGTTACCGCTATCGTTGATTGCGGTGTTTGCAAATGTGATAGCTCAAGACCTGTTGCAGAGCTCATAGAATTAACTTTATAGCCGTTCGCTTGCTCTCCAATAACGGTTAACCTTTCGATATCTTCGCTAGTGTGGGCGAGCGTTTGAGTTGAAACTGCTGAAAGTAAAAGGCCAACCAGAGTGTAATGAGTTACGGGAGAATTTTTCTTTGAGAGTAGGTGTATCATTTGAAATCCATTTTTATTTAAAAACGTGAAATTAACTTTTCACATCAGTAGATGTCGCTGCTTGATAATCGAGCAAGAAGAGACTAATGGATTTTTCTTTATTAGTAAACGCTTTTGATAATGATTTTCATTTAGATTGGAGTGTTCTCCTTTTTACTTACAAGCATGTTGTGAATAAAAAGGAGGGATTACTTATAAAAAGATTGCGCTAACTTGGAATAACTTTTCAACCACGTTAATGTGCTTCTTATCAATTAAGAACATAATTACATGATCGCCTGATAGAATTATCGTGTCGTCGTGGGCAATCAGTACATCGTCATTACGCACAATTGCACCTATTGTGGTACCTGCTGGCAATTTAATATCTGCAATCGCGCGACCCACTACTTTAGATGTGTTTTCATCACCATGTGCAACTGCCTCTATGGCTTCTGCAGCCCCTTTACGCAGTGAATACACATTTACAATGTCGCCTCGGCGCACATGCGTAAGTAACGCAGAAATAGTCGCTTGTTGTGGTGAAATGGCAATATCAATTTCACCGCCCTGTACTAAATCAACGTAAGCACCTCGTTGAATAAGCACCATGGTTTTTTGTGCCCCCATGCGTTTTGCGAGCATGGCCGACATAATATTCACTTCATCATCGTTAGTAACGGCAATAAATACATCAACTTGTTCAATGTGTTCTTCAGAGAGCAACTCTTGATCGGACGCATCACCACAAAATACCACTGTGTTGTCGAGCATTTCAGAGAGTTGCTCTGCGCGCTCTTTACTGCGTTCTAATAATTTAACGCTGTGGTTTCTTTCTAGTGAGCGTGCAAGGCCAGCACCAATGTTACCGCCACCGGCTATCATAATTTTTTTGTACGAGCGTTCCAGTTTTTGTAGCTCGTTCATTACCGCGCGAATATGTTTGGTGGCGGCAATAAAAAATACTTCATCGTCGGCTTCTATTACGGTGGTACCCTGCGGTTTTATTGCCTTGCCTTGACGGTAAATAGCGGCTACTCGGGTTTCTACATTAGGAATATGTTGCTTAAGTGTAGATAGGGCATAGCCTACCAATAAACCGCCATAGTAGGCTTTTACAGCCACTAAAGAGAGCATGCCGTCGGCAAATTGTAGTACCTGTAATGCACCAGGGTAATCTATCAAACGGCGAATATATTTAGTTACGAGTGCTTCTGGGGCTATGTAATGATCGACAGGTAAATCATCATTATGAAAGAGTTTTTCGCGGTATTTTAAATACTGCTCAGAGCGAATGCGGGCTATTTTGGTTGGCGTATTAAAAATACTGTAAGCAACTTGGCATGCTACCATGTTTACTTCATCTGAGCTGGTTACGGCGATAATCATATCGGCATCTTCAGCCCCTGCGCGACTCAACACGTCAGGGTGAGCACCGTGACCTGCAACACCTTGTAAATCGTATTTATCTTGCAGTTCGCGTAAGCGGTTACCGTCTATATCAACTACGGTTATTTCGTTTTGTTCACCCACTAAGTTTTCTGCGAGTGTGCCGCCAACTTGCCCAGCACCGAGTATGATTATTTTCATTATGTACCCGTATTATTAATACTAATTACATCAAAATAATAACTACCTCAAAGCGAGGTAGTTAATGTGTTGCGTGGTAATACTAGGCTTTTTTAACTAATTTAGCGTAGTAAAACCCGTCACTTTCACCTGGTAACAGCTGTAAGCCTGGTGTGGTTTTGGTGTCTTCGCTGTGCAGAGGAATATGCTCCACATCGTCGTTATTAGCTAAAAACTTAGCAACTTGTTGTTGGTTTTCTTGAGGAAGTACCGAACAAGTTGCATACACTAATGTGCCACCTGGTTTTAACAATGGCCAAATACTATCGAGTATATCGCCTTGCAGGGTCGACAAGTCGTTAATGTCGGATGCGCGACGCAACCATTTAATATCTGGATGACGACGAATTACGCCCGTTGCAGAACAGGGTACATCTAACAAAATACGATCAAACTGTTCTTCATCCCACCAAGTGTGAGGCTGCGAAGCATCACCACATTGTAAGTCGGCGCCTAACTCTATGCGTTCTAAGTTTTGTTTAACACGCTCGAGGCGAGTGGCATCGCTATCAAGCGCAAGTACATCTGCATCGGCAAGCTCTAAAATATGGCAGGTTTTACCACCAGGCGCTGCACAAGCATCAAGTATTGCATCACCATTTTGTGGGTCTAGGTAGCGAGCTGCAAGCTGCGCTGCCGCATCTTGTACTGAACAAGCACCGGTATCAAACTCAGGAAGTGAAAACACATCGCGTGGTTTGCTTAGTTTAATGCCATCAATAAAATCAGGGTTTAGAGTATGTTCAATATCGTTCGCGGTGAGCATTTCGCTATATTCTTGGGTGCTAAACTGTGATTGATTTACTCGCAGCCACATTGGCGCTTGCTGTTGGTTTGCTTCTAGAATGTCTTCCCAGTTATCTGGATAAGCTTCTTTTACTTGCTTTATAAACCAGTTTGGATGGTTGTATAAACATACCGGAATTTGTTTAGCTTTTTCTTCAAGCTCAGCTTGTTGGCGCTGAAAGCTTCGTAAAATAGCGTTAATAAGCCCTTTTAAGCCAAGAGCGCGTAATTGTTGTAGCGCATTAACCGTTTCGCTAATTGCTGCATGCGGTGGCACACGCATGTGTTGTAGTTGGTAAATGCCCACATACAACAAAAACTGGAAAATACGGCGTTTGCCTTTAAGCGGTTGCTCGACTAGGTGTTGGCAATAATTTTCTAGGCTAGGTAAGTAACGTAATACTCCGTAGCAAATTTGCTGCAGTAAGGCTTTATCTTTAGGTGATAGGCCTTGGCTAGCAAAAGGAAGTTCTTGATTAAGCGATGCGCCTTTATCAACCACGTTATATAAAGTTTCAGCGGCTAGCGCTCTGACATTAATTACATTACTCATTATTTTCGCCTAATACGGTGCCGGGTGAGACCCAATCGCTACGACCGTTTAAAAAATCATTAATTGCCATTGGCTTTTTGCCTTGTGGTTGTAATTCGCCAATAGATAAAGCGTGTTTACCACAAGCCACAACGATACCGTTTTTATCACTTGCTAATACAGTGCCAGCTATGCCTGATTGTTCCACCACATTTGCTTGATATATTTTTACCGTGTTACCACTCATTTGAGTAAAACATACTGGCCATGGGTTAAAGGCACGAATGTTGCGCTCAATTTGCTCGGCATCCATAGACCAATCAATGTTGGCTTCTTCTTTTGAGAGTTTTTTAGCATAATTGGCATCGGTATCGTTTTGTGGCTCAGGCGTTATGTCCCCGTTAGCTAAACGATTTATGGTATCGATCAATGCATCAGGTCCCAGTTCAGCAAGTTTAGTGTATAAGCTGGCACTGGTTTCAGTATTATCAATAGGGCAGCGACTAATATGCAGCATATCGCCGGTATCTAGCCCTTCATCCATTTGCATTATCGTTACACCGGTTTGCTGATCGCCTGCCCAAATAGCACGTTGAATAGGTGCGGCACCACGCCAGCGCGGTAAAATAGAGCCATGCACATTTAAACACCCTAAACGCGGGGCATCTAAAATGTCTTTAGGTAAAATTAAACCGTAGGCAACTACAATCATGATATCGGCATTGAGGCTGTTTAATTCCTCAAGTGCCTCATCTGTTTTGAGAGATTGCGGCTGAAAAACAGGGAGGTCATGTTCTAGTGCAAGCGCTTTTACTTCACTGGCTTTTAGTTTTTTTCCGCGACCCGCTGGACGATCTGGTTGACTGTAAACGCCCACAATTTGGTGTTCACTATTGATGAGTGCTTGCAGATGGCGTGCAGCAAAGTCCGGCGTACCGGCAAATATAATGCGTAATGGTTGTGTCACTGAGTTTCCTAATTATTTACTAAGGTGCTTATTATTGCGCTGCAAACTTCGCTTCTTTTTCAAGCTTTTTACGGATGCGTTGGCGCTTTAATGGAGATAAATAATCAATAAACAATTTACCTTGAAGGTGATCAAGTTCATGCTGAATACAAATAGCTAATAATTCGTCAGCATCAAGAACAAACTCTTTACCTTCTTCGTTGAGTGCAGCCACGGTAACAGTCTCTGCACGGTCAACTTTTGCATACGAATGAGGAACTGACAAACAGCCTTCTTCACTCACGGTAGAGCCATCTTTTTTGATAATTTGTGGATTGATAAGTACCAGTGGTTCATCGCGTTCTTCTGATACATCGATCACCACAATACGTTGGTGAATATCAACTTGCGTAGCAGCAAGTCCAATACCATTTTCGTCGTACATAGTTTCTAGCATATCTTTGACGATTTCACGAACTTGGTCGTCAACAACAGTTACTTCTTTTGCGATTGTACGTAAACGTTCATCTGGAAATCTTAAAACTTCTAACCTAGCCATAGTTACCTTTTACACTTATGCTTAAATTTAGGGTATCGTATGTTCTTATTTTAGCCATTCACGTTCCCCTTTAACAGGTTTTGATTAATAATAATGAAAAAACACTATGAGGAAGCTCAATGAAATCTCCATTCATTGCAATAATACTTGCATTAAGTGCTACTTTTCCTGTGCTAGCAGATGTACTAACTATAAAAAAAGACGCGCCTAAACAGTACGTTGTAAAAAAAGGTGACACGCTTTGGGATATCTCAGCGATATATTTAAACGAGCCGTGGCTTTGGCCTGAGTTATGGCAAATGAATCCGCAAATAGGCAATCCTCATCTTATTTACCCGGGCGATGCGTTAGCATTAATTTACGATACAGACGGTAATCCGCGTTTAGTGATGAATAAAGCGTATAGAAAGCTATCACCTATAGGACGCATTACTCCCAAAGGGAAGGACGCGATCACCACGTTACCGCTTGAGTTGATTAAACCGTATTTGTCATTTGAACAAGCGATAAACAGCGATTTAGTAAAAGAAAAACCCTATATTTTAGGTGCAAACGAAAATACTAAAACTCAAACTATTGATCATATTCTATATGTTAAAGGTAATTTAAAGCGCCATCAGGCTTATGCTATTTACCATGAAGGAGCGCCTTACACCGACCCTAAAACAGGTGAAGAACTAGCGAGTAGAGCATCTTATGTAGGTATGGCCCGGGCCTTTAGAGCTGGTGATGCCGCCAATGGCGAACCTGCCTCCGTCAGGGTTGAATCAGTAAAACGTGAAATTAAACAAGGTGACTTTTTATTACCCGCCATGGAAGGCCAGATGCTGCCAGTGTACTTTAATATGCATCGTCCTACCCAGCCGCTGCAGGGCCATGTAATTGCCTCTCCTCGTGAAGTGAGAGAATTTAGCACGATGGATGTGGTGGTGCTAAACTTAGGCTCTGAGCAACAAGTTGAAGTGGGCCATGTACTTGATATTGAACGCCAATCACCTAAAGTAATTGATGGTGCTCGAGGTCCGCGCTATACCGAAGATTCAAGTCGTTTAGAAAAATTGGTATCGGCTACTAGCGAATTATTCGGCTCAGAGAGCGACGAAGATAGCATTACGTGGAAAATGCCAGCCGAAAAAGTTGGTGAAATGATTATTTTTAAAGTGTATGACAAAGTTAGTTATGCGCTGATCACTAAAAGTCAGCACCCAATTCGCATTGGAGATTTAGCAGTTATTCATTAAGTAGCGAGTCGGTGTTCTAGGAGGGAACATGGAACAATCGTGTGGCAAGCTAAATCATTGGCTTGCCTTTTACTTATGCAAAGGGCTAGGGATTAAAACGCTCTTAGCCCTGTCTCAACAATACAGCTTAGCATCGCTGTTTTCTTTATCACACGCTGAGCTAGTAAACATTGGTTTAACGGCTCACCAAGCTAGCAACTTACTTAACACTAACTGGCAGCAAGTTGCACATTATGAGCAGTTGATCAGCCAACAAAACATTGTTGTTATTAGTATTTTTGATACCACCTACCCAGAACAGCTAAAACAAATAGCCAGTGCGCCACTATTACTTTTTTGTAAAGGGGATATCAGCTTGCTGGCTTCGCCACAAATAGCCATTGTTGGCAGTCGAAACGCAACGACTACAGGGCTTGAAATTGCTGCTGAGTTTGCACACCAGTTAACCCTTGCTGGCATAACAGTAACCTCAGGTATGGCGCGAGGTATTGACGGTGCTGCCCATAAAGGGGCACTGTCAGGAAATGGCAAAACCATCGCTATATTAGGGACTGGCGTTGATATTTACTATCCCAAACGCCATAAGTTACTCACAGAGCAAGTACTAACAACAGGCTTATTGGTAAGTGAGTTTTTGCCTGGCACGGCTGCCAATGCGCACAACTTCCCACGACGCAATCGTATTATTTCAGGGCTCTCCTTAGGCGTTTTAATTGTTGAAGCCGAAATAAAAAGCGGCTCACTGATCACCGTACGTTATGCGCTTGAACAGAATAAAGAGGTTTTTGCGGTACCCGGTTCAATTAAAAACCCGCTGGCACAAGCCAGCCACTTTTTAATTAAGCAAGGTGCTAAGCTGGTTGAGAACGTCGCAGATATCCTTGATGAGATGAACTTTTCATACCCTTCTGGTCTAAACTATAAAGAGTTAACTGATGCTGTAACCTCAGATTGCGAGGTACTTAATAGTATTGGGTTTGAGGTGACCAGTGTGGATGATATTATGCGTCGAGTGCAGTGGCCAATTGATAAAGTACAAGCGCGATTGCTTGATTTAGAGTTAGACGATCAAATTGAGCGAGTATTAGACGGCTATATTAAATTAAGCGCTGGAGGATAATATGTTTGATATTCTTATGTATTTATTTGAAAACTATGTTCATAGTGAAAGCGATGTTTTTGTTGAGCAAAGTCAGCTTACTGATGAGTTACTCCGCGCTGGGTTTAACAAACCCGAGATAAACAAAGCCATTGACTGGTTAGATCAACTTGCCGCATTACAATATAGTAATGAATCGCCTTACTTATTAGCCACTGAGCAGCATGCAGTGCGAATCTTTACCGATAGCGAGTGCCGAGTTCTTGATACCCAATGCCGTGGCTTTTTAATGTTTGTTGAACAAACCGGCGTTATTAATAGCACCACTCGTGAAATGGTAATGGATCGTTTAGCGGCACTTGATAACTCTGCCATTACTTTAGAAGATTTAAAGTGGTTAATTTTGATGGTGTTATTTAATGCCCCTGATTCTCAGCAGGCGTATGAACAAATGGAAGATCTTATTTTTGATGAGCCTAGCGAAGTGTTGCACTAACCCGTAACAGATTCACGAATAATGATGTGAGTAATCACTATTTCATGTTTTATTATTTTCAGCGTTAACAAACCGACTGCCATAGCTTGTATCTTTAAGGGTTTTGGGTATATTAGGCGAAAATTCACCAACCACTAGGATTTACATGAGTAAAATCGATCATTCACTTTTCTCGGCCAATAAACACGCCCTAGAAAAAGAATATGAGATATGCCCGCAATGTGGTTCAGAACTTGTGATTCGTAATAGTAAGTCGGGGCCTTTTTTAGGCTGCGCTAGTTACCCTAAGTGCGATTTTATTCGCCCGCTTGCACATCATGATAGCAATGAAATAAAAGTACTTGAGGACAGTGAGTGTCCAGAGTGCAGCAAGCCGCTGGTGGTGAAAAATGGTCGCTACGGTATGTTTATTGGTTGTACGGGTTATCCTGAATGTCATTATATTGCCAGTGACGATGACGACACCCCAAGTGAAGAGCCTGTGGTTGGTTGCCCTAAATGTAAAAAGGGGCATTTAGTTTCACGCAGTAATAAGTTTGGTAAAGTGTTTTATTCATGCGACTGTTACCCAAGCTGTAAATATACGCTAAATCATAAGCCTTTAGCCCAAGCGTGCCCAGTTTGTGACTGGCCAGTTGTTACTGAGAAAAAAACCGCGAGTGGTGTTGTGTTACAATGCCCACAAAAAAGCTGTATGCATAAGTTTGCTGCCACTGAATAACATAAATATCTCTGGAGACAATTTTGTCTGACCTTTCTTCTTTATCTGCTGCAATAACAAGCTTAGAACAAGGCGATGTTATTTTGTACCCAACCGAAGCTGTTTATGGCTTAGGTTGCGATCCTGACAATCAACAGGCGGTTGAACGCTTACTTGGTATTAAACAACGCCCAGTTGAAAAAGGGCTTATTTTAATTGCTGACAATTACGGGCAATTATTAAAGTACGTGGATGATGCTAAGTTGCCCATGGACAAGCGCGCTGATATTTTTTCAAGTTGGCCTGGTGCTATTACCTGGGTTATGCCTGCAGCAAAAACCACGCCGAAGTGGTTAACCGGGCAATTTGATACTATTGCAGTGAGAGTAACTAACCATCCTACAGTTAAACGTTTATGCCAAGAGTTTGGTAAACCATTAGTATCAACAAGTGCAAATTTAACTGGTCAAGCAACGGTAACAAGTATTGTTGAGGCGCAGCAGCAGTTTGCAGATCAGGTTAGTTTTTATGTTGATGAACCATTAGGTGGTAATACACAACCAAGCACCATTAAAGATGCCACAACAGGCAATATATTCAGAGGTTAACTATGCAAAGCGAATTATTAAAACAAGTAAAAGCCTACTTTATGGCTTTGCAAGATACCATTTGCAAAGGCTTAGAAGCAGCAGATGGGAAAGCACAATTTGTTGAAGACAGCTGGCAGCGAGAAGAGGGCGGCGGTGGTCGTACTCGCGTTATCACCAATGGTAATGTGATTGAGCAAGGGGGAGTTAATTACTCTCATGTATGTGGTGCCTCTATGCCGGGCTCTGCCACTGCACATAGACCTGAGCTTGCAGGACGTAGTTTCCATGCATGTGGTGTATCGTTAGTGATTCACCCTAAAAACCCACATATACCAACAAGCCATGCCAATGTGCGCTTTTTTATTGCCGAGAAAGAAGGTGAAGAACCGATTTGGTGGTTTGGTGGGGGTTTTGATTTAACCCCGTTTTACCCTGTACTTGAAGATGTAGTGCATTGGCACCAAGTTGCGCACGATGTGTGTCAGCCGTTTGGCGATGATGTATATCCAAAATATAAAAAATGGTGTGACGAATACTTTTATTTAAAACATCGAGATGAAACCCGCGGCGTAGGCGGCTTATTTTTTGACGATTTGAATGAATTAGGTTTTGAGCAAAGCTTTGCATTTATGCAATCGGTGGGTAATGGCTTTTTAGATGCTTACGTTCCTATTATTGAACGTCGTAAAAACGATCAGTACACCGAGCAGCAGCGCGACTTCCAATTATACCGCCGTGGTCGTTATGTTGAGTTTAATTTAGTCTGGGACCGTGGCACATTGTTTGGTTTACAAAGCGGTGGCCGTACGGAATCTATTTTAATGTCTATGCCACCTTTAGCGCGTTGGGAGTATAACTATACCCCAGCTGAAGACAGCGCAGAGGCATTACTATATAAAGATTACTTAAAGCCTCGAGATTGGTTAGCACTGGACTAAGAATGATATGCCAGTCAATAAGCTACTTATTGACTGGCTTTTAAAATTATTGCTTAAGTTTAAAACTGCGTACCTGCTCATCTAGCGAGCGAGCTAAATTGAGTAACTCTTCACTGACTTTTTGATTATCATCGGCATCCACTAACGATTGCTCTGCATTATCGCTAATACCAACAACGCTTATATTTATTTCTTCGGCGGCTAAATTTTGCTGCTCTGTTGCATCGGCTATTTGTATATTGAGCTCATTTATTTCATTCATTTGCCCTGAAATATCTTTTAAAGCCTGTGCAACTTGTTGTACTTGTTGCGCTCTTTCGTCTGCCTCTGCACAGGACTCACCCATGGTTTTAACGGTTTGCGCGGCTTCTGACTGCAACTTATCTATAGTGCGGCGTATTTCATCGGTAGATGCATGAGTTCGGGTTGCTAAAGTTCGTACTTCATCAGCAACAACGGCAAATCCTCGGCCTGCTTCACCTGCACGGGCAGCTTCAATGGCAGCATTAAGTGCTAATAGGTTTGTTTGTTCAGCAATACTGCTGATCACCTCAAGTACTTTGCCCACTTCAAGCGTTTGTTCTTGTAGTTGCCTAACTTGATCTGCCGCTTGACGTACATCTTCAGCTAGTTGATTTATACTGAGTTCGGTTTGCTCTGCAACCTGCATACTTTGTTGTGCTAGTTCATTACTGTTCTCAGATTTTTCTTGAGCAAAATGAGTGGTGTTTCTTACTTCATTGGATGAGCTTTCTAGTTCATTAATTGCTGCGGCCACCGAGTCGGTACTTTTCTTTTGTTCTAAAATAGCGCGCTCAGTGGTATCGGCCGAGGTATAAATTTTCTCTGCTGAATGAATAAGCACTTTTGAAGAGTGTGATACCTGGGCAATGTTATCTTTAAACGTAGCAATCATTTGGTTAAAGCTAGTGGCAAGCCAGCCGAGTTCATCTTCGGCATTATCTTCAATGCGTAAGGTTAAATCTTTATTGGTAGTGGCTAAATGCATTGCATGGCCGAGTTTTTTAAGTCGCACTATAAATATTTTTCTAAACACTATACCTAGCAGCACAAAGGCAATAATAAAAATAGTAGACAGTAGGCTGGTGGTTATTAAGGTGTTGTAAGTTACCTCACTATCAATATCGGCTAAGGAATAGCTAATTTTTACCACGCCTAGCACATCGCCTTCTTGCGCTTGATGACAACCTAAACAGTTAGTACCTTTATAATCAGTGCTAGCATACATCGGGCGTAGGTAGGTCATACTGCGGCTATCAGTGTTTTGCTCTATAAATAAGCTTTCTTTACCCTTTAGTGCTTCGCGTTCGTTGTTATTACTTGCTGTTTGGTTTTTATTTCCGGCTCCATATAGTTTATTAACTATATCGGAGCGAATAATATGAGCATCTTCAATATTAGGATGTTTGCGTAGCTTTTGGCTCAATAATTCTCGATTAGCCATAGTACCGGTTAGCATCATGGTGTTTATTGAATCAAAATAATTATCGGCAAGCAGCTTAATGTTTTCTGCTACCGTATCTTGGGCGAGCGAGCGCTGTTGGCTAGCACTACTAAAAATACTAGCTATTAATACAATAACGCCAGTTAGAGCTAATAAAGCATAAATTTTATGTTGGATTGATTTCACACGCGCCACGCTTTTCTAATTATTTGATAGGGTATTATCTATATTTTAGAAAAGCGGGTTTTGACTTAGCGCAAATAATCCCCAATTAAAGAACGAGGTAGGTTAATGCTGATTAATCATATGGCTGGCAAGCTGAGCCAGTGACTGACGTAAGCCTTCGCGTAACACAGGGTTATCTATTTCTATATCTAAGGTCTTATTCATGCAATACATCCACTGATCACGTAAGTCTTGATCAATAGGGAACGGCATATGGCGTTTACGCAGCATCGGGTGGCCGTGTTTTTCTACAAATAGGTCAGGCCCACCAAGCCAACCGGATAAAAACTCAAAAAATACTTGGCGAATTCTGTCTAATGGTTGAGGATGCATATCATATAACGGTTTAGCGTATTCATCACTGGCCATTATATCGTAGAATCTATTAGCAATTGCACGCGTGGGGGCTTCTCCACCAATGATTTCATACGGGGTTTTATCTGGCGTAGGTGCTTGCGTAGTTGTAGACGGCTTTGATCTTGAAAAGAGTCTTTTAATCATAAATTTATCATCGTTAATAGGCAGTACTAAAACTGCGAAGAGGTTGTTTAAAATGGACAAATATGCGGTTTTTGGAAATCCAATCAAACATTCAAAATCTCCCATTATTCATCAGCAGTTTGCAAAATCATTGGGAGAGCAAATCGACTATCGCGCAATCTTAGCACCTATCGATGGATTTGAAAAAACAGTCGCTGCTTTTTTTGAGCAAGGGGGAAAAGGCGCCAATGTCACTGTTCCTTTTAAAGAGCAGGCTTTTGCTTTAGCCGATGAACTCACCCCAGTTGCTAAACTGGCAGGCGCAGTGAACACCCTTAAAAAGCGCGATGATGGCAGTTTACTCGGTGATAACACTGATGGCACTGGTTTTGTTAACGACTTACTGGCTAATAAAATAACGATAACAGGTAAACGCCTGTTGATCATTGGTGCGGGTGGCGCTGCTCGAGGAGTTATCTTACCTTTACTAGAGCAAAATCCCGCAGAGATAGTTATTGTTAATCGCACTGCACACAAAGCCCAAACATTGGCAAAGCTCTTTACTGGGCATGGCAATGTTTCGGGGTATGGTTTTGACGACCTTCCTTTTGCTGATTATCATTTAGTTATTAACTCAACCTCGAGCAGCATGAATAACGAATTACCTGCGTTAAGCGAAAAGCACTTAAGCACATGTGAAATGGCTTATGATATGTTTTACGCCACGCAAAATACGCTATTCATGAATTGGGTCAGCGAACACAATAAAGCAGCTAAGCTATTAGATGGCAGTGGTATGCTAGTAGGGCAAGCCGCACAAGCTTATTATGTATGGCGAAATAAAATGCCTGAGATTGTTCCTGTTATTACTGCACTAAAGCAGGGAGTGCTTAAATGAATCAAGCAATACAGTTTATAGATCGACTCGAATTTAGAGAACCCACTCATCAATTAGTTTTTTTTGCACAAGTAAGTGGCATGCTAGTTGAGTGTGTGATTGCTGTCAGTAGTTTAAATTTAGCCGATGAGAGTGATGCAACGCGTTATTTTGAGCAATACCGTTTTGATTATGAAGAACGTGCCGAGCAGCTCATTGAAGATGAATGCTATAACTCGGCAGGTCAAATAGAAGTGAGTTTAGTTAGTTAAATTAACTAGCGTCTTCAGCTAAGTATTCATCTTTTAGCTGCACGTAATTATCAGCAGACACTTTTAAAAAGCTCAGCTCTTGCTCTGTTAATGGCCGAGCTTGTTTTGCTGGGCTACCTACATATAAAAAACCAGACTCTAAACGCTTATTGGGAGGTACTAAAGCACCGCCACCAATAATAACCTCATCTTCTACAATCACATTATCCATAATAATGGCGCCCATACCCACAAGTATGCGGTTACCTAATACGCAGCCATGTAGCATAACCTTATGACCAACGGTTACATCATCACCAATAATGAGTGGGTAGCCGTCTGGATTACTCTTTGTTGCTCTTGATAAGTGTAAAACACTGCCATCTTGTATATTAGTACGCTGACCAATACGAATATGGTTAACATCACCGCGGGCAGCAACTAACGACCATACACTGCTATCATCACCTATAGTGATATCACCGACTAATACAGACGACTCGTCTACATAAACAGATTCATTAAACGCAGGAGTGATTCCTTTATAAGAACGTATTGCCATATATGCACCTTTAAATTAAAAATATTAAGAGTATTAGTGTAACAGTAGCGCTTATTTTAGTGCCAGCAAAGCCTATATTGATTATAAAACTATCAGTTTCACCTGCTTTCGCTCAGATACTAACCGAACAGTGTGTTTTTTTAGTTTTTCTTTAAAAAAGTACTTGCGTAAAAATCTGTTCTCCCTATAATGCGACCCCACTGAGACGGGGAACGCCAACGCGTAGCGAGGCACAAACTACTCAGAGAGTTAAATAAAACTTAAGTTTAAATCATCGTAAGAAAGTTTAAAATTAAGTGTTGACTCGAAAAATAAAGGGTGTATCATACGCATCCCTAGCGACAACGTCGCAACGTTCTTTAACAATATAAAGCAATCATCTGTGTGGGCACTCGTACAGATTGAGTTCTAACAGCCAAGCTACTTAGGTAGTGAGGCAAACAAATTTAGAGTCTCAATTTAAACTGAGTGACCAACAGCAATAACTACTTCGGTAGGAATTGCAGCACAGTCAATTCAATATCGAAAGATATTAAATAAATTCAGAATTCATTGAGCTGTCGAAAGACAAAAAACTTTTTAATTGAAGAGTTTGATCATGGCTCAGATTGAACGCTGGCGGCAGGCCTAACACATGCAAGTCGAGCGGTAACAGAGAGTAGCTTGCTACTTTGCTGACGAGCGGCGGACGGGTGAGTAATGCTTGGGAACATGCCTTGAGGTGGGGGACAACAGTTGGAAACGACTGCTAATACCGCATAATGTCTACGGACCAAAGGGGGCTTCGGCTCTCGCCTTTAGATTGGCCCAAGTGGGATTAGCTAGTTGGTGAGGTAATGGCTCACCAAGGCGACGATCCCTAGCTGGTTTGAGAGGATGATCAGCCACACTGGGACTGAGACACGGCCCAGACTCCTACGGGAGGCAGCAGTGGGGAATATTGCACAATGGGCGCAAGCCTGATGCAGCCATGCCGCGTGTGTGAAGAAGGCCTTCGGGTTGTAAAGCACTTTCAGTCAGGAGGAAAGGTTAGTAGTTAATACCTGCTAGCTGTGACGTTACTGACAGAAGAAGCACCGGCTAACTCCGTGCCAGCAGCCGCGGTAATACGGAGGGTGCGAGCGTTAATCGGAATTACTGGGCGTAAAGCGTACGCAGGCGGTTTGTTAAGCGAGATGTGAAAGCCCCGGGCTCAACCTGGGAACTGCATTTCGAACTGGCAAACTAGAGTGTGATAGAGGGTGGTAGAATTTCAGGTGTAGCGGTGAAATGCGTAGAGATCTGAAGGAATACCGATGGCGAAGGCAGCCACCTGGGTCAACACTGACGCTCATGTACGAAAGCGTGGGGAGCAAACAGGATTAGATACCCTGGTAGTCCACGCCGTAAACGATGTCTACTAGAAGCTCGGAGCCTCGGTTCTGTTTTTCAAAGCTAACGCATTAAGTAGACCGCCTGGGGAGTACGGCCGCAAGGTTAAAACTCAAATGAATTGACGGGGGCCCGCACAAGCGGTGGAGCATGTGGTTTAATTCGATGCAACGCGAAGAACCTTACCTACACTTGACATACAGAGAACTTACCAGAGATGGTTTGGTGCCTTCGGGAACTCTGATACAGGTGCTGCATGGCTGTCGTCAGCTCGTGTTGTGAGATGTTGGGTTAAGTCCCGCAACGAGCGCAACCCCTATCCTTAGTTGCTAGCAGGTAATGCTGAGAACTCTAAGGAGACTGCCGGTGATAAACCGGAGGAAGGTGGGGACGACGTCAAGTCATCATGGCCCTTACGTGTAGGGCTACACACGTGCTACAATGGCGCATACAGAGTGCTGCGAACTCGCGAGAGTAAGCGAATCACTTAAAGTGCGTCGTAGTCCGGATTGGAGTCTGCAACTCGACTCCATGAAGTCGGAATCGCTAGTAATCGCGTATCAGAATGACGCGGTGAATACGTTCCCGGGCCTTGTACACACCGCCCGTCACACCATGGGAGTGGGTTGCTCCAGAAGTAGATAGTCTAACCCTCGGGAGGACGTTTACCACGGAGTGATTCATGACTGGGGTGAAGTCGTAACAAGGTAGCCCTAGGGGAACCTGGGGCTGGATCACCTCCTTATACGATTTAGAACTTATTTGTTCGTAGTGTCCACACAGATGATTGTTAATTGTAAAGAGAACAACACTTATTGTTTGGGTCTGTAGCTCAGCTGGTTAGAGCGCACCCCTGATAAGGGTGAGGTCGGTAGTTCAAATCTACTCAGACCCACCACTTCTTCTTAATACTTCGTTATAAGCTTCGTTGTTTAGTGAACTAAACGGCCTTAACTTACGCCTTGTATTAAAAATAAGTCGGTACACAAACAGTAAGACCAGCATATGTGGGGCTATAGCTCAGCTGGGAGAGCGCCTGCCTTGCACGCAGGAGGTCAGCAGTTCGATCCTGCTTAGCTCCACCACTTTACTTCTTAAAAATAAATATTCTTTTATCGGGTAGCACAATCACCTGAGAATAGAGTGTGTTTAATTTTGAGAAGTTTTTGATTCTCTGCTCTTTAAAAATTTGGAAAAGCTGATAATAAAATTCGTATGAATAACATTGTTATTTGTACAGAGTTTTCAAAAGTAAAAAAGAATGATAGCAGTATCATTCAGTGCCAATTTAATCCTCGGATTAATTGGTATCTACTTTAGTATTCAATATTAACTTCTGGCGAAGTTAAACTGTCACGAAACAAAGACCCGTTTGGGTTGTATGGTTAAGTGACTAAGCGTACACGGTGGATGCCTTGGCAGTTGGAGGCGATGAAGGACGTATTAACTTGCGATAAGCCTAGTCAAGCTAGTAAAAAGCACTTGAGACTAGGATTTCCGAATGGGGAAACCCACCTGCTTGCAGGTATCGTTAACTGAATACATAGGTTAACGAGGCGAACGCGGAGAACTGAAACATCTAAGTACCCGTAGGAAAAGAAATCAACCGAGATTCCGATAGTAGCGGCGAGCGAAATCGGAACAGCCCTTAAGCTTATTATGTGTTAATGGAAGGCTCTGGAAAGTGCCACGATACAGGGTGATAGTCCCGTACATGAAAACGCATTTTAAGTGAAATCGAGTAGGTCGGAGCACGTGAAACTTTGACTGAATATAGGTGGACCATCATCTAAGGCTAAATACTCCCAACTGACCGATAGTGAACCAGTACCGTGAGGGAAAGGCGAAAAGAACCCCTGTGAGGGGAGTGAAATAGAACCTGAAACCGTGTACGTACAAGCAGTAGGAGCCCCTCGAGGGTGACTGCGTACCTTTTGTATAATGGGTCAGCGACTTATATTTTGTAGCGAGGTTAACCGATTAGGGTAGCCGTAGGGAAACCGAGTCTTAACTGGGCGAATAGTTGCAAGGTATAGACCCGAAACCCGGTGATCTAGCCATGGGCAGGTTGAAGGTTGAGTAACATCAACTGGAGGACCGAACCCACTAACGTTGAAAAGTTAGGGGATGACCTGTGGTTAGGAGTGAAAGGCTAATCAAACCGGGAGATAGCTGGTTCTCCCCGAAATCTATTTAGGTAGAGCCTCGGACGAATACTTACGGGGGTAGAGCACTGTTAAGGCTAGGGGGTCATCCCGACTTACCAACCCTTTGCAAACTCCGAATACCGTAAAGTAATATCCGGGAGACACACGGCGGGTGCTAACGTCCGTCGTGAAGAGGGAAACAACCCAGACCGCCAGCTAAGGTCCCAAAGTCATAGTTAAGTGGGAAACGATGTGGAAAGGCCCAGACAGCCAGGAGGTTGGCTTAGAAGCAGCCATCCTTTAAAGAAAGCGTAATAGCTCACTGGTCGAGTCGGTCTGCGCGGAAGATGTAACGGGGCTAAACTATGCACCGAAGCTGCGGATTCAGAATTTATTCTGAGTGGTAGGGGAGCGTTCTGTAAGCGGTTGAAGGTGTACCGGGAGGTATGCTGGACGTATCAGAAGTGCGAATGCTGACATGAGTAACGATAATGCGGGTGAAAAACCCGCACGCCGGAAGACCAAGGGTTCCTATCCCATGTTAATCAGGGTAGGGTAAGTCGACCCCTAAGGCGAGGCCGAAAGGCGTAGTCGATGGGAAACGGATTAATATTTCCGTACTTGGTATAATTGCGATGGGGGGACGGAGCAGGCTAAGCAAGCATGGCGATGGTAGTCCATGTGAAAGTGTGTAGGCTAGCGACTTAGGTAAATCCGGGTTGCTGTTAGGCTGAGACACGAGACGAGTCACCACGGTGATGAAGTTGCTGATGCCATACTTCCAGGAAAAGCCTCTAAGCTTCAGATTATACCGAATCGTACCCCAAACCGACACAGGTGGTCAGGTAGAGAATACTAAGGCGCTTGAGAGAACTCGGGTGAAGGAACTAGGCAAAATCGTACCGTAACTTCGGGAGAAGGTACGCTCCGATTGGTGATGAGACTTGCTCTCTAAGCTGATTGGAGCCGCAGTGACCAGGTGGCTGGGACTGTTTATTAAAAACACAGCACTGTGCAAAATCGCAAGATGACGTATACGGTGTGACACCTGCCCGGTGCCGGAAGGTTAATTGATGGGGTTATCTTCGGAGAAGCTCTTGATCGAAGCCCCGGTAAACGGCGGCCGTAACTATAACGGTCCTAAGGTAGCGAAATTCCTTGTCGGGTAAGTTCCGACCTGCACGAATGGTGTAACCATGGCCACGCTGTCTCCACCCGAGACTCAGTGAAATTGAAATCGCAGTGAAGATGCTGTGTACCCGCGGCTAGCCGGAAAGACCCCGTGAACCTTTACTACAGCTTGGCACTGAACATTGAACCTACATGTGTAGGATAGGTGGGAGACTTAGAAGCAGAGACGCTAGTTTTTGTGGAGTCGTCCTTGAAATACCACCCTTGTAGTTTTGATGTTCTAACGTTGGCCCCTGAATCGGGGTTACGGACAGTGCCTGGTGGGTAGTTTGACTGGGGCGGTCTCCTCCCAAAGAGTAACGGAGGAGCACGAAGGTTGGCTAAGTACGGTCGGACATCGTACGGTTAGTGTAATGGTAGAAGCCAGCTTAACTGCGAGACAGACACGTCGAGCAGGTACGAAAGTAGGTCATAGTGATCCGGTGGTTCTGAATGGAAGGGCCATCGCTCAACGGATAAAAGGTACTCCGGGGATAACAGGCTGATACCGCCCAAGAGTTCATATCGACGGCGGTGTTTGGCACCTCGATGTCGGCTCATCACATCCTGGGGCTGAAGTCGGTCCCAAGGGTATGGCTGTTCGCCATTTAAAGTGGTACGCGAGCTGGGTTTAGAACGTCGTGAGACAGTTCGGTCCCTATCTGCCGTGGGCGTTTGAGAATTGAGAGGGGTTGCTCCTAGTACGAGAGGACCGGAGTGAACGAACCGCTGGTGTTCGGGTTGTCATGCCAATGGCATTGCCCGGTAGCTACGTTCGGAACTGATAAGCGCTGAAAGCATCTAAGCGCGAAGCAGGCCTCGAGATGAGTTCTCACTAGACTTTTAAAGTCTCTGAAGGGCCGTTGAAGACTACAACGTTGATAGGCAAGATGTGGAAGTGGTGTGAGCCATTAAGCTAACTTGTACTAATTACCCGTGAGGCTTAACCATACAACGCCAAACGCGTTTTATGTGATAGTGAAACAAGCGAAGAAGTTAATAGACTAAAGTAGATTACTGAAAACTTTTATTATCAGAATTCCAAATTTTAGTTAGTGCGTAGTAATACGGACTGACAACCAAATTTGCTTGGTGACAATAGCGTTTTGGACCCACCTGACCCCATGCCGAACTCAGTAGTGAAACGAAACAGCGCCGATGATAGTGTAGCATTTGTTATGTGAAAGTAGGTCATTACCAGGCTCCAATTAAGAGAAACCCGTTACAGCAATGTAGCGGGTTTTTTGCTGTTTGGGATTTAATAAAAATAGCCAAGACCCCATGCCGAACTCAGTAGTGGCCGCTCTTGCACATCCTGTGCTCCACGGCATTCGTATTCCTATACATCAAGTGAAACAGCTCGAAGGCGAGCCCCGCGGAAGGCCGCCCCGACACAATGATAGTATCCCATTTGTTATGTGAAAGTAGGTCATTCTACTGCGTAGCGCACCGACTCCAAATACAAGAAAGCCCGATTCGAAAGAGTCGGGCTTTTTTACGTCTGCAGGAAAGTGAAAATATCAGCTATCAGCCGTCAGCTGCACAGCGTTAACCAGTCAACCGTAGCGTGGTTGAGTATTACTGAACCCATGTGCAAAATAACGCACTGGCTGCCTCAGAGTCCAATTCAACCCATTAAAAAATGTGTGATTATCTAGCTGTGTGGGCATCACTACATACTACTGCGCTGTCGCAACGAAGCAGCGCGCCGACGCCAAATACGTGCAAGCTCGAATCTAAATTTAGGTCTTTCGAAGGGTATATGGTCTGATAAAGTCATCAGTCCATATATTTAATAATCAGCGAGGTCGTTAGCTATTAGACAAGAATATAGTGAGCTTTCTACCTATTTTTAAGTGGTCGTTCGAAAGGTTATTCCATTGTTTTAGTTTATTAATACTGACTTTGTAATACTTAGCGATTTTCCATAAACTTTCACCTGATTTAACTTTATGCTCGATTTCTTGATCTGCAAGTATAGGGAGTATCAGCTTTTCTCCTACGCGAATACGATTGCTTTTTAGATTATTAAAAGCCTTTAACTGACTAACCGTTATTGCATAGCGTTTAGCTATGACACTAAGGCTATCGCCAGATTGAATAGTGTATTGTTGCCATTGACTGTAATCATTAATTTTTTGATTTGCGAGCATTGCTTCAAACTCTATTTGCTCATCGGCAAGAACAACGATATGAGGCGCATCAATAATTGCTGGAAAGCGGATCACACCGTAATTTAATGATTCTAGTCGTTGCCATCTTTCTTTGTTATTTATGATAACTGATCCTGAAACCGGTATTACCGCAATGGTATTCTTGTTTGCTATTATCGGAAATACCATTTTTTGGCTTTTGAGTAGTTGGGCAGCAGCAAGTAACTTAGGAACATATTGGCTTGTTTGCTTGGGGAGTTTTAAATTAAAAAAATCAGTGGGCTTACCCTGCTTTTTATTATTTCTGATGGCTCTTTGTACACGGCCTTCACCTACGTTATAAGCTGCAATTGCATGATACCAATCGCCATCAAAGCGCTTGTGTAAATATTCCATAAAATCCAGTGCAGCTCGGGTACTGTCTATTACGTCTTGGCGTCCGTCATACCAAGGTGAGATTTTTACGTTAAAATACTTAGCAATAGCAGGCGTTAGTTGCCATAAGCCAGAGGCATGTTTATGCGAGTACGCACTGGCATCAAAGTCACTTTCAATCAACGGCATTAATGCCAGCTCAATGGGCAGCCTGCGTTTTTCAACTTCACTAACAATATGGTAAAGATAAGGCTCAGCACGGCGGCTAATTTCATCCATGTAATTTGGATGCGTTAAATACCAGGCAATACGCTTTTGCACCGCAGGGTGGCTAGAATTAGCAAATGACAGCTGTGCCCTAATACGTTGCCATACATCATCAGGTTCTTTTGTGGTGAGTGGCGCTATTTGTGTAATATCTTCGCGCTGTTCACTAACAATTGTTTTGGGGTTAGCCTTAATTTCAGGGGGTGATGTTGGTGTATCGGGTGTGGTTTCACAGCCGGATAAAATAAACACTAATGGCAAAATGCGGATAAATCGATTTGAGAACACGTACTACGCTACTCCGAAAATATAAATGTGGCTAACCTAAAGCAGGTAAGCTTAACATAGAGTGATTTAAAAGTGAGCGGCAGATGAATTAATTCGTCCCTTAAATTGCTCTTTATAGCGACGCGATAAGTTTAGTACTTTGCCGGTTGTAAGTTTTACTTCACTGTCCCCGCTCGGTAGTGGCGTGATTGATTCAATCACATCTAACCGAACGGCATATGAGCGATGAATGCGGCAGAATCCCTGTTGCTCAAGCTGTTCACTCAATTGAGTCATAGTGGCGCGTAATGGGTAAATTCGCTCGCCTATGTGTAAATTCACATAATTGCCACTGGATTCAAGCCAGTCTATGTGTGCTACGCGGACAATAAACTCTTTACCTAGTTTTTTAACAAGTAGTCGATCTAAATTAGCGTTTTGAGGTGTGTCTTCACCTTGTGAAATAGGGGCGGCTTCCCCTGTTAATTGACTCACAATATATTGATAAGTTTTAATAACAACAATTAGAAATAAAAACCCCCATAAGTCTTTTCGATATTCATAAAGTAACTCAAACCACACTAATCCAAAGTTATATTGCATACCTTGTACGATGTAAATGAGTTTGCGAATAGCGACCATGATCCCTACATGTAACAACGAAAAAATAACGCTCGCGAATAAGTAAATGAGTAATGAGCGGGGGATTTTTTGCCAATTAAAAGGCTGGGTTTGTAATAGCCAAACTAAAGCGGGAAACAACAATAAAGTACCAATAGCGCTCGAATACTCCCATACAAACGGCTCCCAAAGCATAAAAGGAAGTGGGCCATCACGCTGGGCTTCCATAATGTTTGAGCTGGCATTTATAGTGTTGTTTATAAAAATATAACTACATAAAAATAAAGCAGCGTACCAAGTTTGGTGGCGTTGAAAGTGCGTTAAAGTGATCATTATTATTGTTACTCTTTAAAAGACCGTAATTAGACTAGCAAGAGAGTGGTAGAACACCAAATTTATCATCCCTGATATCCACCGTTTATCCCTACTGGCTGTTTTATCAGCCTTTTGTGATTGTTTAACGCAGTGTGTTGTCCATAGTTGTTATTAATTAATCGTAAGTTAAATCTCCTATGAATCTTAAAATAGTCATTAAAAATACAACACGTACGCTATTAAAACCTTGGTTAAATGTGTTTAACCAAGGCGAAGAGTTACCATCTCGCCGTTATGATTTAGATTGGCTGAGAGTACTTGCCTTTGGCTTATTAATTTTTTACCACACCGGCATGTTATACAGTGAAAATTGGGGCTTTCATTTTAAAAGTCAGTACTTATCCAGCAGTATTGAAAACATCATGCTTTTATTGTCGCCATGGCGGATGGGATTAATTTGGTTTATTTCAGGTGTGGCGCTGCGCTTTATTGTTGCGCGCTTTAGTCTAGGTATGTTTTTAACTACACGAAGTGTAAAAATATTACTGCCTTTATTGTTTGGCATTTGGTTTATTGTGCCTATTCAGCTTTATGCGCAAATGAGCCAAGAAGCCAGTTTAGCTATGGGCTTTTGGCAGTTTTACAGCCAGTTCTTTGATTTAACCAACCCTTTATTCGAGCGCTATCAAGCAGGGATTTGGCCTCATGTCGATGTGAATCACCTTTGGTACTTACGTTCGTTATGGCAATTTACTTTATTGCTGGTGCTAGCAATGCCGCTGCTTCATCACGCTACTGTGCATACAATAATCACGCGTTTATGTGGGCGCTCGTTATTGACTATTTTTATTGTATTGCTATTGCCGCTGTGTATTTTAAAACTGAGCTGGCCGAGTGATACTTTCCGATACCCCATGGGCGCGCTGTTCTTACTTTACGGTTACTTGCTTGCGTGGCAGCCTTCATTTTATAGTCAGCTACTTCGCCATTGGCGAGTGCTATTCGTGGTATTTACGTTAGGTTATATAGTTGTTGTGCTGTGTTACAACACGATTTGGCAAAACCCTGCTGCTAGCCAATGGCAAATTACCAGCATGGATATGCTGTATACTGCGCAACGATTAATGGGCGTGTTGTTAATGCTGGCACTAGCACAACGTTTTTTGAATCACGATCACCCTAAACTGGCTTTATTAAACGGTGCAGTATTCCCTTTTTATTTATTGCATCAAAGTGTAATTATTGGCCTTGCGTTTTATTTGTCGAAGCTGCAATTAGGTGGTTTTGTGGAGCCATTGCTTATACTCAGCCTCACTTTCATTATTTGTTGGCTGGTGTTTCTTGCTGCGCGCCGTATCGACTTATTAAGCCCATTCTTAGGGATTAAAGTCACAGGTAAATATAAAGCATGGCAAGTTAGAGCTGGCTTTTATTGCGGACTTATATTGGTAAGCCCGCTGATCTTTAGGTTGGTTTAGCATCAAAAATATAATTTAGAATATGTTATAAATGGTTGGTTTTAGGTGGTATGTGCTACAAAACTCGGTTAGATTAACAAGCCTACTATGTGGTTATAACTACAACTTTGGCAAAGCAAACTTATTTTAGGGATGATTGATGCGTTTTTTATTACTGCTTGTTTTTTTATGTGGGTTGCCTAGCGTAGCTTTTGCTACAACAGCACCTAATTCAACGCCTGTAAATTCTGCTCCTATTATAGCTAATACGCAAAATAGCCAAGATTTGATGTATCAGCAATTGTTTCGTATGCAAAGCCAGCTTGTTCGACTAGATGAAAAGCTACAGCAGCAAAAATTACTTGGTAATGATTTTAAGACCTTAGAAGCCGCGCAGCAAGCACTCAAAGCTCAACTTGCTAACTTACAAGCTAAACTCGAAACGCAAGAAAAGCTGCAAACTAATCAAATGAGTGGGGTTGATGGGCGGATAAGTGATATTGCAAGTAATACTAATATTTGGGGATCGATATTCACTCTTTTTGGTTTGATAATCACGGTTGCAGCAGTCGGGCTCGGCTTTAACGCAAAAAACAGAGCTGTAACCGAAGCCAAGCAGGTTGCTAATACAGCCTCAGAAAGTCATATGGAAAAATGGTTATTAGATAATAAAGGTAAATTAATTTCAGAGACCAAAGTTGAGCTCGAAAAGGTGAGCCTTGAGCTAAAAGAGCGAGCCGAAAAGTTAGCAACAGAAGCGAGTGCTGCACTAAATAAAATTGAGCGTGATCTAATAGAAGAAAGTAAAAGAATTATTACCTCAAATAAAGGGGAAACAGGTAAAGGTTTAAGTAAACACAGCAAATCTCCTACAAGGGCTTCAGCTAAAAATTGGTTTAAAGTTGGTTTAAGTGCATTTGAAAAGCATGAATATGATGAGGCGTTAAAAGCTTGGGCAAAAGTATTGCAGTTATTAGATCAAAAAGAAGAGCCAGAACTTTATGCTGTCACACTGATGAACCAAGGTATTACTCATGGAAGACTAGCCAGGCCAGATGACGAGCTCAACAGCTATGAAGCTTTGATTGAGCAGTTCAAAGACTCATCGAATGAAGAGATTCAAATTCAAGTGGCTAAGGCAATGATTAACCAAGGCATTGCTTATGGTCAGCAAGGCAAACCTGATAATGAGATCAGAAGCTACGCAACCTTGATTGAGCAGTTCAAAAGCTCAGCGAATGAAGAGGTTCAAATTCAAGTGACTATGGCGATGTATAACCAAGGCGTTGCTTATGGTCAGCAAGGCAAACTTGATAATGAGCTCAGAAGCTACGCAACCTTGATTGAGCAGTTCAAAGGTTCAGCGAATGAAGAGGTTCAAATTCAGGTGGCTGAAGCGATGTGTAGCCAGAGTGCTATATATGGTCTGAACAAAGACTTCCTCACAGCTCTAAAATCGCATTCAATGTTACTTGAAGCATTTCATAACTCAGAAAACAGTGAGATTAAAAAAATCATAGCTAATTCAAAAGCCAATATTGCAGAACAAGCATTACTTTATGAAACGCCAGAACAAGTTATTACTCGTGTTGCAGAGGTAGAAAAATACTCAGAGAGCCCTGAAAACTTAGCCGTAATGCAGTTTATCCGCTTTTTGCTTGACGACAAAACGATTGAAGAGGTGTTTACTGCCTTAACCAAAATCCCAACGGAAATGGAATTAGAATGGGCCTTTAGAGAGATTAACGATTATCTATCCGATAATTTTGAAGGTATAAAGCAACAACAGATTCAAGCTGTTGTGCAGTATTTTGAGCAACATAAAGATATTGAGCAGTTAAGGGTTGAATTAGGAATTAAAGGCTAGCTCAATACAAGTTAACTATCGCCATAAATGACGATCTACGAGATAGGCTGTGCAATTATGTAGGTTGTGCTTTAGCGCGAAAATGCCAATTCTAATAAGTAGTCATCTTAAATGGTGTTTTACACTTAACCAAACACACACCTAAAACATGCGCCTTGTGGCTTTTGTATATAAATTAAATCACCGCCGTGGTTTAGCATGATTTGCCGGGAGAGGCTAAGGCCAATGCCGGAGCCTTGTTGCTTGGTGGTAAAAAATGGCACGAAGATCATATCCACCACATGTTCGCTGATGCCTGGGCCGTTGTCGCTGATTTCAACATAAAGTTGTTGGCTAGTGTTTTGCGCCAAGCTGATTTCAATCGTTGGTTGAACGGCATTCTCAGCGCTGTACTTTTGGCTACTCTTTAGTACTTCAAGTGCATTTTTTATTAAGTTTACTAATACCTGCTCTATTTGACTGCTGTCTAGCATCACTAATTGCTGGCTTTGAATTGTAAGCTCTATATCTATTTGCAGTTCACGGGCTTGTTGTTGATGTAAGGCGACAATACGCGCTAGCATGTCGGATAAATTTTCAGGCGCTAAATTGGGCTTAGGTAAGCTACTTACTTGGCGAAAACGAGCAATAAAACCCCCTAAATGAGCTGTCCTTGATGCTAACGTGCTTAGCGCAAGCTGTAAGTCTTGTTTATCTTCAAGCTCATCAAAACATAACTCTTGTGGGAGCAAATTACTGCAGGTATCAGCTAGTGATGATAGTGGCGTAATAGAGTTGGCAATTTCGTGAGTGAGTACTTTAGTTAAGCGTTTATACGCTTGTTGTTCTTTAAGTTGTAACTGGTCATGAATAGATTGTAAGCTCACTACGCGGCGAACTTTACCTTGTATTTCGGCGATACTCAGTTGAATTGAAAGGGTGTCGTGCTGCTCGCCATTTTGCCAGTAGGTGGTGCTGCGCAGGTTATTACTGGCGTTTAAAATTAACTCACCTACGGCTCCTAGCTCATGTAAATGCTGGAAACTTTTCCCCAGTAATTTACTAACGGCTGGGTTTGATTCAATCACCTTACCATTGTCATCACATACCATAACAGCTAAATCAACATGGATGAGCAAAGCTTGTAAAAACTGCGCTTGCTGCTCGGCATTAAAGCGCGCTGTTTGCATTTGTGTTTTTACTTGCTCAAATTGCTTAAGCATTGGGTGCTGCTGGCCAAGGCCCAAGGTGCTGTCGCCATTGGCAAGGGCGCGAATGACCATTTCAGCCTGTTTTTGTTGGCGCTTAAACAGCGTAAAAATATGCGCTATTAATGCCGTTGCAACTAGCATTATTAACAATGTCGTCGCTGAAAAACCATGCTTTTGCAATACATAGCTAAGCAACGCACTTATACTTATAAGTGCAATAATATTAAATGAAAGCAATAAATTAGCTCGCATGATTATAGCCCGTACTTTTCAAGGCGGCGGTACATGGCACCGCGAGTTAACCCAAGTGCTTTGGCTGCATGACTCACATTACCTTGATGGTGCTTAAGTGCGGCTCGTACAGTGCGTTGCTCGAGTGTTTCTAAATCAAAGGTGTCGTACTGTAGCTGATTGTTTATATCCTCTGTACTTTGACTCGCAGAATGAGTGCTAGGTGCTGCGCTATTACCCACAACTGAGGTTATATCGAGTGTATCATCTTCAGTTAAAATAACGGCGCGCTCTATTGCGTGGGCAAGTTCTCGCACATTGCCTGGCCATGAATACTGGCAAAGTAATGTCATATCATGATCGCTAATGGTTAAGTCTCGTTTATATTTTTGCGCAAAGTGATTTAGGTAGTAATCAGCCAATAATGGAATGTCATCGCTGCGCTCCCGTAATGCAGGTAGGCGAATTTCAACGGTGTTTATTCGGTATAACAAATCTTGGCGAAAACGCCCTTCACTCACAGCTTGATCAAGGTTGTCGTTAGTGGCGCAAATTAGGCGGATATCAATATCAACCGCTTTGCTGCCGCCAACGGGTGTTATTTGCCTATTTTGTAGTGCAGCCAGTAATTTGGCTTGATGTTCGAGGGGTAAATTACCCAGCTCATCTAAAAATAAACTGCCGCCTTGGGCAAGTTCAAATTTACCAATTCTGTCAGCTTTTGCATCGGTAAACGCGCCTTTTTTATGGCCGAATAGCTCGCTTTCAAATAAATTTTGCGCCACTGCGCCCATATCTAAACTCATAAAGGTTTGGCTGTGGCGCATACTTGCTTGATGAATGGCATGCGCGGTGAGCTCTTTGCCTGTGCCACTTTCACCGGTGATCAGTATGTTGGCATCAGTTTGTGCTGCTTTTTCTATAGTACTAAACACCTGCTGCATCGCATTGCTTTGACCTAAAAACTCAAAGCTGGGGGTATTCAGGGCTTGGTTTAACCCTTGCTTTTGCCGCGTTAATTTACCGACTTGCTGTTTGTCTTCGGCGTGTGAAAATGCGGCGGCCACAGCGCCAAGTAATTGCTCGTTTTGCCAAGGCTTAGCAATAAAATCAGAGGCACCCGCTTTAATTGCATCTACGGCTAGTTGAATGTCGCCGTAAGCGGTCATTAATAAAACAACGATATTAGCGTCTTGTTCAATAATTTTTTTTAGCCAATAAAAGCCTTCTTTGCCACTGATTGAGTCTTGGGTAAAGTTCATATCAAGCAGTATTACGTCAACGGGCTGCTCGAGTTTGCGTTGCTCGTTAATGATGCCTGCAATGTCAAATGGATTGTCTGTGGTTTTAACACTTTGATAATGCTGTTTTAGTAATAAACGTGCTGCAATGAGAATGTCTGGGTTGTCATCAACAATTAGAAGAGAGCCTGTGTGTTTCATGTTTTTTATTCTTATAGAGTTTTATTTAGCCTAAAACAAAAAGGGGACAGTGTCCATAAATGGACGTTCATAAGATAACAAAGTGTTCTATAAACGGACACTATAATTAGTTTAAAAACTTAATTTGAAATTAAGTAGTTGATTTTATTTCGTTAATTAAAGTTGGCATACGCTTTGTAATAACAATAGGTAATTAGTTAAATTAAACCTGTATCAAGGTAGCCGACATGGACAAAAAAATAGAACGCTCATTTACGCAAAAGTATTTTAAAAAATTTACTTTTGCAGCTCTTACTTTAGGTGTTGCTGCGGCTGCATATGGTTTTACGCAAAGCAGTGATACAGGCCGTAGCCAAAACATCGAGCGCAGCAGTTTAACTGTTAGTACGGTTAAACAAGGCGCCTTTAAAGATGCACTGAGCTTACGCGGTCAAGTAGTGCCAAAAACCAGTATTTATCTTGATACTATCGCTGGCGGTCAAGTGGAAGAGCGTTTAGTTGAACAGGGCGAGTATGTAGAAAAAGGCCAACCGCTAGTGCGCCTAAGTAATACTAATCTACAACTTGATGTAATGAGCCGTGAAGCACAAGTTACTGAGCAACTTAATTTTTTACGCAATACGCAAATGACCATGGAAACCAGCCGGTTAAATTTACGCCGTGATTTATTAGAAATCGACTTAAAAATTACCCACCTAACCCGCCGTTTAAAACAAACTAAACCCTTGGTTAAAATTGGCGTATTAGCGCAAGACCAACTAGCCGAACTAGAAGAAGATTTAAATTATTACCAAGCCCGCAAAGAGCTCACCCTTGAGCGCCAAAAACAGGAAAACTCAATCCGTGAGGTGCAAGTGGCGCAGTTGTCAGACAGCGCTAAAATGCTCGAAAAAAATCTGCAATTTGCGCGTCGAAATCTCGACAACTTATTAATCAAAGCACCAGTATCGGGTTATTTAAGCGAACTTGATGTGGAAATTGGCGAATCTAAAAACAGTGGTGCGCGGTTAGGCCAAATAGATATTCCTAATGAATATAAGTTAGTGGTGCGCATGGATGAATTTTATTTAAACCAAGTGCAGCGCGATATGGCTGTGATTATTGAACTTGATGATGACGCTATTACCGCCAAAGTAAGCAAAATTGATAGCCGCGTACAGCAGTCACAATTTCAAGTAGAAGTGGACTTACCCGGTAACACTAAAGCTGTTAAGCGCGGTCAAAGCATTGATATTGAGTTAATGCTAGGGGATGACAATAACAATGCCTTACTGCTTAAACGCGGGGCTTTTTTTACCAACTCGGGCGGTAACTGGGTTTATGTAATCGAGCAAGGCGGTGATAGAGCAGTGCGCCGTGATATCCGCCTAGGCAAAAAGAATCAACACTATTTTGAAGTGCTTGAAGGGTTAAACGCGGGGGATCAAGTAATTACCTCTAGCTACAGCAACTTTGACAAAGCACAGCAACTACAATTTTAAGGAAAATAATAATGATCAAATTAACTAATTTAAGCCGCGTATTTCGTACTCAAGATGTTGAAACAACAGCGCTGAGCAATATCAACTTAACTGTAAATGAAGGTGACTTTTTAGCGATTATGGGGCCTTCTGGCTGTGGTAAGTCAACCCTGCTGTCGATTTTAGGTATGCTTGATTCACCAACCACAGGCAACTTTGATTTTGCGGGAACTGACATTGCAGGCTATAGCGAAAAACAACTAGCAGAGCTACGTAAAGAATCAATTGGCTTTGTATTTCAAAGCTTTAACTTAATTGATGAGCTAACCGTATTTGAGAATGTAGAGCTGCCATTGCAGTACCAAAAAATATCAAAAAGTGAGCGCAAACAACGCGTAGAAACCATTTTAAAGCGCATGGGTATTGATCACCGCGGCGAGCATTTACCTCAGCAGTTATCGGGTGGTCAGCAGCAACGTGTTGCAGTAGCGCGTGCATTAGTAATTAACCCTAAACTAATTTTAGCCGATGAGCCAACCGGTAACCTCGATTCTAAAAATGGTGATGAAGTGATGGCGATGCTCCGCGAACTAAACCGCGAGGGCACCACGGTAATTATGGTTACGCACTCTGATAAAGAGGGTAATTACGCAGACCGCTTAGTACGCCTACTTGATGGCCAAGTAATGCTTGATAAAGCGAATATTGCGCAGCAAGCTGTAGCTGAGGTTGCTTAATATGTTTATTAATTATTTAGTGACAGCTCTACGGGCATTTAAGCAACAAAAGCAGCACTTTATACTAAACCTTTTAGGGTTAAGTATCGGCTTAGCCGCGGCTATTCTAGTGGCACTGTTTGCACAAAACGAGTTGTCTTATGATAGTCAGCAACCACACGCTGAACGTGTTTACCGTGTAGGCCAAGATTTCTCAAAGTTGGGCTTATCAGTCATTCCTATTTTTAATTATTCTCAAGCAGCAAAAGCCACGGAGTATAGCCAAGTAGAAGAAGTGTTTGGTTTGACTATGGTATCGTGGACTAGAGAAGCCATGGTTGATGTGCAGTACCGGGATCAGGGTTTTAAGCTTAATGATTTATATGGAGCAACGCCCAATATTGAGAACTTTATCAATATCAATACATTGGCAGGTGATTTAAAAAATGCAATGAGTACACCAGGGAGCCTGGCGTTAAGTGAATCTGAAGCACTGCGTATTTTCGGTGCAGTGGATGTTATTGGTAACACGCTACAACACGAGCAAGGGCAATATACTGTACGGGCGGTGTTTGCGGATTTACCAAGCAATACTCACTTTGCATTTAAAAACCTCGTATATGTAAAACATGATCCAAATAACCTGATGGTTAATAGCAGTTATGTTTATATGCGCTTAGCGCCGCAAGCAGATCCAAAAGCACTCGCTGATACACTTTCTAAACAGTACTTTAATGGGCAAATGGCGGGTCAAATTGCCATTGAGTTACACCCATTATTAGACTTACATTTAACAGCAAAATCGCCATTTGAAATGAAAGCAGGCGGCGCAAAGCAAGTTGTAACGATTTGTGCAGGGTTGAGCGTGTTACTTATTTTGATTGCTGGTTTTAACTTTATCAATATGACAGTGGCGCAATCTGCAAAACGCGCTAAAGAAGTGGGGGTGCGCAAAGCACTTGGCGCAAGCAAGCTGCAGTTAGTTACACAGTTTTTGGCTGAGTCTACTTTGGTTGCTCTACTGTCGATGATTATTGCTTGTGTGTTAGTGGAACTGTTATTGCCAAGCTTTAACCAGCTGGTCGATCGTGAACTGGTAGTGAGTTATTTCTCAGCCTTTGGTTTGGGCATTATGGCTGTTGTTATTGCTGTAGGCATACTTGCAGGTTTGTACCCGGCATTGTTTATCTCATCATTTAGCGCAAAACGAGTGTTAAGTGGCGATTTACAGCGCGGTAATACAGCCATTTGGGTACGTAAATGCTTATTGACCTTGCAAGCTTCATTAGCAATCGGTTTGATCATTGCATCCGTTACGTTATTAAAACAATTATCTCACTTAAAAAGTCTTCCTTTAGGCTATCAAACGCAGCAACGCTTAGTTGTTTCAGAGTTGCCTGTGCAATCGGTATTTACGCAGCAGCCTAGTGCACTAATTAATCGCTTGACGGCTATAGATGGTGTAGAGCAAGCAACGATTATTGATACCCGTTTAACTGTTTCAATTAACAATACATTACAGCCCACTTGGCCCAATGGTGAATCTTCAGGTGGAATAACCCCAGTGATAGGTTCTAGTTTTGATGTTGTAAAAGGGCTAGGCCTTACGCTTATTGCTGGCAGAGATTTTAGCCGTGAGTTTTCCTCAGACTGGGCTACGCGAGAAAACGGGGTTACAACGGTGGGTACAATCATTACAGAAACCGTTGCCAAGCAGGCAGGTTATAGCAATGTGGCTGATATTGTTGGACAAACAATTAAAGATACAGGGCGTAATGTGGATATGCGAGTTGTTGGTGTTGTAAAAGATGTAAAAGTGGGTAATGCGCAAGATGCTAATTCTAATATTATGTTTTTATGTGGCTTTAACTATTTAGCACCGGTATCTGAAGTGATTTTAACTGTGAACGTGCAAAACCTCCCTGCTATAAAACAAGCAGTGATCACAGCTTTAGCTGAAGTATCTAATATTTATGAGCCAAAAATAAACCTGCTAGCTGAAAACTATAAAGCGGTATTAAAAGGTGATGAGCGTGTTTCTTTTGTAGTACTTATATTCACTGGCCTTGCAGTGTTCTTAACCTGTTTAGGTACTTTTGGTTTAGCTTCATTTGCCACAATTCGCCGCCAAAAAGAAGTCGCTGTACGCAAAGTACTGGGTGCGTCACGCATCAGCATTATGAATCTTCTAGCAAAAGAGTTTTTAATTTTAGTATTAGGGAGTGTAGCCATAGCATACCCGATAACCTATTGGCTGGTGGATGACTGGCTTGCTAATTTTAACGAGCGTGTTGATCAAGCGCTGTGGGTTTATCTAATTGCCGCTCTGAGTGTTGCTGCGATCACTTGGCTCACGGTTGCAAGCCTCGCCTTTAAAGCTGCCAGTACGAGGCCCTCGCTGACGTTACGGTATGAGTAAGTAAAATTTATTAACCAAAACCATGGTCTATCGGAGTAACAGGTAGGCCATTTTTGTTTTAAAACAAGCTCTTATAGGTTAGGTATGTTGATATCACATGTAACAACAGCGTTTCGAGTATTTAAGCAATATAAGCTGTATTCGTTATTGAATGTTTTTGGGTTAAGTATTGGTCTTGCCGCAGCTCTGTTAGTGACGTTATTCGCAGAGTATGAATTGTCGTTTGATGAAATGCAGCCCGATCACCAGCAAGTTTATCGTTTGCATGTTGATGTAAAGGTGCCGGGCTTAGAAGAGATCCCATTAACGGTTGTCAGCATTGCGCAAACAGTGTCTTCACGTAGTGATGTAAGCAACTTATTGGTGCTGGCAGATGTGGTCGATAGTGATTTATTTACTGATCATATTAAAGTGGCTGGGCAAGCGTTTAAGCTGCGAAATGTATATGGCACTTCAGCCAATTTACGTGATTTTATTCATCTTGATGTGATGGCTGGCAATCTTGAACAAGCGCTCTCAGAGCCCAATCAAATAGCCTTGAGTGCAAGTGAGGCTGTAAGGTTATTCGGCAGTGTTAGCAATGCGTTCGAACAAACCTTATTGATGGGCGAGAAAAGTGTCACTGTGCGTGCTGTTTTTAATAACTTACCTGATAACAGCCACTTTTTGTTTCATGCTTTAGTGTCTGTTGATTTCACCGAACATAATGATATATCGAGTTATATTTATCTAAAAACTCAGCAAGGAGCTGATTTAAAAGAGATTGAAAAGCAGCTGGCAAGCCGTCTTATTGAAAAATACCAATTAAAGAATAGCCAACTTGAGTATCGTTTAGTGCCGATGCGAGACGTGTATTTTAAAGCCCATTCTCCCTTTGAATTTAAACCCGGAGGGTCGGATCTTTTAGTGAACTTGAGCCTAATATTGAGTGGTTTATTACTCACCATTGCCGCAGCCAATTACATCAATATTGCGGTGTCGCAATTGCTTTACCGCAGCAAAGAAATTGCCATGCGCAAAACCTTAGGGGCCAGTAAGCGACAATTAATTCTGCAATTTTTGTTAGAAGCTTTGCTAATGGTGACCCTTGCTACGGTGTTAGCGTTGTGTTGGGTTGAGATGTTATTACCAAGTTTTAGTAGCTTTGCAAACCGACCATTGCAGCTAGTTTGGGGCTGGTCACAATTGCTAGCTATATTGGGTGTGGTGTCTTTATTGGCTTTTATATCTGGTGCTTATCCGGCTTTTTGTGTGGCACGCGCACCGCTAAAAAGATTACTTGCAGGGCAATTGCAAACAGGTCAGATGGTGCGTAAAGGTTTGTTAGTCTTTCAAGCAGCCATGGCAATGGCTTTAATTGTTTGTACGTTAGTGAGCTTGCAACAGTTAAAGTTCTTGCAAAGCTTGTCGGTTGGTTATGATGCGACAGATCGCATTGTGATACACGATTTAAGCAGCAAGCAATTGATGATAAAAGAGCACGCGATACTCAATGAGATCCGTGCGCTGCCCGGTGTCATGCAAGTGACCACCACGGACACAGATTTAACCGACAGCATTCTTGAAAGTTTTTACTTCCGTTGGCCAAACGGCTATGAAGAAAGCGAACTGCCACCGACTATTGGCACAGGTTTTCATGCCGTGGAAACCTTGGGTCTGACACTACTTGCTGGCCGAGATTTTTCACCACAATTTCAAAGCGATTGGTTGCACTATGTCAATGAGGAGTCAAATACGCAGCAGGGCGAGGATACGCCTCAGGCAATGGCCATTTTGGTGACCGAACAAATGGCAAAACGTGCTGGCTATGAAAATGTGGGTGAGATAGTAGGACTGCAAGTCCAAGGGCTCTACCGCAATATCAATGCAACCATTGTGGGCGTAGTAAAAGACATCAAAGTGGGCTCGGCAAAAGACGACTGGCTGCCTGTGTCATTTTCAGCTGGGTATAGCTCACAATCAACTATTAGATTGGTGATAAGCACCGAACAAGCAAACTTTCCTCAATTATTGAATCAGCTACGAGAGCTTTTAAGACAATTTAATTTAACCGTCGAACCCCAATTTAGCCTAATGCAACAAGATTTAGCCAAAGTTTATCGTGTCGAGCAAGACTTGTTTGTGCTTATTCGAAATTTCTCTGCGCTGGCGATGCTTTTGAGTTGCTTAGGTTTATTTGGACTAGCGGCATTTGCAGCAAAACGTCAGCAAAAGCAATTAGCCATGCGAAAAGTGTTGGGCGCAACCCGTTTAAATTTAGTTAATCTACTTGCCCGTGAGTTTTTAATCATAGTGTTCGCAGCGGCGGCAATTGCTTTACCTCTAGCTTATTGGCTAATGGATAACTGGTTGCAAGGTTTTAACGAGCGTGTTGATCAAGCGCTGTGGGTTTATCTGGTTGCCGCTTTGAGTGTTGCTGCAATCACTTGGCTTACGGTTGCAAGCCTTGCCTTTAAAGCCGCCAGTACACGGCCATCGTTGATATTACGATATGAATAGATAAAGCTCCGTAAGTTAAAAAGGGTTGGTGAATGCACTAACCCTTTTCTGTATCGTAAATTTTATTGATACGAAATATAATACCCTGGTACATGTGCTTGGGTATAAAAATGCCCGTCAATGTATGAGTCTTGTATTAAAGTTCCAATATTTGCAGCGTTAATACGCATACGAGCCACCATTTCATGGACCGCTGCAGCTGTAAAAGCTTCTTCGACAGGAGGATCACCAACAAAATTAGTAAACCACGGAAACCAGCTATTATCATTGCCACTTACACTTTGATCGGGATGGTAGATACCGCCTTGCCAGCGATCAAATTTCAGGCTTTCTAAACTAAATAGGCCAAAGTTTGCTTGCGTCATACATGCATCAGCGGCTTGGTATTCAGGGTAGCCAGAACTGGCAGCAAATTGATTGCACACATTGTGTGGGAGGTTGCTGGTATTTGCTGCAGAATATTCTACAGCTCTAAACATAACAGGACGAGAAGAGCTACCTGCGGGGAAAATAATATTTGCCGCGACAGGTGAATGCCAACGTTGATGATACATTGCAATTGATAGGCCTAAGTCTTCTTTGTTTATTGCAACGTTATCTGCATGTGTCCATGAGCCGCCAGGGTCAACAGGAGTGCCGCTATTATCGAATATTATTCCATGTTGGTTTGCCTCCAGCTGGTTAAGTAGGCTTGGCGTTGTATTGTCGACAACCGTTACTGGGATCATGCTACTAGCTGCACTCGGTGTATAATTTATAGCTGGGTTGTTTAATGCTTTCCAGCATAATAAGCCATAACCATAACCGTCATTTATCATCGGGCAGTTTGCCATATTTGCAGATGACTGGTTGCTTTGATAAGTGTGATTAACCGATGCAGCAGCGGCTTCACCTGTGCCTACTAATACTCCCCACGATTGAAGTGTTATTTGTGCATACGGTAGTTCACTTTCAGGCAAATAGAGTGTGGTGCTAGATATTAAGTTAAGCGCTAAATCGAACTCATAGAGTACCACGGGGCGCATTTTGCTTTGCGTTTCCTTTGGGTATTGGGCTATCACGGTTTGCTTTGCAGGTGGGGTTTGATATTGCTCATTTACTTGGGCTAACAAATAAACACGATGCTTTGATATATAGCTATTTAGCAATTTGTTTATATGCCAAGTTGATAGTTTGCGAGTTTTTAAAATGCTAGCGTGGTTATCGGTCAATTGCAGTGTATTGCCTTGCTGCAAAACCCATGTGTGCCCACTTAAACCAATTACTTTTGTTTGCTCAAAAATATATTGGTTTTGTTGATCATGACTCTGTGTATTTATAAGTGCTTTGTCATTTATTTGATAGCTTGAAAACGACACTTCCTCGTTGTGATACTGATGTAAAGGCGCCGAATATTGACCAAATAAAGCGGTTAATTCAATTCTAATAGTGTTATCTAATTCTTTTACAACCCATTGATCTTGCGCCTGCTGATGGAAAGTTATTGGAGTGTATTGACCCTCCTTATCTACACTGAATGCCTGCCATGTTGTTTCACACTTTGATATACATAACTTAGATGAGCGAATAAGCGCTTGTTGATTTTTTGAGGTGAAAGAGTCCTGTTCGTCTTCAAATTTAAATTGAAGTGGAGTGCCTCTTTCATTGATTTCAAAAGAAAAAAGAATGCGCCGTTGGTTACCGCTAACATGCAACGTATTGTGATTACTTTGGCCTAACCTGAGCTTTGAGTAAGTGTTTGAAGTGTGTGTTTTATCGGCGTTACCTAAAAAGGCGGAGCCATTATTATGTTGATGGCTTTGATCGCCCTCTTGGAGTTCTAAAAATTGTAAACGTTGAACACACGCTTCTTCTTTACAAGTTTGTAGTTGTATTTTACGTTGCTGATACGCAAAATTAAACCAAGGTGTTTGAGCCAAATAGCTCTCTTGGTTTGCATAAAATAGTACGGGTAGTGTGCTTGTATCAAATTGTTTTGTTATAGCAGCACAATGCATACTTACTGTTATTGTAAGTGTAGTGATAAAAAATTTAAGTAGTTTTTTCATGATGATTCCTTTGCTTTAAACATACAAAAGAGGGTAGGAAGCACCTACCCTTTATAAGTTCGATTGCAGTGCTTAATATACAACCCCTTGCTGCTGCGAAGCATTAACACCCTGATTGAGCTGAATAGATAGCCAATTTTCTACATCACTACGAAGAGAAGCGGTGTTATCAGGACCTGACTGGCTGGCATAAAACCATAAACCGGTAGGCATGGGGGCGGTAACATTTGGGCCACAAGTAAAGTGGTTAGCGGCATACATTACAGCGCCAGAGCTACCAAACTCAAAATGACTATCAGAATAACCGCCATAACCTCTTGCTTTAACATGGGCTTCTGAGTCGAGCGTGAAGTGGTAAACTTCGTTGGGTTGCAACAAAAATGGACTTACGTCAGATGAATCAAATCGAGCTCGCATTGTCGAATTTACGCTTGCTTCGTTACCTGAACGGGTAATTATGCCTGCAATATTAGTAATTAAATCACTGGCAAGTTGTGCATCTAGTAAGCTACCCGCATTGTCATTCACTATTGCAGCAGTAATACCTAAAGCTGCTTTTATAGTGCCCAGCACCGAGTTAATATCCCATCCAGTGTTAAAGCTCATTGCTGCACCACCGGCTTTATTAAACAATACAATCTCAGGAGCAGAACCAGGTAAATCAACGGCAAACTTTGCGCCATCGGCAGAGTGTGCATTAGTGGCTTTTGACCAAATTTGCTTTGCGGTCCCTTTTACATGGAAGCGCGAGGCATAAGTACCTCTAACTTCTAAGTTTCCTGAACATGAATTACTTTGATTACAATCAAAACCCGCTTTATCGGCACACAGCATTTTTACCGAAAACTCAGTAGAGTTATGACTTATTGTGTTATCGTAGCCATACGCTTTATGTTTTGACCAACGCTCACCATCGCCTGAATGAAATGCGCCGTAAGCTGTACTGGTAAAGTTAAGTCCGTGTTTAGACATTCCTTTATTGTCACTAGACGTTTCAGGTGCAGGTGATGATGGGGTTGAAGGGTAATTTGTTACCACAGTACCAGAACCTGTATTTGGCACTACCATTTGGCAGGCACAGGCTGACTTTGGACCACCCTTCGCATCTTTATTTAATAACTCTTTAATTTCATTATAAGTAGTTGGATCCATTTCCTTGTTATAGCTTAAAACAGAGAGCCCTTTTTTCTTAGGAGCTGCGTAATTTTCAAACCAAGCTTCAAATAATCGTGGATTGTTTATTTCGACAAACTCAGCTAACGAAAGCATTTTTTGCATTGTTAACCATTGCTTAAAAAGAGCCGGCTTATACTGTATAAGGTAGCGCGCAAGGTAATAGCTGTTCTCTGGTGAGTGATCAGCAAGCACCGTAGACCATAAATTAAGCGCATTTACGTCTATCTCTTTTATTTGGCTTAAGATTTCTTCGGCCTGATAAGTTGCTGTTAGTTTTTCAATATAATGATTGAGTACCGCTTCTTCATCGTTTTCAGCCATAAAATCAAGCAAAGAAAGCGAGTCAGTAGACCACGCTGAAATAGTCTGCCAAGTTTGTTTGCTAACTTGAGCAGGTGCCATTGCACCATAATCATTTTCTAAAGCAGTAGTACGGTGGTTGGTATTTTCAACAGTACCTGCAAATGCAGTGGTACTTATGATTGCCATATATACAAGAGAGCCTAAAGCTAGTGGTGTCATTAATGTACGTTTCATTTTTATTCCTCCATAAATAATAAATAAGCACAAATAATGTGCCCTTTTATATTGCTTGTTTATTTTCATCACGAAAGGAATTAGCAGGGTCAGCATGGGGCGAGTTAGGTAAAAGTGAGAAAAGTAAGGGGGTGTAAACATGCCGGGCATTATTTTTTAGTTGAATAATTTTTTATATAAATAAATACAATAACTTAAAAATAAATTTACCCGTTTTTACCCAATTGCCCCACGATTGTAAGTGTGATTTACCTCTCTTTGATGCACACTTTTTGAGTTGGTTTTGTATTTAATAGGTATGTTAATACAGCATCAACAATAGGATTAAGTAAATATATGGAGGTAAATATAATGAAATATACAATTTTAATATCAAGTCTGTTACTAACAACCTTTGCGCATGCTCATAGTGCAAAAATGCTGCAAGAAGAACTTCAAGTTAACGCGCAAAACTGCCCTAAAAAGCAAACAATATTGCTCGCTTCGATGAAAATATCGACAGGAACTTTTTCATTTTTGAAAAGTGATACAAGTAGTGGATGTACTGAAAAAAGATTTTCTGCATCAGGTCGAGAAAGCCCGATGTTAGATTGTGGTCAGTTTGATGATTGGCGCTTAGCTTATGATATGGGTAAAAATATGTGTGAGTCGTTACACTCAAATATGATGCATTTTGACAATACATTAAACTCAGATATGCAAATATTTACTCGTTTTGAAGGCCCTTATGAATTTAAAGGAGTCGAGCATCACCAGAAATATAAAGCTAACATGGGCGTTACATTATCGTGTTATATCTGTGATACAGTAAAATAGTTAAAACCGTAGCACGAGGTGATATAGGTGATACCTTGTGCTTTTTAATTCTGATTCAGGTTAAGTAACCAGAGTTCAGGTTAAATAGTGAGGGTAGGTTTTAGCAAGTACTTCCAGCTTTTGTGTTTGTTGCTTTAGTTTATGTACATCTTCATGTTCTTCGTTGCAGTGGTTAATAACATATTGTGCGGTTTTTATTATATTACGCCAACGTGGTTTTTTAGGTAGTGTTTTAAGCGCTAAATAGCGCTCTAAGGTTCGCACTCGCAGCCGACCATCGTCAATGTTTACTTTCCACATTTTACTTTCTTCAGCTAGCTCAATTCTCGTTTTTGAACTTGTTTGTTCCCAAATACTCAGCGATAGCGTCATAACTTCTACAATTAATTGGCGAGTGTCTTGCTCCGTGTCGGTAGCTTCGTTGGGGATGGCGTTATTCACTGTATTTAGAGGTTTTCTTGTTTGTGCTAAATATTTATAGCTGAGCAGCACTCCTGCTATAAAAGCACTAAATACCGCTAATATATTATAAAGGGTTAAATAGTTATGTTGTGGCTTATTTGGGAGAATATCGGCTTGCTTCAAGCGTAGCTGGTATAGGTTGGCCGTATCAGCTCTATTTTGGCGTAACATTGTATTGTAATCTTCAAGCGTAATTAGCGCATCACGGTATTGTTTTGATTGCTGTTGTGACTGAGCGAGTGCGATGTAAAATAACTCTGTTAGTTGGCTGTTTTGATTGTGGTTTTCGGCTAACCCTTGTTTTAATAACACTTGTGCTTCAGTGTCATTACCTTCTAGTTGTTTTAGTTTTGCTTCTATTAATAGCGCCCGTTGGTCGACTTTATCATTTTGAATAAGGCTACGGGTACGTTTTTGTGTTGCTAGCCATTTTTGTGCCTCATTAAGTTTATTTTGAGCTAAAGCGATTTCAGCGAGTAGTAAGTAGGCACGTGAAGCTTGAGTATGCGCACCACTATTATTTAATTGCGTGAGCGTTGTGTTTATAAGGTTTATAGCTTTATCAAACTGTAACTTTTTAAAAAACACTTCAGCTAAGCTTATCAGCGTATGGTTTGCCTTTGTTTGATTGCCTAGTTGGGTATGCAGTAAATGCGCTTGTCGAAATGACACGATAGCATCATCTAATTGATTAATGTCTCGTGATATATTACCTAAATTATTTAAAGTAACGGCTTGGCGTTTTAAGTCGTTTAATTGCTTAGCAATGTCGTAACTGTTTAAAAATAAAGTTAAAGCGGTGTCTAAATCTCCAAGCGCTTGATATACATTAGCAAGATCATTCGATGTTTGACCTTCATAACTTAAGTTTTTTAACTGCGTAGCAAGCCTTTGTGTTTTATGAAAATAAGTAAGAGATTGAATATAGCCTCTTTGCCTGTATGCATTAATACCAAGTTGTCGCGTTACATGATATTGCTGTGAAATACTTAAACTTTGGCTAAGTAGTTGCTCAAGCTCTGAGTTTGCTAAGGCTAAATCACCAGCTTGCCTATACAGTACGGCTAATTCTAATTTAGCCTCAAATGATGCTGTTGAGTGTGACTTGAGTTTACTGATATTTTGCTTGCAAGTTAAAATATCACTCGTTATGTCAACCGATTTATTTTGCTTACAAACACTCGCCGATATCGGATAAGAAAAAAGTAAAAGTATAATAAAAACAATATTTAGAAACATCACTAAGTATGAGCTGTATTTGTGTTTAACTAAAAATAACACAATATTAACTTTTCGCCATAAAGATTATATGACTATTAAATGCTACGTATTTTTTGTGCAGGATTACCTGCAACCACGGTATTAGCTGCAACATTTTTAGTGACTACTGATCCTGCGCCCACAACAGCGTTATCGCCAATTATAACGCCAGCTAACACAATAACTCCCGCGCCAATCCACACATTATTACCGATAGTAATCGGTGCAGTAAAGTTCTCCTTCTTGAGCCGCTCTGTAGGGTTAATCGCATGCGAGACTGCCAGTAGCTGAACATTCGGGCCGATTAAACAATCACTGCCAATAGTTATGGCTCCTTCATTAATTGGGGCATCTAAAACAGTACAGTTAATGTTTATAAAAGTACGATCACCTATTTGTATTTGACTGCCATAGTCACAATGAAAGCCCGCTTCAATAATGACGCCCGAGCCGGAGTTAGCAAACAGCCCTGTTATGCGTTTTAAGTTGCCTTTGCTTGGGCTTTTATTAAACAAGCGGCAAATCTCATGGGTGGCTTTGCGTTGTTCTAAGTTTATTTTGTTTAAGCTGTTAAATGGCTTCATTGATTTTACCTTCCGCTATGCATGGCGCTAGCTTACCGTATTTATAAAATTATTTTTATCAGAATAAAACTGCTTTATTTTTATGCATTCACTTGCCATTTATTATGTTTCGTTTAAAATCTCCTAACTTTCGAAACGAAACTTAATTGTAATCGCTTATGACCAAACGAAACACCCAGCAACGCCGCCATCTGATCCTTACTCAAGTTAATGAATTAGGTGAGGTAGGCGTAGATAGTTTAGCTGAACAGTTTCAAACATCAGAAGTAACTATTCGAAAAGACTTAACCGCGCTTGAAAAAAGTGGCTTATTGCTGCGCCGTTACGGTGGAGCTATTGCGCTACCAAAAGAGATAGTAAGTGATGAGATCGATTCTAAGCGCAAAGTAGCGATTGCTAAGGCTGCAGCGGCGCTTATAAAAGATCATAACCGCATTATTATTGACAGCGGCCGCACTACTGCAGCGATGATCCCTGAGTTGGCTACCAAGCAGGGGTTAGTTGTTATGACTAACGCAATTAAAGTGGCAACACGTTTATTAGCACTTGAAAACGAGCCAACCCTTTTGATGACAGGTGGCACGTGGGATCCGCATTCAGAATCGTTTCAAGGGCAAGTAGCCGAAAATGTACTATGCTCATATGATTTTGATCAGCTGTTCATTGGTGCCGATGGCATTGATGTAGCGCGAGGAACAACCACGTTTAATGAACTTGTTGGGCTTAGCCAAGTGATGGCTAAAGCAGCGCGCGAAGTTATTGTGCTGGTTGAGTCAGAAAAGATTGGCCGAAAAATACCAAATTTAGAATTACCGTGGCAAACAGTTACCACATTAATAACCGACAGTGGCTTAGCGCATGATAAACGCGCAGCCATAGAGGCGTGTGGTGTAAAACTAATTTGCGCAAAGATTATACAATAGCAACTACACCGTGAGTTGCTAGAATTAAAAAATTAATGGAGACACTATGTGTGGAATCGTTGGGGCTGTTGCAGAACGTCCAGTAAATAAAATCTTAATTGAAGGCCTTAAGCGTCTTGAGTACCGTGGTTATGACTCAGCAGGTGTAGCTTTACTTGAAGGTAATACACTTAATACAGTTAAAGCAGTTGGTAAGGTTGTAAACTTAGAGTCAGCACTTGAAAAAGCTGGTGTTAGCGGCCACACAGGTATTGCACACACTCGTTGGGCGACTCATGGCGGTGTAACTGAAGCCAATGCTCACCCACATGTTTCAAGCAATCAATTAGCGCTTGTACATAACGGTATTATTGAAAATCACGCAAGTTTGCGTGCAGCACTTAAAGGCGACGGTTACGAGTTTTTATCAGATACCGACACCGAAGTAATGGTGCATTTAATTCATCAGTTACGCCAGCAGCACACTACTTTATTAGCGTCAGTTCAAGCAGCTGTTAAACAGTTTGAAGGCGCATTTGGTACCGTTGTGTTCGATAAAGCGAATGATAACGAAATTATTGTAGCGCGCTCAGGTAGCCCGTTAGTTATTGGTTTAGGCCTTGGTGAAAACTTTATTGCCTCTGATCAACTTGCATTATTACCGGTGACTCGCAGCTTTATCTTCTTAGAAGAAGGTGATGTAGCGCGCATTACTCGCGACACAGTAGAAATTTTTGATGCAGATGGCAACGTGGTTGAGCGTGAAGTTGTTGAATCAAACATCACACAAGATGCATCAGGTAAAGGTGATTACCGTCACTTCATGCTAAAAGAAATTTATGAGCAGCCACTTGCAGTACGTAACACTCTTGAAGGACGTTTAAACGACGACCGCGTAGCGATTGATGCCTTTGGCGACAGCGCACAGCAAATATTTAAAGACGTAAAACACGTACAAATTATTGCCTGTGGTACGTCATACCACTCAGGTATGGTTGCTCGTTACTGGCTTGAGCAATTTGCAGGTGTTAGCTGTAACGTAGAAATTGCTTCTGAGTTCCGTTACCGTCAATCGTTTGTACACGAAAATAGTCTGCTAGTAACAATTTCACAGTCAGGTGAAACGGCTGATACTTTAGCTGCACTGCGTTTAGCCAAAGAGCAAGGCTACATGGGGTCAATGACTATTTGTAACGTACCTGGCTCATCGCTTGTACGCGAATCAGACCTTGCCTTTATGACTAAAGCCGGTGCTGAAATTGGCGTTGCCTCTACTAAAGCATTTACTACACAGCTTGTTGGTTTGTTAATGCTTACTGCGTCTATTGCGCAAGAGAAAGGGCTAGATCAAAGTACGATTGTTAACGCTATTAAATTGCTTCCAGCTAAATTAGAAGAGACGCTACTATTGGCTGATGGCATTGCAGACCTTGCAGAAGAGTTTGCTGATAAGCACCACTCACTGTTTTTAGGTCGCGGCTCACAATACCCAATTGCAATGGAAGGCGCACTTAAGCTTAAAGAGATTTCATACATTCACGCAGAAGCCTATGCAGCAGGTGAGCTTAAACACGGCCCATTAGCACTGATTGATGCCGACATGCCAATTATTGTTGTAGCACCAAACAACGAGCTGCTTGAAAAGCTTAAATCAAACGTAGAAGAAGTACGTGCACGTGGCGGCATCATATATGTATTCGCTGATAAAGATTCACACTTTGAGTCAGACGACACAATGCGTGTAATCAACGTAAACCACGTAGACGACGTAATTGCTCCTGTTGTATATACAATTCCACTACAGTTGCTGTCGTACTATGTAGCGGTCATTAAAGGCACTGACGTTGACCAACCACGTAACTTAGCAAAATCGGTTACAGTTGAGTAAAATCAAAAGCTTATAGGTTTTGATTAATGTTAAAAAAGCGCTCAATGCGCTTTTTTTGTGCCTAAAATTCTGTTAGCTTAGGTAACTTATTATTCTCTAAGGGATTAGTCATGCGCTTATTAACCGTTATTTGTTTTGTTAGCTTTTTTGCTTTTAGTTCACAAAGTGCCTTTGCACAATCTGGCACTAAAGAGCAAAGTACAGATTACTCTCAGTACACACATACTATTAAATCGGTTGTTTTAAACGAAGAACGCACAGTTGTTGTGCAATTGCCTAAAAGCTACCAAGCTCAGCCAAATAAGGTATATCCTGTTATATATCGCTTAGATGGAGCGGGTAATATATCGCTTGCTAGTGCTGTTATTGAGCGCTTACAAAATGATAATCGTGCGCCTGAGGTTATTATTGTCGCTATTGAAAACACTAATCGACTTAGAGATATGTATCCTACAGTGAATAAAGAGCCACAAGGGCCTGTCGGTGAAGGGGGCGGCGCGGCAAAGTTTTTAGCGTTCTTTGAACAAGAGCTCATTCCTTTAGTAAATAAGAACTATCGCACGCATGACTATAAAGTGATTGCTGGCGCATCTGCTGGTGGTGTATTTGCGCTATACGCGTTGCAGGCAAATCCCGAACTATTTCAAGCGCATATTGCGTATAGCCCTGCGGTTTGGTGGAACTATGGCGCAATGGTAAAAAGCACAAAATCGTTTATAACTAAAAACAAAGAGCTTAACAGTTACGTTTATATCAATATCGGCGAAGAAGCCGGCATAATGCGAGAAAGGTATGATGAATTACAGCAATCACTGCAATCGCATAAAGCGCGAGGGTTACGCTTTTTTAATGATGCGTTTGATGGCATCTCGCATGGCTTAACCACTGCTGCTGGCGTATTTAATGCCTACTACAACTTATTTTTACCTAAACAAATGCCAATCAGTGCTTTAACTGACGATGTAGCCTCTATTGATGGTTATTACAAAACATTATCTCAACAATGGGGCGAGCAGATATCTCCACCAGACCGTGCTGTTAGATCACTCGGTTATAACCTAACGGGCAGCAAGCAGTTTACCCGTGCTATTGAGGTGTTTAAGTACAATTTAAAAAACCACCCAAAATCAGTTGATGCGCTTTCAGCCTTGTCCTACGGTTATGAAATGCAAGGAGATACTCGCCAAGCGCTTGAACAGATGGAGTCTGCATTAGCCATTGCAGATGACTCATACCCTTATATAAATTACTTAAGAGAAACAAAAGCTAGGTTACAAGCAGAACTTAGCAAGAACTAATAATATTGCCAACTTAGTTGTTGGCTTTTTATGAAAGCCTCTTTAGGTTTGAAGCGCTTACGGTGACAGTTAAATTAATTAAAAGAGTAGGACTTAAGATAAAAATATTGATTTTTAACGTGATTAAAGCCTTACCAAACAAATTAGAAGAAGCAATATTACTTGCTGATGGTATTGAAGACTAAGAAGAGTTTACTGGTAAATACTCATACTGTGAGTCAGATGGCCATGCGTGTAAACCATGTGATTGCCTCTATTGTATATACAATTCCACTACAGTTACTGTCGCACTATAAAGCGGAAATGAAAGCACAGATGTTGGCGAACCATGCAATTTGGCAAAGTCGGCCTAAAAATTTTAAAATCAATAGGCGACAGGTTTGATGTGAAAGGCGCTTTGTGCGCCTTTTTAATATGCGCGATTACCTAAATCATAAGCAAAGTAGCCATAGGCAATTACGAACATTAAACCTATAAATGATATATGCATTACGCGAGCTAAAATTAGATCGACAGGTCTGGCGTGTCGCAAAATGGCTTCATCATTAACAACCGTCGCTTTTGCGGGTTTTTGCCGCCTTATTACTTTGCTATACATGCTCACTCTTATGCCCAGCCCTTTATCCCAAAGTGGTTCATGTATCCCTTCCTCGCGCATTTTTTTCTCAATATGTTTCATTGAAATACGAGTAAAACATAAAGTTGAAATTAGATAGCTAATTATTATTGGTAAAGATATAAATAAAAAAATCTTTTCAGGAATCACATACATGGTTTAAAACCAATTCATATCAGAGAAGTAAGCATATATTAAGGTACAAGTGATTTTCTGTAGCATAAAACCTTCTGCCTATAATTTCGTCATGAAATTAATAAGCGCGCTCACCTAAGTCATATGCAAAATAACCATATACAGCTAGGGTCATCATAATTACGAAAGAGTAATGCATTGTGCGAGCTAAAATTAAATCGATAGGTCTGGCGTGTCGTAAAATTGCTTCGTCATTAACAACCGTCGCCTTTGCGGGTTTTTGCCGCCTTATTACTTTGCCATACATGCTCACTCTTATGCCCAGTCCTTTATCCCAAAGTGGCTCATGTATCCCTTCCTCACGCATTTTCTTCTCTATGTGTTTCATTGAAATACGAGTGAAGCACAAAGCTGAAATAAGAAAAGCAATTATAAATGGCCCAGTTATTATCCAGTAAAAAGTTTCAGGCATAAGATACATAGCTTAAAACCAGCTTATATTAGAGCTAAGGTCATAAACTAGACCTGAGAAACCCTTTCCAACAGCATCACCAACTTTACCTGCAGCATAACCAGCCCCCAAGCCTACACCTATAAGAATTACCCAGCCAACTGGACCCATTGCAATTGCTATCCCATACCCCTGTGGTTATAGTCGTACCGCCAACATATGCTCCTGCAGCTGTCCCTAAACCAAAACCTGTAGCTTCCCTGACTGCACTGCGCTGCCAGTCTTTACCTGCTTTGTAATCGTCATAAACGCTATCAGCTCGAAGACCAGCATCAATCGCAATGACAAACTTTCCTGCAATGTTGGATCCTTGCTCTAATTTACGTAAGTGCTGTATGTTAGCTAAAGAAGTTAATTGCAAGGGAGCTGAACTTCTTGCGCTTCTTGCTGTATCTATGCCTCGCTGCGCATTAGACCAGATATTACCCCGTGCAGATGCTTTCACTTTGCCTTTGAATTTAACCATTTCTCTTTTAAATACAGTGTTTAACTCTAGATGGGCTTGCTTTGCTTTGTTACCTAGTTTGATTAATTCTAATTTAGGCTGCTTGTTCTGCGATGCTTTTCTAATTTCAATTAAGCTAGTTTGGTATTTTAGAATCGCTTTTCCAAATGTACTTAATCTCACTTGGCTTGACTCTAATGAGGTAAGTGCTGCGCCAGTGGCAGTCAAGGTATCAAGATTTCTTCCAAGAACTTGTTGACTCGTTAAACCTCTTACTTTATCAACATATGGAGATATTTCCGCATCGTATAGCGCGGCAATAGCCAAAGCATCTTCATCACCGAAGTTGTTTACTATAGTACTGACATTTCTCTTTGTATGCTCAGGCTAAGACACCGTATTATCAAGTGCACAAGCTATATCTGGACGAGAGCGCCTGAAATCACTTTAATTGCTCTAAGTCATTACTGTTAAAAGGTAAACTTGCTCGACTTTTCGTATTGAAACATAAATCAAATTGAGACATGACATTTCCTTGTATCTAAAATTAATCCATCAGGCCGCAAAAATAACACACTTGAAATGCTGAAATCAATAATACAGCGTGTTCAGCTATTATTTGTAATGATTGATGTATGTGAAAAATAGTATTAATGCAAAGTGATATTCAGTGAATCATCGTTTAATAAAAAACAAGATGCATTTTATTTAAATCACTAACCTCTACTTAATAGCTGCTAAATACGCTAAAATTACAGGCTATTTTTAGCAATGAGCCCGCACCTTTTATGACCTCAGCCGCAAATCCTAGTAATTTCAACGAACTTGGCCTTATTCCAGAGCTAATTGCTCGTTTGTCTGATCTTGAATACTCGCAACCTACGCCGATTCAGGCAAAAGCAATTCCAAGTATCTTGGCGGGGAGTGACTTAATTGCGGGGGCAAATACCGGCTCAGGTAAAACAGCAACTTTTGCTTTGCCGATGCTACAAACGCTATTTTTAGCAAAAGGCGCGAATAAAACGCCGAGCAAAGGTAACTTTGTATCAGGGCTTATTTTGGTACCTACTCGCGAGCTGGCAGTGCAGGTAGCCGATAGTGTTAAATCGTATTCTGCTAATTTTAATGGCGCCATTAAAACGGTGGCGGTATTTGGTGGTGTGTCGGTTAATACCCAGATGCAAGCACTTCGCGGCGGTGCTGATATCATTGTTGCAACGCCAGGGCGTTTACTCGATTTAATCTCAAGCAATGCGATTAAGCTCGATAAAGTAACAACCTTAGTGCTTGATGAAGCTGACCGCATGTTAAGCCTTGGCTTTACTGAAGAGCTTGCTGAGCTATTAGCGCTTATGCCTGCTAAAAAACAAACCATGTTGTTTTCAGCGACTTTCCCAGAGCAAGTCACACAATTAACGCAAGAGCTGTTAACTAACCCTGTTGAAATACAAGTTCAAAGTAAAGACGAAAGCACCTTAGTACAGCGTGTATTTACGGTTAATAAAGGCGAAAAAACCACGGTTTTAGCGCATTTAATTAAAGCGCATAAATGGCGCCAAGCACTTATTTTTGTAAACGCTAAAAAAGACTGTGAGCACTTAGCAGGCAAGCTTGAAAAGCGTGGTATTAACGCACAGGTATTTCATGGTGATAAAGGTCAAAGTGAGCGTACTCGCGTAATTGAAAAATTTAAAGCTGGGGAAATAGAAGTACTAATTGCTACCGATATTGCAGCCCGTGGTTTAGATATTGAAAAGCTACCAGTAGTAATTAACTTTAACTTACCGCGTAGCCCAGCTGATTATATGCACCGTATTGGCCGAAGCGGCCGTGCTGGTGAAGTAGGTTTAGCGCTATCACTGATTGATTATGAAGACTTCCATCACTTTAGAATTATCGAAAAGAAAAACAAACTTCGCTTAGAGCGCGAAGAGGTAGCAGGTTTTGCTGTAAACCAAGCCAACCTTGATGCGGCTGAGGCGCTAAAAAACGACAAGCCAATGGCCAAGCCAGAAGGTACAGGTAAGAAAAAGAAGAAAAAAGCCAACCAAGAAGATGATGTATGGAGCGGCTGGCGCCGGAAATAAAACTATTTTATGGCAATAGGAAAAAAAGACGCGATGGCGTCTTTTTTGTTAAGCTTATAAAACTTAGATAACGCTTAACTCAGCGCGTACTTTTTCTCAAATTCAGCCACTTGCTGCAAAACCTCATCAACACTCTCTTGCAATTCACCGCCCATTTTAGTGAGCTCATGGGGGAAGTCATCTTGCATCAAGGTCATCAAGGCATACCAAACAGGTTTGCATTTATCTTTTAAGGCGTGTTTAGGTAGCTCTAATAGCTTTTTTGTTTTATAAAGCTGTTTTTTGGCCATAAGTAACGTTAAGTAAAGCGTAATGTCATAATCACTGTGCTCTCCATCCATATCTAACCATTGTAAAAATAATTCAAGACTTTGTGATAGGTTTTCCCCCCAAAGTAAAATGGTAGTTAGAGTATGAGCGCTATAATAATCAGGCTTTCGTTCATAACCAATTCTAGCTAGTGATAATGCCTCTTTAAAATTACTGCCTAGTTCAAAATGAAGCCAAGCTAATTGATTTATAGCATCGACAACTCCAGCATCAATAGCTTTGATAAAACTGGCTTTAGCCTTATCAGTTTTTCTTTGTTTTAGGTATAAGCCACCTAAATTAAGTAACGCATCATGATCACCATTTTCAGCAGCTTTCACATAATAAATCTCTGCTTTATCAAGTTTATTTTGCATTAAATAAAAGGTGCCTAAGTTAAATAGAGCATCTAGAATGCCACTTTCAGCTGCTTGTAAGTAATAACTCTCAGCTTCTTCAAGATTACCTTGCTCTCGGCTGGCATTACCTAAATTAAGTAATGCATCGTTATCACCATTTTCAGCTGCTCTTAAAAAGTAATCCCTAGCTTTACTTAGTTTTCCTTGTTTGCTATAAAAAAGACCTAAGTCAAATAGTGCATCGTTATTACCATTTTCAGCTGCTTTCAAAAAACAATCTACAGCTTGATCGAGTTGCCCTTGTTCTTGGTATAGATATCCTAAAGAAAGTAGGGCTATTGAATGCCCACTCTCGAAGGCTTTTAGGTAGCAAGTTATGGCTTTTTCAAATGAGTCACTTTCACGATACAGTTCGCCTAAACTCAGGTATGCTTCACTCTCGCCAAGTTCGCTAGCTTTGATTAAGTAGCTTTCTGATTGTTCAAATCTACCTTGCTGTTTGTAGATGTTTCCTAAATTAAATAAAGCATTTATATCGTTACTCTTAGCAGCTATCAAATAGTACTTTTCTGCCTCATCAAGGCGCTCTTCTCTATGGTACAGAAGGGCTAAACCAAATATAGCATGGCTAGCCCCACGTTCTATAGATTGTAAATAATAACGCTCAGCTTTATTAAAGTTCCCATCGTTTGCATATAAATACCCTGTAAAAAATAAAATTTCAGCGCTATTTTTTTGTGAGGTTATTAGTAGCTTAATTGCTTCATCAGTCTTTTTTTCACTATATAGTTGCTGTGCCTCGATAATTATTTCTTTATCTGACGCAGAAAGCTCATTAACGAAACTAGAATTTTTTGAAGTTAAATAGGCTTTCGTGCTTTCCTTCATTTCATGCTCAGTGTTTATATCTAAACCAGCATAGCTGAGCGCTTCACACATATGGTAAACGTAGGAGTCTTGCATTTTTCCGTTGCGGATAGCGGTCATAAAGTTTTTGGCTCTGCGCTCAAGATCTTCAGGGTTACACCACGATGTTAAAAAGTTAACTAACCACTCGACTTTTTGACGATCTTTTTTACGACCAAAGCGCATTAAATACCAAATATTAAAAAACCGTTCTTCAATTTTATAAATCTTATTTTTACCTATAGAAATAGATTCTACGATGCCGTATTTAGTTTCTAATTGCTTAAGCTGAGCCGATACGGTTTTACTTTCTAAGCGGGTTTTTTTAGCAATATCTTTAGTGCTAATGCCATCCCAGTTCATCGCGATGGTGTGCGTTATATCTTGTAACGTCTCAGGCAGGTCGTCCATGCGGTGTTTATATAATGGGGTAGCATCATCGAGTATTTTTAATAAATCATCAAAAGCATTACCGCCATCATCTACAAAAATATCAAATAGCATCACTATTGTTCTTGGTACACCCCCGGTTAACCGGCGTAAAGTTTCGATGCGTTCAGGCGTGCTTTTAATGATGAGAGCTATTTTTTTCTTTTGTTGTTCATCGCCCATGCTGGCAAGAAAATCAAAACACTCTTGTTTATTTAAGCCGATGAGTTTAATTATTTTGAAAAATTCGTAAAACGGTTTTCCGTAGTCAAAATGCTGCTCTAGCATTTTTGTTGAGCCACCAACGATTTTGAGTGTTGGCGATGTGAGGAGTATTTCTCTGAGCTTGCGTTGCTCTTTTTCTTTTAATTTACCTAGTAGCTCGTCAATGTTGTCTATCAACAATAATAGTTTTTTATTTTTCACTTTTACTGTTTTTTCTAAGTATGAAAAGCTTTTTAGTTCGTAATCGGCATCGTCAAAATGGTTTTCCATATCATCATGTATACAAGCAAAGTCATCTTCAGCTGTGCATTGTAAGTAATCAGCAATTTCTTCCCATAAACGGCTAAGTGAACGAATTTGATACTGCTCTTCCGAGAATTTTATTGGGATTAAAAAGTCAGCTAGCGTTGACTCAGCTTGTACTGCGAGTTTTATTTTTCTTAATAGGGTTGTTTTCCCCTGCCCCCGCTGGCCAACAATTATAAAGTGTTGGCCTGGAACTGTGTAATCACTGCTTTTAATGTCATCAAAAACATCGTCAAAATCATGATTGCGCACAACAAACTTAGCTAAAAATTCTTTTTCATCAATTTCATCGGGCGTGTATTTATAGCGTGAGTAATTAGTTTGCGACATTTTTGTTCCACCACATTCTTAAGATCGGAGAGTTAAATTGATAGGTTTTATTGTCGTCGTTGTTATTAATGTAGCCATCGTATATTAATGAATGCAGACAATCTTTTGCTTCATTGTCGTTTAAGTCATGTTTACTGGCAACATCCATAATATCGAGCAAGTTAATCTCTTTTTTGTTCGAAATAGCATTCAGTACTTCTTTACAAAATAAATACTCATTGTTGCCTAATGCGGTTTTGAGTTTACTTTGCCAGCTCTCAAAATGATTACGGTTATCTAATGCATTATGAATTGCTTGATCAATAACAGCTTGATCAATATTTTGATCTCTACGGTAGATTTTTTTAATTTCTTGGGTAATGAGCTGGATATAAAACGGGATAAGCCAATGTATGGTATTAAGTAAATAATTAATATCAGTTTTGTTGATTTTAATGTCTGCACTTTGAAACAGTGCGATAGTAAACTGCTCTGCTTCAGGGAAAGTTAAAGGCGGGACTTTTATATTGTTTAAATCGTTAATATGTTTAATTGCGTCAATTTTGGATACTACGCTTTCTAGACCTATTGAGCCTGCATAGATAAAGGTCACTTTTTGTGAAAACTTCTGATCTTGCCTTAATTCTCTATGGGCTTTTAGTAAGCTAATAGCGTTTTTAGGCTCTTCGTACTTTATTATGTTTTCAATGGTTTGCGCAAACTCATCAATCATAATAATGAGCTTTTTATCATGATCTAAATCTTTAATTAATCTGTGAAAAGCCTGCTTGTGATCTAGCATTTTGCCATCACCAAACTCAACGCCATCCATAGTTATCGAAGCTATTTTTATGCTTTTAATTTTATCCCAGAAGTTTTTAGTTTTTGTTTTTAGGCTAGCAATAAAGTCTTCTTCCATTAGCGCATTAAAAACCTTTGACCAAAATTCGGCTTCAGAATCAGCAGACTCTGTATCAATATAAATGGGGATATAATTTGCTTTAGGTTCATCAACTATTTTATACATTATTGATGTTTACCTACACGGCGAGGAGCGCAAAGGAGAATATGGCTACCGTTATCTATTGCTTCCCATATGTCCTCTAGTTCATAGGGTCTATTCCAAAAGTTTGTACTTCTCGCAGCTTGACCAACAATGTTTTTCATAGCACACCTCGTGACAAATTATATTTTGTTAGATTAGTTGGCAAATTATAATTTGTCAAACTTAATGGCAAATTATAATTTGTTATTTTTTAAATTAGAGGAATCGTTTTTAAACGTATATTTGAGAAGATATAAAAAAACCCGTGATTAGAAATCTAATTACGGGTTTTTTCATTTTGTGGCTTTAGCCCAAAACTTTAACTGGTCAATACACTATAAACCTAGTGTTCGTGAGCGTGCTCTTCCTCTTGTGCAATACCTAACCAAGTGATTGCAGCTGGTGGGAATGTTAGCTCTAGTTCACCTTCAATTTCTAAGTCTTCTAGGTGTACTTGCACAACGTGTTGGGCTATTGGGTCGGCTACGTAAGCGAACTGACCGTTTTGCGCCACTGTCATACTAAACTTCATGCCTTCAGGCATGGTTGTTACGTCTTCTTGCGTGATATCAACTTGGCCTGCTAGTTCCCAGTGCATTTCGCTGTCGTGCGCATGTGCCTCAAGTACGTTTAAAAAGCCTAGGCTGTCTAAAACTAAGAAGTGTTCACCATTCGCAGAGAAAGAGTAAGAAATAGCACTTGCGCCATCGGCTAGTTGCCATTCTAATTCTTCCATTTCAGCTTTTGCAGGATTTATACTCACAATCACAGCAGAGCCGCCACCGTGACCAGACGCTACGCCAATAAAGGCCTCGCTATCTTCGTGGCCATAAATACTACCAATACGTAAATCGCCAACGGCTGCAATGTTCGCTATTTTTTCAGCTTCGTACTCGTCGTCGTGTTGATGAGCTAGTAACACGCCATCGCTACAACCAAATGCTACATAGTCGTGGTTTTGTGCCGCGCCGTGTAAATCAGGGCAAGTAAGCTCTAAAGTTTGTTCAAGCTCATATTCACCATCATGGAAATGATAAACACCTACCTGATCCGGAAGGATTTTAGCGGCAGATGTACTCTCGGTATCATCGCGACGAATGGTCGCTAATAGATGCTCTCCACGAGGCTCTGCTACACCGTGCATATTAATATTGTAGCTAATACCTGGAAGGTTATCTGTTGCGTTTGTGATGTCGTTACCTGTTAATACTTCAACAGAGGCAACCGTGCCAGAGTCTGCATCACCATCATAAAAAACAGCTAATTGGCCGTCATGTTTTACAAGGTGAGTAGGGCGGCTGCCACTTGTTAGCTCATAACTGCTAGCCGCTGGGCTTTGCTCGTAGTCATGTAAATGTGCGCCGTGGTCTTCACGCCATAAACCACCATCAATAAAGCCGAGGTAATCTTGAGCGCGGCTAGCAATCACTGCATAACGAAAATCAGGTGACGACGATAGCGTATTTGAATCATTAGTAAGAGTGAATGTATCAAGAAGCTCATTGTCGTCTAAGTCGAAAAAGTTCGCTTCGTTGCTATCGCCAGCAAGTACCGCAAGCCTACCTAATGAATCAATAGTGTATTCATCACCATGGTCGTCACCCTCGCCATGATCGTGGCCGTCATCAGGCACTTCTATTGGGTCTTTTTCAACAATATTTGTTTCTGCATCACCACAAGCGGTGATTAATGTGCTGCTTATTGCCAGTGCAATTAGTTTCAATTTGAATAGTTTAGTCATGTTTATTTCCTTTATTTATAATTTTTTAGCGCTTAAAAATAACCGCGAACACCTAACGCAAAACTACGTCCTGGACGTGGTGCTATATCCTTTAAAAATGAGCTATGCACGCGCGCTTCTGTGTCTGTTAAGTTAGTGCCTCGTAGGTACACAGACACATCTTGATTTAGCACTGATAAGTCATATGAAACGCTGGCATCAAGCATGGTGTAGCCATTTGTAGCTGTTTCTTCTGGTGCTGTGCGGTCTTGCTCTTGATAGCGAGTTATGTGAAGGTGCGCACTCAGCTTTTCTGTTTGATAGCTAAACTCAGTACCGAATCGCAATGGTGGTGTGCGGGGTAAATCGCCACCATCTTTAAGGCGGGCGCGAACGTAATCTGAGAATAAATCTACTTTAAATTCATCGGTTAACTGCCATGCAACTTGTGCTTCAAAACCATGTAAAACGACGTCATCTGTTTTGAATAAATAAACAGGCAGCTCAGATGAGTGATCGTGTTCATCACTGTGGTCATGTTCGTCGCCGTGATCGTGCTCATCACCATGGTCATGGCCACTTTCAGCGTATAAGCCCGTGTTTATTTGGTAATAATAGTTATCTACTTGGTTATAAAAAGCGTTAAAAATGAAACCGATATCACCTTGGGTTTTACGCAAAGTTAAATCAATATTATTGGCTGTTTCTAGATCAATAACTTGCTCAGATAAACCAAGATGACCATCTTCATGCATATCAAATAGCGCACCAACTTCATAAGTGCCAGTACCAATGTGAGGGCCAAATGATAACAATTCAGAAGCTGAAGGGGCGCGCTCTGAACGAGATACCGATAAGCCCAAGTTGTAACTAGGCGCAAAATCCCACACTACACCAGCAGATAAGCTAACAGGAGTGAACTCGTGTTCTGCGTTGAATACACGAATGATATCGGCGCTTTCTTCGTGAGCGTGTTCTTGACCGTGATCATGATCGTCATGTCCATCTTCATCATCATGTGCGTGAGCATCGATGCTTGGTAATAGCACGTTGTCTGCATCAATTGTTACACGTTCTACACGACCACCTAGTTGCACTAAAAAGTCACCAAAGTGTCTTTCTTCCATCAGTGCTATAGCAAAGCTTTGTGTTTCTGATGGCGGTGTAAATGCTTCTGAGCCTTGTGCTTCAACATCGCTTTGTTTGTAATGAAAACTTAAGCCACCGTTCCATTCCCTAAATTGGTTATGCATTAGGTCAACGCGGAACTCATTGGTTTCATTTTTGAAAATAGTACCCACTGAGCCATGCTCGATTTCAGCATGTTCGTAATCTGTAAAGCCTGCGCGAAGGTTTATTTTATTAAGCCATTTATTATCGAGGTTATACTCGCTTAATAATTGCACCTTAGTTTGCTCTAAGTCAGCATATACGCTTTCTTCTGCGATGCTTTGTTCTTCTTCACCGCCATGGGTATGGCCTGGAATGCCGTATTGACGATTAAATTGCTCAACAGCTATACCAACAAAACCTTGATCAAAAAGGTAGCTAGTACCAAGGGTGAAACCGTCAGATTCTTCATTGCTGTTTGCAACGGTGTAATCGCCACTATGGTCATCATGGGCTAATTCAGCGGCCACGGGTATTTCATAGTCATCGGCTTCACGCCAAAACGCATCGGCATAAAACGCAAAAGAATCGGTTCCTGTAGTGGCGTTAAACGAGGCTACTTTTTGATTATCAACAGAGTTGTGCTCAAGGTTCCATTCGCCGCGAGTCGTGCTGTCGGTAGGCACACGGTTATCAACTACATTGACCACACCACCAATGGCGCCGCTGCCATAAAATAAAGTGGCAGGACCACGTAGTACTTCGATTTGTTTTGCGGTTGACGCCTCTGATGCAACGGAGTGATCAGGGCCAACGCGAGAAACATCACTGACATCAAGGCCGTTTTGAGTAATTAGAACACGCGGCCCGCTTAAGCCACGAATAATCGGTGTACTGGCTACTTTTGCATGAAAGTTAGTATTAACCCCTGGGAGTTTTTCAAGGCTATCGCCAAGTGTTGCTGCTTGCTGACGTCTTAATTGTTCGCCAGATAATACGCTAACGGGAGATGTTGATTCCATTGCCGACATGTGAATAGGCGTTGCTTCAATATCAATTACTTCGATAGGTGAGCGTTCTAAGTTAAAGATAATTGACTGGCTTTTATCATCACTAAATGTGATATCTCGATGCAGATGGGCATAACCAGGGGCGGTAATATGAAGTTCTTTTGAACCACTTTTTAAATCAGTTATTACGAACTTACCGCTTGCATCTGTTACTGCTGTTATATCAAAGCCTTCAACTTCTACCGTTGCGTTGGTCACCACTTTACCTTGGTTGTTTAAAACAACACCTTCGATGGTATTTGCAAGCACACTTGCAGGTAATAAAGCAGCTATCAAAACAGCTAATTGAGATTTTCGTGTCATTTGAATTCCTTTGCGAATGTTATATTGTATCAATTGTGCTTGAAATGTTATATTGTATCAATAGTTAATTAACTAAAAATCATTCAGGGTATACAATTTGGCTATATAACCTATATAAATTCAGTGCTTTAAATCTTTATTGTCATTGTTTAGGTGTTGTTTGTGGGTGAGTTGTTTGTTGTGAAGCAAAAGTTAGTTGTTACATTTATTTATCTCTAGTTAATAAATTTTTAGATAAAACTACAACGGAGGCATTGGCAACAAGGATGGCAAAGTTAAAACGCCAGCTCACTTGGTTAGTGTGGGTAATATGAATAAACAGCAATTTAAAGAGATGGTTGGCTTTGCGATAAAAAGATGTGAAGCCTCTGAAAAAAAATTAACGCCAAAACGTCAGCAGGTATTTGAAATTCTATTGCAAGCAAATAAACCTTTGTCTGCTTATGAGTTAACAGATCAATATAATAAGCAAATAAATACACCGATTTTGGCAATGTCCGTTTATCGGATATTAGGCTTTTTAGAGTCGGTAGGTCTGGTACATAGATTAAAGTTAGAAAATAAGTTTATACCGTGTAGTCACGTTAATGATGATAGAGAGCATCAACTATCGATGTTTTTAATTTGTAGCTCTTGTAATAAAGCAAGTGAGATGAAAGACCTTAATAATTCGGTTAAATCTTTGTTTAAACAGCTTGAAATGAAAGGGTTTGCGCCAACAACTTCGCAACTAGAAATCTCAGGTGTTTGCTTTGGGTGTCAGCAAAGTACCGCTAACAAAATTAAAAAGAAGGATAAAAAATGAAACTGATTCAAACGGCAGCAGACAAATTTGCCATTGGGCTTTCGTTAATGTGCACGGTACATTGTTTTGCAACACCGGTTATTTTAGCGCTGTTGCCAAGCATTGCTGTACTGCAAATAAATGGTGAACAGTTTCATTTATGGATTCTTGCTGCCGTACTACCAACAAGCTTATTAGCTTTGAGCTTAGGCTGTAAAAAGCACAAACGTATACGTTATATGGCGTGTGGAGTTGTTGGTCTAGTCTTTTTGATAACTGCAGTATTATTAGGCCATGAAGTGGCCGAAAAAACCTTCACTGTAATTGGCTCTGCTTTTATCGCGCTAGCGCATTGGTTTAATTACCAACAGTGTTTTAAAAAGCATGACGAAAAATGCCCGTGTTCAGTAGGTGGATCTGACCAAGTAGCCTAGCAATACAAGGGCTCGATTAGGTATTGGGAGTCAATCATTTCAGCTTTTAAGGTTTCTCTATATTTTTGTAGTTAAATAAGGGATATTAAAACTCTTTAATATCCCTTTTCCACTTTACCAATGCTGCAATGAATTCGGGGCCAATACCACAGCAGCCACCAATAATTGTTGCGCCAAGGTTGTGCCATTGCTTGGCAAACGCTACATACTCAGCGGGTGATAAATCGCGGTAACCTTGCGAGCCTTCATTGGCTTTATAGTCGCTGGCTATTGGTGTAAAGCCATTCGCAAAGGCCCCTAAATCAACATTTTTATTCTGCTGTTTTAGCACAGTACTTGTGTCGCGTAGCGCTTGTTCAATGACCTCGGGAATAGAGCAGTTGAAGAATATGCCCGCTATATTATGTTCGAGCAATGCTAAGGTAGCATCGGATACTAATTCACCAGAGCGTAATGTTGCTTGATCGCTTACTTCATCACTTAAGGTAAATGCGAAATAACATGGTTTGTTTGAATTTTTAAGCACCGTTGCCATTACATGAGCTTCTTCAATACTGGAAATAGTTTCGCCAATCCAAATATCTACATATTCATCTTGTGCTTTATATAGGGTATCTAAAATAGTAAATGCGCGTTCACCTTGGAAAAAATCAGCACGGTACGATCCAAATGCGGGTGGCAATGAACCCGCTACTAGCACGTTTTGTTTAGTGTTTTGAGCCGCTTCTTTTGCAATTACAGCGGCTTGCTGTGCAAGTGCTGCGCCTTGCGCTTGATATAATGCTTCACCTAAATGAAAGGGGACACACGCATAGCTATTTACCGTAATAATTTCTGCCCCTGCATTTATAAAAGCTTCATGTGCTTGAGTTACGCATTGCGGTGCTTCTATTAGAGCTTGCGCACTCCAAAGTGGCTGTGAAAACGGCGCGCCCATGCGTTTAAGTTCACGGCCCATGCCGCCATCTAATATTGTTAACCTGTTCATGGTGGACTTCTAAACGTCTAAATATTTAAAGTTATTCAAACATATTTTTTGAAAATTCATAATGAAACTTCATCAGGTTGAGTATGAAAAAAGTTCAACATGCTTTAAACAGGCACAAAAAAAGCGACTACCCAGTGAGGTGTCGCTGTTCTTTTTATAAGTAAGCTATTACTTATAAAACGCTTCTACAGTGCCTTTTACTTTCATAAGTAATGGCTGACCGCGACGGTCTAGCGCTTTAGGCGCTGCTACTTTAATCCAACCTTCGCTGATGCAGTATTCTTCAACGTCAAAACGCTCTTTACCGTTAAGAGTAATACCGATTTCATGTTCAAATACTTCTTCTACATAAAATTTGCTACGTGGGTTAATAGACAGTTGATTAGGTAATTCTGGTTTGTTTGTATCAGTCATAATAGTGATCTGCGTTGAATTAATTATGCGCTATTGTAGGCAATAGCAGGCTTATGCTCAAGCAAGAGATCAATAAACTAAGCGGCTTTATTATATTTATATTGTGATGTGCTTTTATAGGGCTGTTACATATATTATGAGAAGGGTTAAGCAGTCGGTGGAAATACAAAAGAGGTTTTATTGATATAAAATTTGGCTGTCACCTTCTTGTCATTAAAATTACCTTTATTAGTAACATCCATTTCCTATAGTGCAGCGGTTGATGTTTTTGAGTTCACACTTTTTAAAATAACCACTACATAACAGGAATTAGGATGAAAATTAAAAAAGTCGCTGCGGCGGTTGGGCTAACATTTATGTTAAGCGCTGCTAGCCATGCAAATGTACTACCACAAAGCCAAATAAATAATAACTGGTATACAAATGCACAAACTACGTTAGCTACTAAAAACACCCAAGCACAAAGTGCACAAGTTACAAAAGCAAAAAACGTGATTTTATTTGTTGGTGACGGCATGGGTATTTCTACCCTAACGGCAGCGCGAATTTTAAAAGGCCAACGAGCAGGTAACCCAGGTGAAGAAGGCTATTTAAGTTTTGAAGAATTTCCATATTCTGCACAAGTTAAAACCTACAACGTAGATGCACAAACTCCCGATTCTGCAGGCACAATGACAGCGATGATCTCAGGTGTTAAAACTGATGTAGGCGTGATTGGTGTAGACGAAGACATTGAACGCGGTGTGTGCTCAACAGTTGCAGGAAACGAGCTTTTAACAGCAACAGAACTGGCTGAAATTAAAGGCCTAGCAACAGGTGTTATTTCTACCGCACGTATTACTCATGCAACGCCAGCGGCAACGTATGCTAAATCGGCAGATCGTAACTGGGAAGATATCTCAGATATGCCAGAGGGCTCAGAAGGCTGTGAAGATATTGCCTCACAGCTAGTTAACTTTGAAAAAAATCTAGAAGCGCGCTTTGTAGGTATTGATGTAGACGGCCTTGATTTTGTAATGGGCGGCGGTCGTCGTCACTTTTTACCAAAAGATGCTACGGCTAATTCAAGTGACGCAGTGAGCGCTGTTGAAGGTGATCGTACTGATGAGCGCAATCTTGTAACTGAGTGGCAAACACAATATCCAAATGCAACGTACGTTATGGACCAAGCTGGGTTTGATGCTATTGCTGACGATGTAACCCAAGTATTTGGTTTATTTAACGAATCTCACATGCAATACGAAGCCGACCGCAGTAATGACGTGGCAGGTGAGCCTTCACTTACCGACATGACCACCAAAGCGATTGATGTACTGGGTAAAAACGAAAATGGCTTTTTCTTAACGGTTGAGTCGGGCCGAATTGACCACGCACATCATGCGGGTAACGCTTACAACGCACTTAACGACACCATTGAATTTGCCAATGCAGTGCAAGCGGCAATCGATAATACCAACCCAGAAGAAACCCTTATTTTAGTGACTGCCGATCACAGTCACGTATTTACTATTGCTGGTTACCCTAAACGCGGTAACCCAATTTTAGGTCAAGTAGTTGCTGTAGGCCAAACAGTGCCAAGCCTTGCTGCCGACGATATGCCATACACCACGGTAGGTTATGCAAACGGACTGGGTTTTAGAGACTTAGGCGATGAAACTAATGCCGATGCAGCGTACTTAAGCGGTCCAGTCGCTGGGCGTGTTGAGCTAAACGGCGTTGATACAACAACCCCTGGTTTTCACCAAGAAACAACCGTACCACTGGGCTCTGAAACGCATGCTGGTGAAGATATTTCATTGCACGCTAAAGGCCCTGGCGCACAACTTGCTCAAGGTGTAATTGAGCAAAACGTTGTATTTCATCTAATTAACCAAGCTCTTGAATTAACTCAGCAATAATGGCGGCGAACATGAAAAAATTAACAGTACTTTCTTTAGCAGTAATGGTCGCGCTAGCGGGTTGTTCAAGTGATGACGATAAAAGTAATAACAACATTATCGCAGTAGACAACGCAATAGCTGTGGGTTCAGCGCAATGTATTAATGGCGGTGTAGAAACGCAAGTGGGCGTAGATACAAACGAAAATGGCGTGCTTGATAGCGACGAAGTTAACTCATCTAACCTAGTGTGTAATGCGCCGGCAACGTCGTTAACTATAGATCAATTAGCTAACCTTACAGGTAACGCATGGTATAGCGACGCGCAAACTAAGTTAGCGGCAACGCAGCAAGCTAATACCGAGGTGGTTACTGAGTCGGTTAAGGCTAAAAACGTGATTTTATTTGTAGGCGACGGCATGGGTATTTCTACCGTTACGGCTGCACGTATTTTAGCTGGCCAGCTTGAGGGCGGCATGGGTGAAGACTATCAACTTAGCTTTGAAACCATGCCTTACTCAGGCTTTGTTAAAACTTATAATGTAGATGCACAAACACCCGACTCTGCAGGCACAATGACGGCTATGGTGTCTGGTGTTAAAACCGATGTAGGCGTCATTGGTGTAGATGAAGATATTGAGCGTGGCAATTGTTCAACCGTTGCCGGTAATGAACTGGTGTCTTCGCTTGAGCTTGCCGAAATTGCAGGTAAAGCAACAGGCCTTATTTCAACGGCGCGCATTACCCATGCAACGCCAGCGGCAACGTATGCTAAATCGGCTGATCGTAACTGGGAAGATAACTCAGATATGCCAGCAGGTTCAGATGCTTGTGAAGACATTGCATCGCAACTTGTTAACTTTGAAGCCAACCTAGAAGCACGCTTTGCCGGTATTGATGTAGATGGCATAGACGTAGTAATGGGGGGCGGTCGTCGTCACTTTTTACCAAAAGATGCCGCGGCTAATTCAAGTGATGCAATGAGCGCGGTTGAAGGGGATCGTACCGATGGCCGTAACTTAGTTACCGAATGGCAAACAACTTACCCTAACGGCAACTACGTAATGGATCAAACTGGTTTTGATGCCATTAGCGACGATGCAACAAAGGTATTTGGCTTATTTAACGAATCCCACATGCAATACGAAGCCGACCGCGCAAACGATGTAGCGGGCGAGCCTTCGCTTTCGCAAATGACCGAAAAAGCAATTAACGTGCTTGATAACAACGATAAGGGCTTTTTCTTATCGGTAGAAGCGGGACGAATAGACCACGCGCACCACGCAGGCAATGCATATAACGCGCTTAACGATACTATTGAATTTGCTAAAGCCGTTAAAGTGGCGATGGACAGTACTAACCCAGAAGAAACATTAATTGTGGTCACAGCCGATCATAGCCATGTGTTTACCATTGCAGGTTATCCTAAGCGTGGTAACCCAATATTGGGTAAAGTGGTTGGTGTAGGCCAAACCGAGCCAAGCCTTGCCGCCGACGATATGCCTTATACCACCGTAGGTTATACCAATGGTTTAGGTTACAGAGACTTAGGCAATGAAACTAATGCTGACGCCTCTTACTTAGCTGGACCTGTTACAGGACGTGTTGATTTAACAAATGTTGATACAACAACACCAGGTTTTCACCAAGAGTCATTAGTACCTCTTAGTTCAGAAACCCACGCGGGTGAAGATGTAGGTGTATACGCAATGGGCCCTGGCGCTCATTTAGTAACAGGCACTAATGAGCAAAGCTTTTTATTCCATGTAATGGACTTTGCCGCAGATTTTGTAAAAGCGGCGGATGAAAAAGTAGCGCAATAAATCAACTAGCTAAACAAACAGCCCGCATTATGTTGCGGGCTTTTTTGTGTCATACAAATGCCATTATTAAGCGTTATTTTAGAGTCATAAAGTAATGTTTAACCAAGAGATTACCCCCAATGAAACAGTTATTATTTATACTTTCAGCACTAGCCAGCACCAGTGCGCTCGCCCAGCAGTGCGACATTGATGCTGCGCAACTAAAAGCCGACTATCAAATTACCAATCAGCATAAATCACAGCAAAGCACTCAGTCACTTACCCTTTGGCGGAACAATCAGCAGGTGGCTCATCAAAGTGAAACACTAACCGAGCTTTGGCAGCAGCTAAGTAATAAACAGCTTCGTCCTATTCGTTACTTTAATGCTGAGCAACGCGGTATTGAGTACCAACCATCGGAGGTACGTGGAGTGCAAAATTGGAGTGCCAAAAGTCAGCTGGTGGATAACCATTTGATTGCAAAAATGACCCTAGTAAGTTCACAAGGTGAGGGTTGTAATGAGGTAAAAAATTACGTGCTTAATGAGGGCGATAACCAATTTAATCTGGCTTTTCTCCCGCAAGCAAAATTAGTTAAAACTTTTAGTGTGACCAATAAAAAAAATGATACTCAAACTTTGCTTAGCTTAAATGATGTAAACAGTGATAAATCAGTAATTAAGGCTCAGTTTGCAAAATGGGATAACTTTCAAACCACCGATTACGCCGATATTGGCGATAATGAAAGCGATCCATTTTTAGCTAAAATGATTAACCTTGGTTTTATAGAGCACGGCGCCACCGGTTTTTATAACCAGCAAGGCGAGGCTATTCAAGGTGGGCATCATCATTAGCGTTTTTTGGCTTAACCGTGTTTTCGGTTAAGCCATTTTCATAGTCTTTGGCATCACAGGTATTTAAGTTTTGCCGTGCTTGTTTGTCTTGTTGTAATACTTGCTTTAAATCTTCCATACGTTGGCGCACAGCCACACCATAACTGGCATCATCACCCCAAAGTTCGGCTAGTTGCAATACCGCAGCACGGTCGTGATCTCTAAATAACTTACCAGCACGCTCAGCATCTTCTTTACTATTACCAAGCAATTGCAATGATTCTATGGCTAAGTTTATGGCTGAGTCGACGGTTTCGCGGTTAAAAGCATCTACTTTTAAATTAAGTAATTGGTATGCATGGCGGCGATCTATGGCGCGCGCTACTATTTTTAATTGGGGATAGTTTTTATGCGCCAGCTTAATAATCTCAATGGTTTTGTCAGGGTTATCAATCGCCACAACCAACATTTGTGCAGTATGTGCGCCTGCGGCTTCAAGCAGTTCTTGGCGTGCCGCATCACCATAAAATACGGTATTACCAAACCGGCGCAGCAGTTCTATTTGACTTGGGCTATGATCAAGTACGGTAATTTCGTAGCCTTGCGCATGTAATAAACGCCCCATTATTTGTCCAAAACGACCGTATCCGGCAATGATCACATGTTTGGCTGTGCTTATTTGTTCTGGTTTATCAAACTCAGGTGCCGTACTGCTATAGCTTCGCTTTTGAATTTGCTCATACAGCATAAGCAGTAAAGGTGCTATTAGCATGGAAACGGCAACCACAAGGGTAACTAAATTAGTTTGCTCTGGGGTTAAAATACTCAAGGTGGTTGTTACACTAAGCAGCACAAAGGCAAACTCGCCGCCCTGAGCAAGGGCTAAGGTAAATAGAAGTTGTTGTTTACGGCTAATATTAAAAGCCATTGCCAAAGCAAATAAAATACAGGCTTTAATGGCAATTAAAAACACCACTAATGCAATCACGATACTGAATTGGTTAAATAGCAATTCAAAATTAATTGATGCGCCAACCGTGATAAAAAATAATCCCAGTAATAAGCCTTTAAAGGGCTCTATATCGGCTTCTAGCTCGTGTCTAAATTCACTTTCGGCCAATACAACACCGGCTAAAAAAGTACCGAGTGCGGGCGATAACCCAATACTTTGCATCACCAGCGAAATAGCCACCACTAAAAACAATGCAAAAATAGTGAATATTTCACGCATGTGGGTTTGTGCTATGTATCTAAATAATGGTGCCGAAACATATTTACCGCCAGCAATGATAGCGGCAATAACAGCAACAGAAACCCCTACTTGCTGCCAAATAGGCCAGCTAGCAATGATGGAGTCGTTAATGTCTTTTGAGTTACCTTGTGGTGCAAAAGCGAGTAATGGAAGTAGCGCTAAAATAGGAATAATCGCAATATCTTGAAACAATAAAACCGAAAATGCATTTTGCCCAGCTTCTTGTTTTAGCCAGCCTTTTTCTTCAAGGCTTTGCAGCACAATAGCAGTTGAAGACAACGCGAGCATTAAACCAATAGCTAAAGCCGTTTGCCAATGCATGGCAAAAAACCAATAACAAAAGGCAAAAATAGCCGCTGCACTTAGTACCACCTGTAATCCGCCAAGCCCTAATATTGAGTGGCGCAGAGTCCACAAACGCGAAGGTTGCAGTTCAAGGCCGACTAAAAATAGCATCATCACTACGCCAAATTCGGCGAAATGCATTACATCGGTTTGATCGCCCACTACCCCTAATGCATAGGGGCCAATGAGTATGCCGGCAATTAAGTAACCCAGTACCGAGCCAAGGCCCACTCGCTTGGCGATAGGCACCGCCACAATAGCCGCAGCTAAGTATATTAACGCTATTTCTAACACATGCTTACCTTATTAACGTTGAGATAATTAGCATGGCTTAGGTACGTTTAAAATACAACGGCTTATGTGGCTCAATGTTGTTATTTATTGTGTGCGCTTTAAAAATGCACACGTAAAGTTATATATTACATATGTTTATAATGGCCAAACGTGGCTCGTCAGACGCTGAATAAAAAATAGTAATAGGCGAATTAAGAGTGTTCTCAACGTTGCTTTCGGTTACCGTCACCTCAAATTTAGCAGTTGCTGGTAGGTCTATAAGCAGCTCGTTATCTAGGTAGGTGCTTCCTGATTTTTGCAAAACGAGTGCCTGAGTTTGGTTAAATTGATATTCAAAACGTTCAGAGGCTAGCAGTGTTTCGGTCATGTTAAAGTTTACGTTAATGGCATCTGGCCCGGTAAACTCAGGACATACAAATACGGTAACCTCCACACTTTGAAATACGGGTAAACTGTTTTGTTCTAAGTCTATCGTAAAGTTATTTTGGGTAATTGCGGGAGAGTTATAGATGGCATTAGCAAGGCGCGGATCGTTGCTGGTTATAGTAATGTTTTCACCTTCAGCTAAATTAAGTGTTTCGTTAAACTGGCCTGCGCTATTTGTAGTGTACAACACATCGTTAATTGTGAGTTTGGCATTACTAATGGCGGTTCGTTGCACGTTGGTAATTTGCCCTTTTATGTTGCCCGTTATTTGCGATGAATCAGTGGCTGTAACTGTAAATTGAATGCTAGCTTGGTAGTTGTCAGCATCAGTCACCGTGAGCGTTAAGGTGTAGTTACCAGTTAGATCAGGTGTTAATTCGGTTATGCTTTGGTTGGTGCTACTTAAACTAGCAGATGAACCTGCTGGTATAGAGAGCTCCCATTCATAGCTAAGCGCGGTGCCCTCTGGATCATAGCTTTGGCTAGCATCAAAGTTAACGGTGCTACCAACGGTGCTGTTGCGAGCTTTATCACCGGTATGCATAATAACGGGCTTGGCGTTTTGTGTAACATTAATAGTGAGTGTTTGTGTGTCTGAAAACTGCTCACCATCATTGGTTTTAAGTGAAACAACAACTTGCCCTTCTGCTGGCGCGCTAAGCGTGGGGGCTGAGCTACTTGTACTGCTTAATACAGCTTGATTTGACGACGAAACTATTTCCCAATGGTAACTTAAAACTGCGCCTTCGGGGTCGTAACTGGCTGAGGCATCTAAAGTAACTTGCTCATTAACATTAATTGAAGACTTGTAACTTACTAGAGTAACTGGTTTTTTATTATCCTTTGTATGCAGCACCGAGGTTACTTGTGGTGAGCTGAGCTCACCGTCAGATACAACTAGGGTAACAACGTAATCGCCTTCAACATCAGCAGTAAGCGAAGGGGTAGCCGATGTGCTTTGCTGTAATTGCGCAGTGCTACTTTCAGGTTTTGCTTGCAGTTGCCAGTTGTAAATTAGAGGGTCGCTATCGGGGTCGCTACATTGTAGGCATTGTAGGGTAGTTAATGTATTTAAGGTTATATCAGTTTGCTCTGCAAGAACGGCAATAGGCGCTTTGTTTTCGGTGGTAACGCTTAAGGTTACTTGCGCGGTATCACTTAGATTACCTTCATCGGTTACGCTTAGGGAAATTGTGTACTCACCCAATTCATTCGATGCAAAGCCTGCATTTTTGGCAATTGCATTCGATAAGCTTGGGTCGCTGTTCTCAGGCTTAGAGGTTATTGCCCATTGATAACTTAGCGTGTCGTTTGTATCTGGATCGGTACTTTGCTCACCATTTAATGTTACGAGTTGGTTGGGTGAAAGTGTACTGTTTTGAACTGAAATAACAGCGTTTGGCGCAGAATTTACAGCAAGCTGCTCACTTTTTATAAGTACGTTACTATTAGCGGTATCACCAATTGAGTTAGTAATAGTTAATTTAACGCTGTATTCGCCTACTTTATCAGCAACAAATTGGCTGTTAACGCGGGTGCTATTTTCAAGTTGTGCAGCGCTTGATGTAGGTGTTTTGATAAATTGCCATTGGTAGCTATTAATAACTGCATTAGTGGTGGAGCTCTGTGCTGCAGTTAATTTAACTACATCACCTTGTTTTACAGTTTGTGTGCTGCCTGCATTTGCAATGAGTTGCGCGTTTGAGGTGACGGTAATTTGTTTGCTTACTACCGAGCTTGAAATTTTGCCGTCGTTCACAACCAGCTTTAAGGTGTAACTTTGTGCTTGTGCTACCGAAAACGTCACAGTGCGTTGGTTGTTAGTATTAAGCGGTATGTTTTGTTGCTCGTCTGCGCTAAGGAGTTGCCACTGGTATGTGAGTGTATCGCCGTCAGGATCGCTACTATTTGCAGCACTAAAAGTAATGGGTGTATTGGTTTTATATTCTGATTGTTCAGTGCCAATAACAGCCACTGGTTGTGCATTTGTGCTAACTGGGGGAGTGACTTGCTTAGTTTCAGAGCTGCCTGAGCCGCCACACCCGAGAAGTGTGAGTAAAGTGGGTAATATAATTAAAAGTATCCGTTTCATATTAATATCCTTATAAAATTGATATTAATATGTACCTAAAAAAGAAATAAAGCAAAAAAAACAAAGTTTTTTGTCGCTCTTTAGTGATTTGGTTTTTAGTTACTGATTTAGTTAAGTAAGCGCGCTTATTACGTGTAAAAAATCAACCGAAAACCCACTTAAGTGAACGCATTACTGTTATGGTATCGTTTATATATCGAGCCATATTTTTATTACAGGAATAACCTTTTCTTTATGATTTCGCTAAATAATGTGTTTTTTACTCGCCAGGATGGTGGCTTGAAACGACAAATAATTAATGACTTATCGTTAACTATTTTGCCTGCGGCGCACATTGCCTTACTAGGTGATAGTGGCTCGGGCAAAACAACATTATTAAATTTATTAGCCGGTTTACTGTCTCCAGATGCAGGAACTGTTACGGTTAATGAGCAAAAAATTAGTGAATTGAGTGCCAATGAACTTGCGCTTTATCGGCGTAAAATAGGGATTATTTTTCAGCACTATCAATTGCTCAGTCCATTAAATGTGAAAGACAATATGTGTTTTCAAGCAAGGCTTAATGGGTTATCGCCTAGCGACGATGAAGTAAATACGATGGCTAAAAAACTGGGGTTAGAAGGCAAGCTTAAAGCAATGCCTGAGCAACTTTCAGGTGGGGAGCAGCAACGAGTGGGCATAGGCCGTGCGTTATTAAATAAGCCTAAGCTGTTATTGGCTGATGAACCTACGGGTAACCTTGATGCCGCTCGCTCACTCGATATCGTTACGCTACTAAAAAGCCTGTGCGAAGAGCAACAAATAATACTTATTATGGTCACTCATAGTCAGCGATTGGCCGATCAGTTTTCTACGCAATTGTTTTTAAAAGATGGCCAAATTAATGGCTGAACTTAAACTTATTTTAATAACGTATATGCAGTTTTATCGCCGCCATGTAGGGCTGTTATTACTGTTTTTTATTGGCTTTAGTTTGGGCGCGGCGCTACTTACTGCAATACAGGGCTTAAATTTAGAGGCCGGTAAACGCTATCAACAAACTACGGCGTTAATTGCAAACCCAGTGACGCATTTTGTACGCCCAGTGCTAGGTGAAAACAGGTTGCCCAACAGTATGTGGTCGCGTATTAGGGCGGCTGGCTTTAAGCAGGTTCAACCGGTTTTAGAGGGCGTAATTGAAACCAATAAGCAGCAAAAACTCGCACTTAGAGGTGTCAATTTATTACAGTGGCTTACAGAAAATACCGGCGGCTCAGCATCAACAACCAACAATCGTTATTCTGGGTTTGAACAGTTACTAAATACTGTTTATATCGACCCTAAATTAATGCAGCGGCTAAATTTAAAAAACAGCCGTATTAATATAAACATGGGCGATGCCACTGTTACTTTAGCAGTAAGCGAATTACAAGGTTTAGGCATGACCATGCTGGTGGATATTAGCCTTGCCGACAAGTTACTGCGCGCAAATGGGGCAATTAATTACCTTGAAGTAAGTGGCTTAAATAACAAACAAGCAGCCCAGTTAAACTTATTGTTAGGCGAGCAAGCACGGCTTGAAGCTGCGCAAGAGCAAGCTTTTGATGCGCTCTCTGAAGCTTTTTTCTTTAATTTACAAGCGCTGGCTTTGTTAGGTTATGTGGTGGGTGCGTTTTTAAGTTTTAATGCAATTAAGCTGGCGTACAATGCGCGTGCTCACTTGCAGCAGCAAATGTGGGTGCTGGGTTGTCAAAGGTCAGTGTTAACTAAGGCGCTGGTTATTGAATTAACGGTGCTTAGTTTTTTTGCTGCGTTATTAGGTGCGTTATTAGGCGCGGCACTGGCAAATGCCTTAGTTATGGATGTATCGGCGACTCTTCGAGGGCTTTACCAGCTAGATAGAAGCTTTGTAGTAAGCCTTGATAGCAGCATGATTGCTAACGGCTTTACACTTAATGTTGTTGTTTTGTTGGGGTTTTTGGCCAGCCAATCGGCTCGATTAAGTACTTTTTTTGCGCGTATTAAATGGCTAATGTTTGCGTTAGCTATTTTTGCAGCCAGCTACTTAGCGTTAACGGCAAATACCAAAATAAGTGCCTTATTGCTGTGTGTTTATGTGCTACTCCTCTTTTTTGTAATTACGCCACCGGTAGTTAAAGCCGTTTTTAAACTGCCATGGCCAACACAAAACCCCATTATTCACTGGTTAAAAGCAGACAGTCTAGTGCAGTTACCTGCATTACTAAGCTCTGTACTCGCTATTTTAATGGCAATGGGTGCAGCCGTAGGTATGCAAATTATGGTTGGCAGTTTTAGCGACACCTTAGATACACACCTTGAAAAACGTCTAAGCGCCGATTTATACGTAAGGCCCGATCAAAACATTCAAGCGTTAGGAGCTAAGTTGCGTGAACTCCCAGAGGTCGAAAAAGTAGGCGTATATTGGTCAGCTAACAGTGAGCTTAAAACACCTAAAAATACGATAGCTGTTGATGTTATGGCATTTGGTGTAACGGCCAGCTACAACCAACACCTTACTTTGTTAAACAATAATGCACCTACATCTGCAGTATTTGAAAAAAACAAAAACGGGGTGCTGGGTTGCTTAGTGAACGAACCCGCCTTGCTGCAGTACTCGCTTAAAGTAGGTGATGTAATAACCCTAAAACAGCATATTAATACACTAATGTGCCAAGTACGCGCTGCCTATTTTGATTACGGCGAGCAAGGGTTAAATGTAGTTGTCACTACAACAGCATTATTGGATCGTAGCTTAAACTATACCGAGTATGGTTTATCGCTTTGGTTAAAGCCCAATAGTGACGTTGACGCCATGGCCGAATATATTCAAAAGCAGCACCAATTAGATAGCCAACAAGTCATTGCTAATCAGCAGTTTAAACGTTTTGCAAAACAGCTATTTGGTAAAACTTTTTATGTTACTCAGGCGCTTAATATATTTATTATACTGATTGCATTATTTGGCATGTGGGTAAGCTTTTTAACTTTAGGACGCGGGCAATTACAGCCTATGGCGGTATTACAAACGCTGGGTGTCACCCAACAGCAATTATTGGGAGCAAAAGTACTGCAAGCTGCACTTATTATTTTAACCACCTTGTTATTAGCTATACCACTGGGGCTTAGCCTTGGATGGGTACTATTAACTTACGTCATGCCAATTGCCTTTGGTTGGACCATGGCCATGACCGTTAATTGGCTACAGTTAGGTGGCTTTACGGTGCTTATGTTTATGTTAGCTTTATTTGTGAGCGCGTTACCGCTAATAAAATTAACGCGAAGCGCCGTTGCCGATAATGTTGCCAAGCTATAGGACTTATATGAATAGACTAAAAGCAGCCGTTACCTTTATTTTTATTGGCGCATTAAGCGCGTGCCAGCCCGAAGCAGAGCAAGTAAATCAAAATAAACCAATACATAGCGGGTTTGCACAACAATTTGGTGAGCCTGTAAGTAAACGCCAAGGGCTGAGCTTTCCACGTGATCATGGGGCGCATCATCAACAAGGAATTGAATGGTGGTACGTAACTGCCAATTTAAAGGCAGATAATGGCGACACCTTTGGTGTGCAATGGACTTTATTTAGGCTCTCGGTTGATGAGCAAAGCACACAAACAGAACCATCACCTTGGTGGAATGGGCAGCTTTACTTTGCTCACTTTGCAATACAAACCGATTCACAGCATCAAGCGTTCGAAAAATATGGCCGATCGGGACAAGTAAATATAACAGCGCAGCCATTTGAAGCTCGCCTAGATGATTGGCAGCTAGCAAGTAAGGAGGCAACATTTTTACCGCTTAGCTTAAAGGCGCAGCAGGAAAATTACAGTGCTAACCTAGTGCTGGCCAATAGCCCACTTGTGAAACATGGCGAGCAAGGTTATAGCCAAAAAACTCACCAGGGGCATGCCTCTTACTATTATAGTTATCCGTTTTTACACGCCCAAGGCGACATCACATTTGCGGGTAAAACTTTTAAAGTAATTGGAGATGCTTGGTTAGACAGAGAATGGTCTTCGGCGCTAATCGATCCTACCCAAAATGGTTGGGACTGGTTTAGCATTCAGGCTAATGATAAAAAACAGGGGGGCTTAATGGCATTTTGTATTCGTAATGGTCAACAAAGTTATGATTACTGCAGTGCATCGCACATTACGCAAAATGGAATTGTGCGCGCTATTACAAATGACGAGGTGACCTTACAGGTACTAAAAACATCTGAGCTTACAACCCAATCGGCGCAAAGTAGTAAAACCTACCCAGTTAAATGGCACCTCAAGGTTAAAGGGTTTGAACCTATTATAATCGAAGCACGTAACCCCGATTCACGAAATCAATTAAGCATTCCCTACTGGGAGGGGCGAATTAAAACCCAAGGCGGTTTTAAAGGTAAAGGTTATGCAGAGTTAGTTGGCTATTAGCGGGCTATAAAGTGGTTTTCAAAAAATGCACTTAAACCAAGGTTAAGTGCATTTTTATTAAGGGCTCAGTATATTAACCTGAACTCTGGATAATAAATCTATCTCAAGCAGCTATTTTGAGCGCTAACTGCGTTGAATTTACTTGCAATATACTAGCTATTGACGCGTAATTTCGCCTTGTTTTCACTGAAAATCTCTGGCTAGAGAAGACAAACATAAATATTATTTTGATTCAATATGTTAGTAAATCTCTTAACCAGAGTTCAGGTTATATTAGTCTAGCTTTACTGAACCAGAGATATTATCGATGCTAACATCGCCAGAGCCTGCTTCTGTAATTGTTAGCCCTTTAGCATGATTAACGCGAATATCGCCAGAGCCATCTTCAATGGTAACACTTGCATCAACATGTTCAATGGTTAAGTCGCCCGAGTTATCTTCAACGTCTACAGCGCCATTAATATGTTGTATTGCTATGCTTCCCGACCCGTCTTCAACAGTTAATGTACCGCGTACATTGCTTACATTCATATCGCCTGAGCCATCATCAATATTTGCATTGCCATTAACGTTATTAATAGTAATGCTGCCCGAACCATCGTTAAGATCTAGATTGCCAGTGATGCTTTGAAGAGAAATATCGCCCGAGCCGTCGTCTATGTTTAGGTTTTTAGCGCCATTGATTGATAAGCTGCCAGAGCCATCTTTTACATCAATATTATTTTTCATGGCGTTAATAGTGATGTCGCCTGAGCCATCATCAATATCTAGCTCAAGATTGTTAGGGACGGTGACCACTAAATTAATGCTTGGCGATTGGCCGCTGTAAAAGCTAATACCATTATTACTTGTATTTTGGGCAACAAGCTTTGCTTTAGTGCCACTTTGATCGAGTGTGAGTTCGTATTCGTCGTCAATATCGGCTGTGTAAATAGTGGCGTCAACATTAATACTGGTTGCTGTTGATGAGCCCATTATTTTAAGTGAGCCTGCGCCGCTTAGTACGTCTAGGTATTCAAGATTATTGCTAGGTAGTGTTAGTTGTTGTGTTTGTTTTACCGACGCAACGCTTGGTGAAATATGAAACACGCAGCCACTTAATAATAAAATACCGCTAATTAGTGAAAGTGGTTTAGCAATGGTAGATACAGTTGATGAGCTCATGGTTAGTCCTTTTAATGTGATGTTATTATTTAATATAACAAGACTAGAGCAAAAATGGGGCCTAAATTTAAGTGTTTGTTTTATAATGAATTTAGTTTTTTGTTGAAAATTAAAAGACTAATTAGTGGTTAAAATTACTAATTATTAATAAAAAGGATGCATAAAGCATCCTTTTCGTTTTAACCGCCAGTTTTAATTAAAAACTGTAGGTAATATTACCGTATAAAAAGCGACCATCTAAACTGTATGGTGCATACGGTGTGTATGGAAATATTTGGCTAAAGGTAGAGTAACCAATATTATCGACCGTGGCTTGCGGGTATTGGTCAAATAAGTTGTTGGCACCGAGTGCAAATTTCCACTCATCGTTAGGGCGATACGCAACTTCTAAATCGGTTATCCATTTAGCGTCTAGGTATTCATCGCGATCGGCGGTAGTAGAAATATCGGCAACTTCACCATAACGTGTTGCACGCAAAGTTGTTTGCCATTCGTTAAAGTTCCACACTGCCGATAGGTTTAACTTGTTGTCTGGAGTACCTTCTTCAAAGCGACCTACTTCACGGCGTGCAAATACAACATAGTCGTCACCTAATGAGTTTAATTGCTCAGGGTTATCGTCAACGTGTGTCACTTCGGTGTCGTTAAAGTTAGCTGCCGCGTTTAGGCGCACGTCGCCAAAGTTATCTAACTGTAGTAGGTAAGTTGCAACAATGTCTACGCCTTGCGTGCGTGAGTCGATGGCGTTGGTAAAGTATCGTACGCTTTCGGTATTTAACTCACCAGCATCCGTTAAAATTTGTTGTACTGCGGCACCGCTTAAGTTTTCAGAGAGCACAATACGGTCATCAATATCAATACGGTAGGCGTCAACCGTTAAGCTAAAGTTACCTTGGGTGTATACAAAGCCAGCTGTTAAATTAACTGAGTCTTCAGCGTCTAACTGTTTTGCGCCAAGGGCTTGTGCTGCTGGTGCATCTGTTGGGAATAGGCCTACTTCAAACGCTTGGTTGTTCTCAAGTACTGTAGAAATTTGACGGTACGAGCTCTGTGCAAGCGATGGCGCACGGAAACCTGTGCTAATTGCCCCACGTAGTGATAGGTTTTCGTTAACGCTGTAACGTGTTGCAAGCTTTGAGGTAAAGGTGTTGCCGAAGTCGCTGTAATCTTCGTAGCGGCTAGCTAAAACCATGTTCCAGTTTTCGGTTAGGTAGGTGTCAAACTCAACAAATAGTGCAACGTTATGACGGCTTTCATCAGTAACGCTTTCTGGGCCAAAACCCGAAAGTACTTGTGCGCCACCGGCTGCAATTGGGTTACCGCTACTATCAAGTGCAGTAATGTATGAGGCTTCTTCACCTTGTTCTATTTTATAGCTTTCGTGGCGGTATTCAGCACCTAGAGTAAAAAATACGTCGTCAGGTAACCCTAAATCAAGGATTGTGCTGGCATCACCATTGACTATAAATTGGTCATAAACTAATGCGCCGTTATCAAATTCGGTGGGGCTGGTGGCGCCTAAAGACGTATTTAAGCTATTTACAACACCAAATGCAAAGTCATTACGGCCGTAGTTGGTACTTACGTCCCATGTCCAGTCACCCGTTTCACCTTCTAAGCCTAGGGCTAATGAGTAGTCTTCAACATCGGTTTCAATTTGCGGTAAAAAGCCATCTGGGTAGAGTGCTAATACGTTACGGCTGTCTTGTGCACGGCGGTAAAAGCCACCTGAGTTACCTTCTCGTTTTGAGTAGCTACCAAAAGAATACAGGTTTAGGCTGTTATCTAGCTCGTAACCCATATTGTAAAATAAAGCGTAATCTTCAAGGTCTGCTTTACCAAAGCGATGGTTGTAACGGTCAATAGTAAATTCGCGCTGGTCTAGGCTGCCATCGTCAAGGCGGCTGTATTGTTCACGAGGGTCAAAACCAGAGCGTTGTGTTGGGCTGTTATCGCGGTATTCAATCGATACATTTACAAACCCGCTGTCAGATAATGCAAAGCCAGAGTTAGCGCTAATAGTGCGCGTTGCACCATCGCTAATTTCGCGGTCATCACCTAGGTTAAATGCAAGATCGCCGTTTGCATCTGCGTAGGCGCTTTCTAAGTTAGGTGCGCCCGCCATTTGTGTGTCGTATTCACCATAGGTTACGCTTACACTGCCGCCTTCAGAGGCGTCTTTTAAAACAATATTAATCACCCCGGCAATGGCATCTGAGCCGTATTGCGCTGCGGCACCATCGCGTAGTACTTCTACGCGCTTAATGGCTGATGTAGGGATCATGTTTAAATCTACCGCGGTAGAGCCTCTGCCTACAACACCTGCTAAGTTTAAAAGCGCACCAGAGTGACGACGCTTACCATTGATAAGCACTAAAGTGTGATCGGGCGCTAAGCCGCGCAGTACAGCAGGTTTTGCGTGGTCTGTTCCATCACCTAAAGTGGCGCTTGGAAAGTTAAAGCTGGGTACTTGGTTAGCAAGAACCTGGCTGATTTCAAGTTGACCTGTGCTTGCCATGTCGCTGCTAGTAATAATATCTACTGGCACTGAGCTTTGTGCAATACTTCGCAAACTACGGCGAGTACCAGTTACTGAGATTACTTCGATGTTCTCTTGTGCTTGGGTATCTTGTTCTGCCGCATTAGCTGTAACAAAAGAACCGCCAAGTGCAGAGGTTACGGCCAAGCTAAGTGCTAATTTATTAGCTGATAAACGCTTAAAAGTCATGAATGTTCCTTAAGAACGTCGTTGTTTTGGTGAGTTTGAAAAAGGAGCGAATCATATAGAAGCGCTCAACTACGTGCAAAGATAAAAACCATCTATGTTATTCACGTTTTTAATAAGTAAGGCCACTGTTTACGTACGTTATAGACGATTAGATCGTTACTGTTGTAATCTTGTAGCGAATGGTGACGAAATCAATAAAAGTAAAAGAGAGATTGCAAAAAAAGTGATAGGCAGAAAAAAGCCAAGTTAAAAACTTGGCTTAAAAATACGTTTAAATAAGTGCCTAAATAATTACTCAGGCGCTACTTCAAGCGTTGTAAATAAAGCATAACGACCCGAATCTACGCCTTTTTCCTTCACATCAACTTCGGTTGCGGTTTCTATTAAATAAACACCAGGTGCGTTCCATGTTGTTGTAAAAAAGCCGTTTTTACCGGTGGTTACTTTTACTTCGCCACGTTCGTTACGGTAGCGAGTATCGCCTCTTAAAATATTAACTTCAATGCCTTCGCCTGCTGGTTTTCCGTCTTGTAGTAATTGAAAACGCGCTTGCTCACCAACAAATAAGTCATTTGGGTGTGTAGGGCCACTTAGCTCTAAGCCTAAACCTAACAGGGCTGGCTTAGATGTACCGTTGCGGCTTACAAAGGTATCTACTGTTGAAATAACTTTAGTGGTGCGCACGCCTTGAGCGTTGCTAGGTAATTTAGCATCTGTTTTTTTACCAAATACACGTTTGCGTTTACCCTCATCATCTTTATAGAAGGTCATGTACATAGGCTTCTGCGTCATAGCAATGTGGTAAGTGCCTTCTTCTTTGAGGCTTACTGCTGCTGAGCTCTTGCGCTTTAAGTAATAAGCACGAATGGTTTCAGATACTTTCTCGCCGTTTGGTGCAAGTGCCATTAATAATGTGTCGTCGTACTCTGCGCCTTTTTCTTTTGGCTTAAAGGCTTTATCTGGTGCAAACATTTCGTTAGAAATACTCGCATCAATCATAACGTAATGCGCTTTATCGCCAGAAAGCGAAGTGTGCGAAGGTAGTAACCAACGGGCATGTGCGCTTGCCGCTGTTGAGACTAGCGCCGATAAACTCAGTGCGCCTATTAATGCAATTTTTGATAAATTAACGTTCATTATTTTTCCTTTAAATTTGAATGATAAGTAGGGGCTACCTAGCGCTTACAGTGACAAAGCTGGTTGTAAATTCGTTTTTACCTTCAATAGTTATTTTCTCTGATTGGGTTAAATCAAGCTCAATACGGCTATAATCACGCCCACCTTCTTCGCGAACAACTTCAATATTAAGTAGATATTTGCCGGGCTGTACGGGGTTACCACCTAGATCCTTGCCATCCCAGCTAATTGTGTATGTGCCGGCACGTTTGGTTGCGCCGCTGACACCATCAAACTGAGCATTACTTTTACCGGCTTTGCGCCACCATTGACGTAGGTCTTTAAACCATTCCGCTTTTTGTACCCAAAGCGCTAATGTTGTGACGTGTTTACGCTCTGGCGTTTCCAGCCATACAGCAACATAAGGTCGGTGGTAAGGTTGCACGTTTAAATCGGCGAGGGTTAATTCAACTTCTAACCTTGACGATTGTGCATGAGCATTAATTTGAAATAGCGCGGCGACTAACAGCGTGATGCTTAGCCATGGTTTAATTTTAAACATTAAGACACTCCTTTTATTTGTGGCACCCAACACAGGTAAATAACGATAGGTGTTGCTACACCTAATGCGGTTATCCATATTCCTGCTAAGCGTTTTTTTCTATTTTGAAATAAAATAATCATGCCGGTGATGGCAAATAGGATCATCAGCACTGCTGATATATCAATAACCCAGCTCCATACATCACCGCTGTAACGGCCTTTATGTAAGTCGCCAATTACACTTAAAAATCCCCCGGTTTGATAATCGAGTAACAATTCGCCACTAATAAAATCAAACTCTGCGTAGGCGTAGCCTGCAGGTAATGGGTAGTCGAGCATGACCAGTGAATCTTGCTTTTCCCACTCAATGCTTTTTACTTTATTCAGCCCATACTGTTTGTCGAGGTAAGCTTCTATTTGGGGATAAATAGCAGGTAGGGTGTTTAATTGTGTTTGTGCTTTTGTAAGTAGTTCAGCTGGAATTGCTGCGGTAATTTGGCCGTTGTTTTTATCGTTTTTTAACCAGTCAACGTGGTTTAGCACTATGCCGCTTACACAAAATAAAATAAGTAGAAAAAACAAAGCGGTAGAAATATAGATATGTAAAGCACGACTCGTACTATATAAAGCGCGTTTATTAACAAAGGGCATAAAAGGTGCAAATTTAATTAATTTGTACGGATGATAATGATTTGCATTAGCTGTTACAAATTTATTTACTAAACTTTACACTTTATTTTGCTTATACAGACCCTAGTTTTTAGGTGGAGCTGAGGGCTTAGAAATTAGGTAAGTTAAAACCAGCACTTCAACAACAGCAACTAGGGCAATAACCCAAGCTGGAGGGCTGCTGTATAATAAAAATATAAAGCCTATTAGCATACCTAGACCCGCAGCATATTTTGCCTTTACAGGAACTACTTGATGAGCGCGCCAATGTTGTAATGTTGTGCCAAAGCGAGGGTGGTTTAATAGCCAAGATTCAAGCGCGCTAGATGAGCGAGCAAAACAGGCTAAGGCTAAAATTAAAAACGGCGTGGTTGGCATAACGGGTAGGACAACACCAATAATGCCGAGTAATACACACAGTAACCCCAGCAATTTAAAGCCGATATTTTTATAATAAATAAAAACGTTTTTTATGTCCACGCCAGCTCTATTTAATAAATTAAACGGTAAAAGGTAAGTTAATTACAGGATAAAATGAAACTTAAATGGCTTAGTTACATGTTATCAACTAAGTCATTTAAGGCGATAAAAGGGGTTTTATTATTTTTATACTGCGTTTTATTCTTTAGGAGTTTGAAACAGTGCGCCGACTTCTAAAAGCGGGGAAGCGTCTAGCTTATCAGCATCCATCATTGCGGCAATACGTTGCATTGATGAAAGGAGTAAACTCTGTTCCCATTCAGCAAGTGCTGAAAATTTTTCGATAAAATGCTCTTGTAATGGCTGAGGTGCTTTTTCGAGTAGTTCCTTACCTTGTTCGGTAAGATATAAGCTGACTCGGCGCTTATCCATTTGACTGCGAACACGTGTTACTAAGTTTTTGCTCTCTATTCGGTCAAGAATATTAGTAACCGTTGCTGGGCTTAAGTTGACGTTTTGCGCAATACGACTGGCGGTAATACCATCAGTTTGAGACACTTCCTGCATAATAAGCAGTTGAGGCCCTGTTAAGCCCGCTGTTTTATTAAGCTGCTTTGAATGTAAGTCAATCGCACGGATCACCTTGCGTAAAGAAACTAGTAACTCGTCATATTTTTGCATTTGTTTGTCTCATGGAAGGCGAATGATTTGCCGTAATCATGAAATGTTACACATCAAATAAATTGAATTCAAATGATATATGTTATTTTAGCCCGCTATTATCAGTTTTTATTGGTTTTTATTAATTTGAGCAGTAATTAAAATAGCATTTATTATCTTTATTTTATTAAATGTTTATAACATTCTATTTGTGAACCTTCCCTAGGATGAAAGGCAGAGTTGTAAAGCTTTAGTCGTAATTTTACCGTTGATGTGGCATAAGAATATAGTAACTAACTCAATTTAAATAACTATTCTATGTAGCTTATGCTTTAAGCATGCATTATTGTTTGTGTACAAGTAACCTGTACTCAGGTTAAGTATTAAAAATTAGTCTCAGTGTTAAAGGAAATAAAATGCAATTATCACCCTCAGTATGTATTGAGCGTACACATAGCGGTTTAGAATTTATTAGTATTAATAGTCGCCACTGTGAGGCGAAAATATTTTTACAAGGTGGGCAAATAACTGAGTTTACACCCAAAGATAAATTGCCATTATTGTGGGTGTCTGGGGATGAAACCTTTAGCGAAGGGAAAAGCATTCGTGGCGGCATTCCTATTTGCTGGCCTTGGTTTGGTCAACATGAAAATACAGACTTCCCAGCGCATGGCTTTGCTCGCACACTCGTATGGCAAGCTGATGAAGTGCATGAAACCGAGGGTGAGGTTACGGTTAGCCTAAAATTACCCATGAGGCAGGTAGACTCTACCTTTTGGCCGCATCAATCTTCTTTACGGGTTGAGTTTATTTTATCTGAGCAATTAGAGGTGCGTTTAACCACCTGTAATTTAGGCAATGTACCATTTAGTTATACACAAGCGCTGCATACTTACTTTCCAACACAAGATATCAACAATACTCGTGTGACAGGGCTGCAAGGGGCGCAATACATAGAATTTGGCCAAGGTCCTCATCAGCAACATGATGTGGTCGACTTTTCCCGTGAAACCGATATGGTTTATACCCAAGCCGCAGCAGTTCAAACAATTGATACTCCCCAAGGGATGATCAGTGTTAGCAGAGAAAACTCGCGCTCGTGCGTGTTATGGAATCCATGGATTGAAAAATCAAAGCGACTATCAAATTTTGCCGATGATGATTATAAAAGTATGTTATGCCTAGAGGCTGCGAATGTGCTTGAAGATGCGGTTACGCTTGAGCCAAAACAAAGTCATACCTTAGTGACAACAATAAAGTGGCTTGGCTAAGTCCAATGGAGCAAAGTGTGTTTACTAATCAACAAATAACCGACCTACCGCAACATAAAAGCATAAAGTTTGAACCGCTTGCCGATAAAGCATTATTGCATGCACAGTTGAATTGGTTGTTATTTTTTATCCCTTTTTGCTTAGTGCTAGCGGCTGTTTGTTATTTCAATACAGATTTTGCAGCCATGGCGCAAGGTTACTTATTGGTTGCTGTTCCGCTATTAATTTTACTTTGTATGTTATACAGCGTGTTCAGTATTAAATTACAAGGCAGTGCATTACGTACCCACGATATAGCGTTTAAAAAGGGTATTATTTGGCAACAGGTAACAATTTTACCGTTAGCGCGTGTGCAGCATATTGAAATACATCGTGGGCCAATAGAGCGAAAACTGGGTTTAGCCAGTTTAAGGCTTTACAGCGCAGGTGGTATGAGTGCTGATTTACAAATTAGCGGCCTGACCCACGAAAAGTGCAAAAATATTCGTCAATTTGTACAAAGCTATCGCCACGATGAAGCCACAAGCGAGGCTACTGCCAGTGAGTGTTGATGCTACACAAATAACGTCATCTTCACTTAATTGGCAAAAAGTCTCGCCTTGGGCACTGGCTTATTTTGTGATGCATTTTAGTGTGCGGTTTATCAAAGATGGCTTATTTAATTTACTGCCCGTGTTGGTGGTTTTTGTTACCCAAGTAGAAAATAAACTATTTTGGGGGCAAGTTGGGCTCGCGATTGCTTTGACTTTATTGCTTGCCTATTGTTTTTTATATTATCGCAGTTTTCGTTTTTGTATTACTGACGAGTATGAAATTTTACTAAATAAAGGCGTATTTAAAAAAGAGCGACTCACCTTAAAGTTTTCTCGGGTGCAAAATGTAAACATAGCAGAACCCTTTTATTTTACTCCAGTAGGCTTAGTTAATTGCATTTTTGATGCTGCCGGCAGTGTTGCCCAAGAAGCTGTATTGCCTGGAGTAACCAGTGATTATGCCAAGCAAATGCGCAAACAGGTATTTGACTATAAAGCGCAGCAGCAACCATCAACCGAGGAGGCTAATACAGCGCAGCCTCATGCTGAAAATCAGAATGAAAATAGTTTATTCATTTCAAATAAAGAAATAGCTAAGTTTGGTTTAATGTCGAACATGGCCATTTTAGCGCTTGCGGCCATTGCTCCCTTTATGAATGTGGCTATCGATTTTTTAGAGCAGAAGTTTATAACAAAAATAGAGGGTTTTTATCAGCAAGAGCTCGGTATGATGGCTAATGCAGCGGTATTTGCGGTTATTACTTTAATTATTGTGTTGGTATTTATTGCGGTGTTTTTATCGGTGACTATGTCGCTCATTCGGTTCTATAATTATCAGCTTTATTTTAAAAATAAAAAATTTAAACGTATTGCAGGGCTGTTAGAACGCCATCAACTATCAATTAGTTTAGATAAAGTACAATCTATAGTTATTAAGCAAAACCTAGTTGCCAGGCTATTAAAGCGCTTTACAGTGGAATGTTTGCAAGCCAGCAGCGGCGGTGCTGCAAATATGGCGAAAAAGAATAAACAAACCTTAGTGTTACCTGTGCTCACGCAGGAGCAAGTTGATAATGTGTGTCAGTGGATTTATCCGTGGTTTAACAGTAAAAAGTTGGCATTCAAAGCAGTAGAAAGGGCGTTGCTATATAAAAATATGGTGTTTTATGCCTTGCTACCGAGCGTTGCTTCTGGGTTTTTAGTTAGCTTTATGCAACTTAATATATTAATTTCATTAGCATTATTTTTGGTATTAGCCGCGTTAGTGTTTTTATCATATAAACGTTATGGGTATTACCTTCATCAACAAGATGGGCGTTTTTATATGGTGGTGCGCAAAGGTATGATTGGCGTGCATTACCGGGTATTTGAGCTGTACAAAGCACAAAGCGCTCGCAGTGTGAGCACCTTTTTTATGCGTCGCTCTGGCTTAAAAAGCCTGTATATACAACTTGCTGCAGGTGGCGCGTATGTTCCGTATTTAAAACAACAAGATGCTGACTTTATTATTGATTTTACGCTTATGCAGGCCGAGTCAGACTCCCGTAGTTGGATGTAATTTCCTTCGTTGTAAATAATTAGCGTTCAGGTTAAATAGTGAAGCAGGTGTAAATACACATTTGCACATGCTTTATTACAGTCCGCCCCAAGCTTGAATGAATTTTTGGGATTACCCAATTATCTTGAATGCTCTGAGGTTTGAGCCGATCTTCATCATATATTTTCTTTCAGGCTCTTTCAATCGCGTCATTAATGAGGCATTTATATCGCATTATCTTGTGCGCCATTTATAAATAATTGAGTTTCCCATACCATCTTCACGGTATATACACTGCTTTAGGCTTGCTTCAAAATGGTGAGGCTTTAACTGTCAATAAGATGTTCTTTTGCATAGCTTTATGCCGTGTTTACAAGAGGATAAAATTCTACATTGATTTCTATTATTTCTTGAGGAATCACTCTGGGAGCGACTCTAATTAGTTTTAATATAAAGGGGGAGTATTTTCGGTAATCGTTTTCTGCGAGGATCGAGGTTTGCTATCCCCAAGTTTGGATTAAATAAAGCATCAACTTGCCGTTAAATAAAACGTAAGAAGATAAAAATTTAAATTATTATCTTCTTAGTAAATTAGCCCGGTGTTTATAGTGTTTTTTGAAACCATGTATTGTCATCTATCCGTAAAAACACAGCGGAAGTTTCATTAGAGGCTAATAAAATACCATTAGGAAAACTAGTAACTCGAAACTTAAAATCTTCTGATTGCATTAACGAAAGTACAGCAATATATAAGTTATCTGTTGATTTTATATCTTTTTCATTTGACTCGAGTAATGTTAATACCATATCAAATGCTTCTTCCAAAGCTAAGTTTGACTCGATTTTGGCAGAGGAGATTGCTTCAGCACCTCGACAGTCACTAAAAATAGATGTACTACCAAATTGACTTTCTTCATTACATTGCTTAGCGTTAGCACCACAGCTGAGTGCAGTTGTACATAAAAGCAATATTATTTTCCACCTTCCTCTAACGTGCATAATCTACCTCTACTCTCCAACCTTTCCACTCAGCAAAAATGATTTCTAACATTCGAGGTGATTGGCTGAAATTATCTAAAATTGAATGAAGATCCCACATTGTTTTTATTTGAGTTGCGGTTGAGTAGCTAGAGAGTAATAAGCTGGAGCCTTTAGGTTGAGGGATCTTAGAAACTCAGTCTGCTGTTAAACCAGAAACTGCGACAGGGCTCGTTGGATCAGCCGTCTCAATGATTTTAGGTATTATTTTGCTTGCTAATAGTTGATTCATATCTTCTATCAAAGCTACTTTCAATAATCGTGCATAGGCTTTATTAGAACTGATTTGGTTAAATTTCCCTCTTGAAATAGAACCTTCATATAACATATCAGCAGCTACGGCTATTTCAACTCTACCTAGTTCAGCATTTGGACTTATGTTTAAAAGCTTATTTCTAAAACTTAATAAATTGTGTTCAATAAAGTTATCCATTCAAAATTACATCCTTAATTACATTAATAAAAGCACCATAACTTACATAGTAAAATATAGTATGAAGAGCTGGTTGATTACTGTGTTCCTAATAACAGTTTTAATCATTAAACCATAGTCTAATATGATGTCAAGCTTGGATATATACTTGTCAGCTAAGTATTTAAATCACGACAATCTTAGCGGAAACTCGATTGGTTACTTTATCGTCTGATTAATTTTTCATAGTATTACGCATTATACTACTGATACACATATCTATAGAGGTAAAAATAATTGCTGATTGTTGAACCGAGTTGCTTTATCTAATACTGCGTATTCAACTGCACCGCAACTTTCTTAGTATCAACTTTGACTGAGCACTTCTATTTAAACGAATTTTTACACTTTTTTAATACTATAGTGGTCATTCTTCAGACATCCTAAGGCTATAGTAAACTATCAAGGACTATGATGAAAAAAACACTCATTGCATCAGCCTTATTAATGGCTGCACCAAGCTTTGCGGCTAATTGGCAAACCATTCATACTGAGCATTTTAATGTTCACTTTAGTAGTGAGCATACTGATTTTGCTAAATCGACCGCAGTAGAGCTGGAGATTGTTCGTACTAAAGTGCTTGAGCAACAAAACCGTGCGCTTGATAAAATCGTCGATGTGGTGGTGTTTGATCCTTTAAATGCTGCTAATGGCTTTGCTTTACCAACCTCTAATAATCCAGTTATGGCGCTTTTTACTACGCCACCCCAATCGGACACAGTAATCTCAAACTCATCGGGCTGGCAGCAATTACTAGTGCTGCACGAGTATATTCACTTAGTGCATTTAGCGCAGCCGACTCGCAGCGAGTGGCAACAAAAAATTAGAGGGGTATGGGATCTTTACGATTTAACCTATGGTGACACACCGCGCTGGGTTGCTGAAGGATATGCCACTTTAATTGAATCTAAAATGACAGGCCGAGGGCGGCTCTTTGATAACTATTCTGAGGCAATACTCAGGGAGTTTGCTCAGCAAGGAGCGCTTCCGACCTATGGGCAACTAAATAGTGATAAAGGCTTTATGGGGGGCTCCATGGCGTATTTAATGGGAAGTCGCTTTTTATACTGGCTAGAGCAAAATTACTCAGAGCAGCTGGTTGATAATGTATGGGTTCGTATGCGGGCGGTTAAGTCTCGAGATTTTGATGATGCATTTTCTGGTGTATTTGGGCAAAGCGCTGCCAAGCTATATCGTCGATTTATTGCTGAGTACACTTATAAAGCAATGCAACAAGAGCAAACTGAGTCACCACTTAATAGCAAGCTTTGGTTAAAACTTGATTTATACGCTAACAACCCCGCTCTTTCAGGTGATGGCAGCAAAATTGCCATAGTGGAGCGTGATAAAAAAAGTAACACCAAGCTCATAATTTATAGCACTGAAGACAACACTAAAGCGCAACAGCAATTTACCAAAGTACAAAAGCAATTACTTGAAGATGATGCTAAGGATATTCCTGATACCGCGCCAAGTGTATTTAAGCGCGAACAAAAACAAATATTAAATCAAATAAATCGCGCAGGTATTGCCAATCCGCAGTGGGTAGGCAATAACACTCTTTATTTTAATGCCTACAGTAGTGAGGAGTCGGGGACTTATAACAAAGTGTCTGATATTTTTAGCTATAACATAGATACTGGCAACGTCGAACAACTCACTGAACTGGCTGGTATTCGTCGTTTTAGTGTAACCCGCAATGGTGAAACACTTTACGGTGAGCAAATAAGAGCTGGGTATTCTGAATTAGTAAAAGTCGATCTTAATACACAAGCAATCACGCCACTTTTTACCAAGAGCTTAAAAACAACGTACGATTACCCGACCCTAAGCCCCGATGAAACAAAATTAGCTTATTTATCAGCGTCATTAAACGAAAATTGGCAGTTGTATATACTAGATTTGAGCGGTGATACTAGGCAGTCAGTCCCAATGCCTAACGGGTATCAATATTTAAGTCAGCCGAGTTTTAGTCAAAACGGGGAGTCTATCTATTTTGTTGCTGGCTTAAATAATAAGACTGATATTTATAATTATCATATAAAAAATAACACCCTCACACGCTTAACTAACGGGCAAGAAGCGCTCGCATACCCGATTGAGGCTGAAGATGGCTCACTACTTTATTTCTCTATTAATGCCGATGGCCCTGATGTAAAAACGCTAACAACAAAAAACCGCACAGCCGTGACGGATCTCGCTGTAAACAGTGAAGCTCCATTGTTGATGGTAAATAAGCATACTCTGCCACCGGCAAAAATATATACCGATGAGACAGCAGAGCAAAGCGATTACTCAGTACTTGATCAGCAAGCGACGTTTGCCTTGGGATCACAGTATTATTCAGCGTCAACCAGTTTGCTAAGCGTAGGTATAAAAAGTAGCGACTTATTAAAGCAACTTGATTTACAAGCGGGTTATAACATTGATTTGCATGACGGTGCATTACATGGAGGCTTTGTACAAGCAAAATACAATGCGTTAAATACAAAGTTTAAGCTTGCGCTATTTGATTATAATTTGGGTACATCACATCAATATCAACCTAGCTTAAACGCTGATATTGAAGCCCGAGGTGGTTTTGTTGCAATAAGCCATCCATTGAAATTTGGCCAGCTTCAGTTAACCCCAGAGCTTGCTTATAACTATACAGATTATAAAAATAGCCATAAAAATTGGACACGGTTGAGTATTGCTCAGCAATGGCAACATGACCGCCAATCATTTGCCATAGGGCAGAGTATTTCTGCCAGTATTTATGATGGGCGGAATCACAATAGTCATTGGCAAGGTTATGACTTGGCAACAAAAGTATTTGGTAAAGCATTTAATATTCCCATGTTTGTGAGCTTTGAACAAAAACAGCGAGACGATAGTGATTTAGCTTTAGGTGGGTTTAGCTCTAACCTGATTAATCAGCAACAAAGTAGTGAGTTTGTGCTTGCTGCTGAACTGCCTTATTACAGTGCAACTGCAGAGCGTTACCAAGGTTATGGTGGTGGCATCAGCTTTAAAGAAGGCATGCCTTGGCTTTATTACAAGCAACATCAATTAGGCAACAGCGTTTATGCACAAAGTTATGGCTTAAAATACCAAGGTGATTTTAGCTTTGGGATGGGGCCTGCAGGCGTAAACGACCTAACTTTTAATGCTGGGCTGTCGCGTGTTGAAGGCGACAGCTTTGAAGATGAAATGCGCGCATGGTTAAGCTTTTACTACTCTCTTTAATATTATGGGTAATACACTTTTAAATATGTATTACCCAAAAGCAACCTACTTTGGCTTAGTAAGCGATGCTAACTTTGCTTGGTATATATTGAGCTTTTCATTGTCTCGCTCATATTTAATGGCTTGTTCAAGCAAGGCTTGTGTTTGTTTAGACTTACCTTGTTGATAACGAATTTTTGCAAGCTCTAAGTAAAGCTCTGATATATATGGGGCTTTTGCAATTGCTGACTCAAGGTGGTTTTTAGCTTGAGTTACCTTTCCTTCTTGCAGATTGTTTTTAGCAATAACCAATAGCTCGTAAGGGTCTTTTTCTTCATTAATTAATTGGCTTGTTAATTGTTTTTCTAGCTCTGTATCGCCAAGATCTTTTGCGAGTAGCCGATAGTTATTGATTAAGTTTATACTTATATCGTTTCTATTTAGTGCGGTTTGGTAAATCAGTTGAGCGCTTTTTAAATCGCCTGCACGGCGATGTAATATACCCGTAATATTGAACAGTTCAGGATCGTTAGGAGTAAAATAATTAGCTTTCAAAATAAGAGAGTAGGCTGTATTGAGTTTATTTTTAGCTAATGCCTCCGCCGCTAAATTGCTGTAAAACTTATTGAGTAAATCATTATAGGTGGCGCTGCCAGCATAAAAGCTGCCGCGGGTTGGGAAGTAATCTATTAAAGTGCCTGGGCGAATAAATACAATAAAGTTATCATCAGTTTCTTCTTCCGGTGCGTAAACTTTGGTTCTAAAATGGTTGGCTATGTAAACTAAACTTCCCTCTTTGGCATACACAGGTTCGCTGGTCATTTCTTGAAAACTGGTGTCAAGATCTAAAAGCGTGGCGTAGCTTTGTGTCAATATAGCTAAGCTAATACAGTTGCCTTGTGAGCGTTCAATAGTTTGTTTGGATGTTAGTGTATCACCGTGATACTTAAAGTTGGTAAGCTGGTTTTCTAGGTAGTTAAAAACAATTTCATCAGCACGTATCTCATTTAAGCGCTTCTGTGCATAAGCTAAAAACTTTTCTTTTTCAGGTTCTGGAAGCTCAAAAACACTGTGTTCATTAGGGGTTTCAACACGCTTGAAAAGAGAGTGGTTAATTACTTGTGTAAGCTGTACCTTTTTAATTTGCACTGCTGGTTGAGTACTACTGCATGCAGCTAAAAAAAGCTAAGTGTAAAAACTAGATATTTCATAAATCACCTCACTGTGACTTTTAAGATTACAATGAGGTGACTTTATAATCAAGCACTTACAGTGCGATGCTTACTTAAGCGATTTTTGTGTGATTGCTTTTTACGTTTACGGCGTGTAAGCCATAAATAAAAGCCTGTACCAGCCAGCCATACAGGGCTAAGACCAACAATACACCAAAGTATTTTACTGATAAGCCCTGCAAAATAGCCAAAGTGTAGTTTTCTAAAGCTATCAATTACTTGCCAACCAACTCCGGTTTCACGAATATCCCAGTTAGCCATGTGTTCACCTGTTTGCTTATTGTAGGTTATGGTATTGGCGTATTCACTGGTAAGTGGATTACTGGTATTTACTTCGCCATAAAGAGTAATATTTTCATCAGGCTCTCGCGGGAAAACTAAAAAAGTAGTGTTAAAAGTGGGTATTTGCAGCTTACTATCATTAAGAATGCGCTCAAAAGAAATATCATCACTATATAATTTATTTGTAATAGTGTAGTGCTCTTCTTCTGCGTGTTCTATTACTTCGTGATACCACACAGCGCCATTAAAATAGCCACCGGTAATCGCTAAAACGATAAGGATAGGTGAACCTAATACTCCAGTCATTTTATGAATGTCGCTTAGTACTATCTGCAAAGTTGCTCGCCAGCGTACGCTAAATAGTCGCTGCCAAAATTTGCGGTAAATAATTAAGCCAGTAATACCTAAAGTTAATAAAAATAGAGCAAAAAAGAAGCCTAATACGGTACCTGTTTGCCCTGGTAAGCTTTTTAAGTCGTTAAGTAAAAAAGTATAATGGAGCTCTAAAAACCAGTCAGTAAAATAATGAGTGGTGCTTACTGGTTCTGATAAAACCTCTCCTGTGTATTGGTCTAAATGCAACTTATACCAATCGTCAGTTCCACGCTTAACCAAATAAAGCCGGTCAGCGGTGCTGTTATTAAAAAGCTCCCAGCTTCCTACCACATATTCAGGAAAGGCTGCTTCGGCTTTATTTATTAATGAGTCCATAGGCAAACGTGCAGCTTGTTGCTGTACCACAAAGTGTTTATCTGGCATCAGTAGGCCATCAATTTCACTTTTAAACACTAAAACACTGCCAGTAATGCTAATAACAATTAACGGAATAATGGCAATTAGCGCCAACCAACTATGAACTTTAAACAGTGTTTTTCTCATTACTTAGGCTTGCATGTTAATCTATAGATATGCGCATGATAACAGTTATCATTTGTGTTGCAATTATAAAGGGGTGAGACTGTGAAGTTATAGCAACAGTTTTTGTATACTCAAGTTGCCACAGGGGGAAACTAAAGTAGGTGTGAAGCTTGTATAAAACCTAGCCAGCTCTACAATGCGCGCACATAAATAAAGCCTTTAAAAACAAATGTTTAAAAAATGTTTTATTTCTTCCTTTTTATTAACAACAATGTAACGAGCGAGGTTTGCTTTGGCGTATTATTTGCCTATTTTGTCAGTGTTTATTTTGATTTTTAGTTTTTTACCATTACTCAACAAAATTATAAAAAACCGCAGTGTATCAGGTGTATCACTGTTAATGATGACATTTGGTTTAGCGCAAAGTGTGTACTTTATTAGCTACAATCTCTATTTTTCTCGCTTTTACATTGCCTTGCCATTTTTTGCGACAGGTTTTTTAAGCGGACTAATTTTATACTTTTTTGTTCGTTATAATGCTGCTAAACGTCAAAAGCTGCAGTTACTTGGCATGCTTAGCTTTTCTTTATTGCCCTTTTTGTTACTACTTAACCCCAACTTAGATACCGCTGCGGTACTTAATGGCTTAACTTATGTGGGCTTAATCATGAGTTCAGTACGAGTTATGCCACAAACCTACAAAACACTTCGTACTGGGGATATTAGTAACCTTAGTGCTCGCTATTTTAGTTTGCAATTTATAGCTGGTATCTGTGGTTTGTTTGCAGAGCTTGCTATGCCTGTGCAAAGTATTTCGCATATATTAATGTTTGTTATGATATTACTGACTAATGCGGTGCAGTTTGCGTGTATGCAGTATTATCGTGTACGTCCTGTTTTGGCATAAAATTATAGTGACCGTTAATTTCATTTGTGGCACTTTGAGTAACCAATGAATAACAAGTGCCCACTATGAAATTAACTATCCATCAAATCGATGCGTTCAGCAGTGAACTGTTTAAAGGTAACTATGCTGCTGTGATCCCACTAGAATCGTGGCTTAGTGATGATCTTATGCTGCATATCGCTTCGGAAAATAACGTGTCTGAAACTGCTTTTACTTGTCAGTCGGCAGATGGAAGCTTTGCTATACGCTGGTTTTCACCGTTAATGGAAATTGACTTTTGCGGCCACGCCACTTTAGCAGCGGCCTATGTGCTTTGTGAGCAACATAACATAGCGCAGGTTTGCTTTAGCGCAGAGGCGGTGGGCAAACTGATTGTTAATAAAAATAACGATGGCAGCTTTGCTATGACCTTTCCTAAACAAGCCCCTGAAGAGGTTCAGCTCATCCCTGATGCTTTATTAGCAGGCTTGTCTATACAACCTGTTAAAGTGCTTAAAAATCGCCAAGCTTATTTTGCTATTTATGACAATGAGCAAGATGTGCTAAACCTTAAGACAGACTCTGTGTTGCTTAAAACACTGTTCCCATTAGATGTAGTTGCAACAGCACCGAGTGTTGAGTATGACTTTATTTCTCGTTATTTTTGGCCTGCCAGTGGGGGTGATGAAGACTTTGTCACTGGTTCAATTCATACCGGGCTTGCCCCTTATTGGGCAGAACAATTTGGCAAACACTCCTTAAATGCTTATCAGGCTTCACAACGGGGCGGGAAGTTACATTGTGAGGTGGGCAATACAACAGTGACATTAACGGGTCATGCCGTAAGATACCTAAAAGGCACTATTTACCTATGAATTAGTGTAAAAAAGGCCACGTAAAACGTGGCCTTGGTTTACTCAGTGTTATTTACGCTTCTAGCGCTTTGCTAATTAAGCGGTCGATATACTTTTTATGTGCTTTGGTTGCAGTATCAGCGCCCCATGCAACATCTTGATTAGCTATTTGAGTTAGCTGATATAGCGCGGCTGTTTTCGCTAAGTTATCGTATTTACTTGCTTTTTCTAAGCCTGCAATTGAAATAAGCTGATTTACATATTCAATCTGTAAGTTATGACTGATTGAATTAGCGTTTTTACTATCAACAAAGATACTTGCAGTTAAATCCTCCATAAATTGCGTAAGGCTGTATTCATTTCCATATAAAGCAGTATCTGAAATACGTAGTAACACAGCTGGATGCAGTAGTTGCGCTAACACACCTTTTTGCATGCCTAAAATCATTTTATGCGGTTTAGGGTCTTCGTTTTTACCATACTGATTAAACCCACGACGCTGCTGCTGCATAAAGTTATACAAAGGCTGCATGCTTTGCAGTACATTTGGAGCAAACACATACTCAGCTAAAATAGCCATTGCTTGGGTTTGGCGCTCAAGTGGCACCGGTGTAAAAGGCTTAGCTGCATTTTCATCACCTACGACAGCACGCTCTACATAAACCCCACCAATTTGACGAGATACCACGCCTGCTTGTGCACGGTATTGGCCAAATAGGCTGTTAGCAGAAGTAACAAGCTGTTGGTAAGACTCGCCTTTTACTGTGGCTTTATCTTTAAGCTCTGAAAAGAGTGTATTGATCAGTGCCATTCTATCTGCCCCATAAGCTGCAGGGTTAGACGACAAGTCACCTATCATCACGCGAGGGTCTATGTGGCGACCTGGTGCACGCATGTCGTCGGCATCGTTACCAAAGGCCAGAGCATGTTCGCTTGAGCGAGCAAGTATTTTATCAAGACGAGCTTGTTCTGCTGCTTCATCTTTAAGTGCTGCGCTATAGCCGTAGTTTATTGCCCAATCATCGTATGGACCTGGTTTAGTTTGGAAAATATCGCCTTGAGTCACACCCGTTGGCGCTATATTTGCTGGCGCATAGTCCATTACTGAGCCGGTTACTATACCTTGGGTTTTACTTTTGTCGTGAACTTCTTTCTCATCCCACAAAATAGAAGATTTCATGTTGTGATTAAGACCTAAAGTATGCCCTACTTCATGTAAAACCAGCTGAGTTAAGCCTTGGCGTAACATTTGGGTATCTTCAATATCAGCGCCATTCGCTAAGCCTTTTGCAAGTATTAGGTTTTGTTGTAATTCATGGCCTAGAGAGCAATTAAGCTCGGTGTTGTTTCCTGGTTGGGTATGGCTCATAGTGCCTTGAGTATAAAGCGTATCGTATATCCAGCGGTTTTTCATAAATACAAACTCAAGCATGATGTCTGAGCCTAAAATTTCACCGGTTAGCGGGTTTGCTAATGCTGGCCCGTACCCACCAAAAGGCGGCTTAGGTGATGAAGTCCAACGCAGTACATTATAGTTAATGTCACCAGCATCCCAATCGGCATCATCAGGTTGTATTTTCACTTCCAGTGCGTTTTTAAAGCCTGCCTTTTCAAATGAGCTATTCCAAGCAAGTACAGCGTCACGTACTGTATCTCGCCACTCAATAGGCGTGGTGTTTTCTATCCACCAAGTAATTGGCTTTACTGGTTCTGAAAGTGCTGCGTTGGGATCTTTCTTTTTTAGATCCCAACGCTTAATTACATCTTGATATGGCGCCCAGTCAGTTGATGTCATTTTATCAAACTGATTGGTGAAATAACCAATGCGCGCATCATCAAAGCGAGGTTGATAACTATTTTCAGGTAAAGCCACAAATGAATGCTGTACTTTTACTGACACGCTTCGTGGATCGCTTATCGCACCTGAGCCTCGAACGGTTGGGCTACTATTAGTAAAAACATAGTCAACCACCACATCTAGATTGTTAGGGTAAGGGCGCTGTTTGATGATACGTGATTTTTTATCGTCTAATTTGCCTACTTTAAAACGCTTTTTAGCATTTTTATCGTTCGGGTTAGGCGTAGGAGATACTTTATGTAGCGCTTCACTTAAAAAAAGCTTATTTACATTAAAGGCTATTTTACCCTCTTCTTGTTTTTCTATTTTTATACTTGCAAGTACTGCTTCGCTAATGTTTGCCTCGCTGGCTTTAGCTAGCGCACTATTTTCGTTAAATAAGTAGCGCGGGGTTTTGCTAATAATATCGATACGATCAAAGTATTTTCTAAATTCGATTAACTTTGTTTCACGGTACGCGCCACGAAAGTGGCCCGCATCAGTCGCGCCGTCAATGGTGTGTGCAAAATAAACAAAAGGGGTATCGAGTTGTGACTCGTTAATTACCATTAGGTGGTCGCCGGTTTTTTTATCTTGGTAAAGATTAAAAATGCCAACAAATTCGGTTTGGCCTTCAATCATTTCACTTAATGTTTGTGGCTCTTTTTCTTCTTTTTTTCGGCAGCAACAGTATAGCTACTGCCAAGCGCTATACTAAGCGCCAAGGTAAGTGCGGTTAATTTCATAGTTTGTCTTTTGTAGTTGTTAATATGATTTTACTGTACGGTGTGTCATGCGGTTTCGCACAGCATCTTTGCTAAATACTAACTCAAAGTATTTAGCTTTATGATTTATAATGGTAAAAATTTGTAACAATACATTTATAGAGCGAATCCACGAGGCTTTCTAAGGGTTTATACTTTATCGAGCAAGACCTTGCCTATACTTTTTTGTAACAGTTGCTTACAAATGTCACGTTAATGTTTCATTAAGCTTTGGTATCATGGTGCTAATAGTAATTTGGGAGTAAAAAAAGATGCAAGGTAATGTACTTAGGTGGATTTTTCCGTTCGTAGCATTGGCATTAGGTGTGGCCGGTTTTGCTGCAATTAATGCGATTGCAAAAGAGTCAGATAAAAAAGAAGTCATAGACACCCGTCCAACGGTGCAGGTTGAAGCCGTTTCCGCAAATAATCATCAAGTTATTATTAATAGTTATGGTGAAGTGCAGCCGCTTGAAAATACCCAGCTTTCAGCTCAAGTATCCGGTGAGGTAGTTAGCTGGCATCCGAGCTTTGTAGCAGGTGGGATTGTGGGCCGCGGTGAAACCCTATTTACAATTGAAAAAGATAACTACGAAGCCGCAGTTTTGCAAGCCGAGGCTGAACTTGCCCGCGCGCAAGCGATGTTAATTGAAGAGCAAGCGCAAGCTAAAGTTGCAGAAGATGAAGCAAAACGTTTCCCAAATAAAGCGCGTACAGATTTATTTTTACGTAAACCACAAGTGTTGAGTGCGCAGGCCGCTGTTAAATCGGCGCAAGCTGCATTAAAAAGGGCACAACGCGATTTAGATAATTGCGAAGTGAGCGCACCATATGATGCACTAGTGGTGAGTCGTAATGTAGGTGTTGGTCAGTTTGTCACTATGGGCGCTCAAGTTGCCGAGCTGAATAATATTGAAACGGCCGAGGTGATTATTCCTATTGCAGGCTTTGATAGTGTGTTTTTACCTGAACGCGTTAAAGGGGTAAAGGCAACTGTTATTAAAACAGGATTAAATGGGTTTACTCGCCAAGCAGCGATAGATCGCGACTTAGGGATTGTAGATAACGCGACCCGTATGAGTAGTCTAGTGATTCGAATTGAAGACCCTTATGGGCTTACAAACCAGCAACCTGCAATTAAATTTGGCACCTATGTACAAGTAAACTTTGCCGGTACTATGCTCAATAATATTTATCGTTTACCGCAAGAGTTAGTAAATAACCAAACTGTATGGATAGTTAATGATGAGCAGCAATTAGAGCCACGCAAGGTGAAAGTAATTCGTGAAGAAGGTGAATACTTCTATATCAGTGATGGCTTAGAAGCCAACGACAAGCTTGTTACTACCTTACCAGAATATCCACAAAAAGGGATGGCAGTAAAGGTAGCTAGTTTGACAGAGACTAAAAGTACGGATGCAGCAGACAATGCATCTACTGAAAAGCTTTAAGGTAGGGTGAGTTATGAATAACACAGAGCAACCCAATACCAGTAAACAAACAGGGTTAATTGCTTATTTTGCTAACAACTCTGTTGCTGCCAATTTGATGATGTTTTTTATCATTGTCATGGGGCTTATAAGCTATTTTACTATTCAGCGACAAATGTTCCCGAATATAGAAGTTAACTATATTACGGTGAATGCAAACTACCCTGGGGCGTCGCCACAGGAAATTGAAGAAAGCATCTTAATAAAAGTTGAAGAGTCGTTAAAAGATATTACCGAAATTAAAAAAGGGGTGTATCGCGCATTTCGTAATGGCGGTTCTGCCACCCTTGAAATTAACACCGACGCAGAACTTACCGACGTTCTCGATAAAGTAAAACTGCGAGTTGATGGTATTGCGACTTTTCCTGCGGGAATGGAACCAGTCACCATTAGCCAAATAGAGTTTCGCCAAGATGTAATTGGTATGACATTAGTTGCCGACTTACCGTTAAATGAGCTTAAGCCAATAGCGAACCAGGTTGAAGACGAACTACTGCAGTTATCGAATGTATCTTTAGTGGTAAACGATGTGCCATTGGATGAAATTGCCATAGAAATAGAGCCAGACACACTTCGCCAATATAATTTAACTTTATCGGATGTAGCAAATGCGGTGCGTCGCTATTCGGCTAATTTTTCAGCCGGACAACTAAAAACTGATGCTGGCGTTATTTCGGTTCGAGTAGAAAATCAGTTTTATTCTGGTGAAGAGTTTAGGCAAATTCCGGTAAAAATTGGCGCGAACGGTGCCAAAGTGTTGCTACAAGATATCGCTATTATCAAAGATCAGTTTGTTGAAGGTGAACGTTACTTTAAATTTAATGGCGAAAATGCGGTTTATTTATCGGTAAAAGCCACAGAAGATCAAAATATTATTCCGGTGGCTGATTCGGTTAAAGCGTATATTGATCAAAAAAATAAAGAACTGCCATTGGGTGTTCGTATAGAGCCATTAATGGACTTTACTTACTACCTAAATGCGCGTTTAGATATGATGAAAGCTAATTTGCTACAAGGTGCAATTTTAGTTGCTCTTATGCTTTCGTTATTTTTACGTTTTAAGCTTGCACTGTGGGTAATGATTGGTTTACCAGTGTGCTTTTTAGGTGCGATGATGCTGATGCCATTATTTGGTATCACGATTAATATTGTGTCTTTATTTGCCTTTATTATGGTGCTGGGGATTGTGGTGGACGATGCCATTGTCATAGGTGAAAGTGCCTACACCGAAATAGAAAAAAAGGCGGTGGTGTTGTTAATGTGGTTAATGGCGCCAAACGAGTGGCAACACCTGCTACCTTTGGTGTACTGACAACCATTGCAGTTTTTGCGCCATTTACGCTTTCAAGCGGGCCTGAAAGTTCCTTTTTTATAGGTATTTCAGTGGTGGTAATTTTATGCCTAATATTTAGCTTGATTGAATCTAAGCTGATATTACCGGCACACATTGCGCATACTCACTTTTCACCTATTAACCCTGATGGCTGGCGAGCGCGCTTTAATAAACGCTTCTTTGGTTTTGTAAATGGGCCGTATAGGCAGTTTATTGTTACTTGTATAAACTGGCGCTGGACGGTGCTATTTAGCTTTATTGCACTATTAGTTTTCACTTTTGCACTAATTTCGTCTAACCAGGTGAGAATGATCCCATCACCTAAAGTACCGCATGACTTCCCGCAAATTAATCTTGAGATGAACGATAACGTATCAGACGTTCAAACCATCAATGCTATTCGCCAAATAGAAGCTATGGTACTTGAGATAGATAAACAAACAGCGCGCGAAGAAGGGCAAAAGATGATTCGCGATGTATTGGTATTTAATCAAGGTCGTACAGAGGCGCAACTATTAACACCGTTGGTGGATGAAGATTTACGCCCTTATAATGCCTTTGAGCTTTCGCGCCGTTGGCGTGAAGCTATGCCAAATATTGCAGGTGTTAAATCGTTAACTATTCAGGATGATGTTAATGGTGGAGGCGGCGGTAGCGGCGAATTTGGTTATTTACTGTATGGCTCTGATATCGACACATTAAATGAAGCTGGGCGTCGCTTTATTGGATTACTGCAGCAACAAGAAGGCTTATTCGACATAAGCTCTACCATTGACCCTGCTAGCAAAGAAGTGCAAATGAGTTTAAAGCCAGTCGCCTTTGACTTGGGTTTAGATTTGGCCTCAATAGCTAATCAAGTCGGTGCGAGTTTTTATGGTGGCGAAGCACAACGTGTTATTCGCCGGGGTGAAGAAGTACGGGTGATGGTACGTTACCCTAAACTTACTCGCGAAGCGTTTTCATCACTTAAGCATGCGGTTATTACTACGCCACAAGGTAGGGAAGTGCTGTTAGGGGATGTGGTTGAGTTAACTGAAACCCCAGGTATTAGTTATATTCGTCGTGAAGGCGGCTATCGTACTGTTTATGTGTATGGCAATATTGATGAGGAAGTGATTGAACCTGGAGAAGTGGTTAAGCAAGTAAAAGAAAACCTACTGCCACAATTACTAGATGAATACCCAAGCGTTAAGTCAGAACTCGGTGGCGCAATTGAAGAACAACAAGCTCAAGCTAATGAGCAGTTACTATTTTTTGCTGGCGGTATGATTTTAGTTTACATATTACTTGCCGTGCCGCTAAAAAGTTACTCTCAGCCATTAATTGTAATGTCGGTTATTCCATTTAGTTTAACGGGCGCAATATGGGGGCATTTTTGGTTTGGCTTAGACATTAGCTTAATGTCGGGCTTTGGTTTAATTGCCGCGGCTGGGGTAGTTATTAATGACTCATTAGTAATGACTGATTTCATTAATCAGGCGCGTCGTGCTGGTATCAGCATAAAAGATTCGGTTATTGAAGCAGGCTGTGCACGCTTTAGACCCATACTACTTACCTCAATTACTACCTTTGCTGGCGTATTACCGATTATGTTTGAAACTAGTTTACAAGCTAAATTTGTAATACCGATGGCGGTAGCACTTGGTTTTGCTGTTATGTTTGCAACACTAATCACCCTTATTTTGGTGCCGTGTTTGTATATTATTTTAACTGATATTGGGGCGCTAATTAAACGCCCGTTTGCAAGTAAAAAAGTGAGTGTGAGTTAATACCACACATATCATGCAGTTGAATAAAAAAGCCAACCGTTAAATCGGTTGGCTTTTTTTATTCTTGCAAATTTAAACTTAAGTACTGCTTTTAAACTTTGATTACATTCTTTTGTTTGATTGTTGCAACATTGCGAATTACAATCATTCGATATTGGTTAACGCATATTAGCCTACGAGCTAGTTTGCCTGTTGTAAGCCATATGATATGGGCGACGTTTGATTCTTTAAGGTGTTGCAGTGTTTATACATTCATCATTAGCGTGTGGAGAATGGTTAACTATTGGTTGTCTTGGACTGGATCAGTATAGCCAGCTATTTGTTGGTGATACGGTTAGTGTGAGCTTTTACGATGAGCATGGCGAATTATCTCAGCTAGCTTTTGATTATGAAATACTCTCTCCAGAGCAGGGTGAACCCCATGCCTGGAGTTTACTGGTAGTTGAGCATATTAATATGCACATTCCGCTGGTGTGCGCTGGCAGAATGACAGAGCAAGGATTGGTTGTTGCGTATCGACATAACAAAATATTTGCACTTGAAAGTAGTGGTATTTGTAGCGCGGTGGTCCATTTTAATCGCGCTGAAAAAAATAAAAAATTAGTTGTTGTAAATAGCCTCGGATACGACGCAATTTATCCTCAAAATGGTGATATGTATAGTGCGGGCACCAAAGTACTACAGCCAAAAACTGGGCATATATACCAGTGTAAGGCATGGCCATTTAGCGAGTTTTGCCGTGTAGATAAGCATAAAACTATGTTTGAGCCTGGAGTTGGCGAAAGCTGGACTATGGCTTGGCAGCAAATACAGTAAATCAACTTCCCTTAGGTATAACGACAACAATAAAATGCACGTAGTTTTTTTAGTTATCGAATTTATACCGCTTTAGCCCACTCAACTATGAGTGGGCTTTTTTATTTTTATGATAAACTGGCCGCCATTGTTATTTTTTAAGCGGTTTTTTTGTGTCTTCTTTTGATTATTCTTTAAGCTTATTACCTAATTTTCCTATTGCTAAAAAGCAACCTCATGCGCTGACAACTCACGCAAAAACACGTAGTGATGATTATTATTGGATGCGCGATGATGAACGACAAAATGCCGAAATACTCGCGCATTTAGCACAAGAAAACGCCTATTGTGATGAGCAATTAACCCCTATAAAGCCATTACAAAGTACATTATTTGAGGAACTTAAAGGTCGCATTGTAAAAGACGACAATACTGTACCGGTAAAAGATGGTCAGTATTGGTATCACTCAGAGGTTCGCGGAGATGATGAATATGCACGCCATTATCGCAGCAGCAGTATGGTAATGGCTGATAAAGAGTTATTACTTGATGTGAATGAACTTGCCGACGATTATGAGTTTTATGAGCTAGGAGAAGTGGCGCTGAGCCCTAATGAGCAATTAATGGCATACTCTGAGGATACCGACGGCAGACGTATTTACACAATTCGATTTAAAGATTTAAACAATAATAAAATGCTCGACGATGTACTTGAAAATACCGAGGGGCAAGTGGTTTGGGCGAACGACAATCAAACCGTCTTTTATGTAAAAAAGGATTTAAAAACCTTATTGGGTTATCAAGTTTTTAGACACGAACTAGGGAGTGAGCAACACCAAGATGTGTTGGTATACGAAGAGCAAGACAGCAGCTTTTTTATGGGCTTAGGTAAAAGTCGTGATGAAAGCTTAATTATTATTGATTTAGCTAGCACAGAAACTAACGACATGTGGATACTTGATGCCAATCAGCCACAAGGTGAGTTTACTGCTTTAATACCGCGTGAAGAGGGTCATGAATTTGATATCGATAAGCTTGGTGATACTTTTTATATAGTGACTAACTGGCAGGCTAAAAACTTTAGATTAATGACCGCGACAAGCGATACAATTGCTGATAAAAGCCAGTGGCAAACACATACCCCTCATCGTGAAAATGTATTATTAGAAGGCGTTGAATTATTTAACGACTTTTTAGTGCTTAGCGAGCGCGAACAAGGCCAGGCACGTTTTGTTGTGGTTAATAAAAACGGCGAGCGAATGAGCCTTGAGTTTGATGATCCTTGCTATTACGCTGCTATTGCCATGAATCCAGAGCCAAGTGTAACTCATGCACGCATTTACTATTCGAGCTTAACAACCCCTGGCTCGCTTTATAATGTTGATTTAACCACCGGTGAAAAAACCTTACTTAAACAACAAAAAGTACTCGGTGATTTTAACCCGCAACTATACCAATCAGAGCGATTAATGGTCAGCGTTCGAGATGGGATAAAAGTACCGGTGTCGTTGGTTTATCGTAAAGATAGTTTTAAACAAGATGGTTCAAATCCGTTATTTCAATATGGCTATGGCGCGTATGGGATCACCATAGATCCAAGCTTTTCAAGTACATCACTGAGTTTACTCGACCGTGGCTTTGTCTACGCAATTGCGCATGTGCGTGGTAGCGAAATGCTCGGACGTTCATGGTACGAACACGGTAAAAAACAGCATAAACAAAATAGCTTTAATGACTTTATAGATATAACCAAAGCACTTACCGAACAAGGTTATGCAGATAAAAGTAAAGTATTTGCCTCGGGAGGCAGCGCGGGCGGTTTATTAATGGGAGCCGTAGCAAACCAAGCACCCGAACTCTACTGCGGTATGGGTTGCCATGTGCCATTTTTAGATGTGCTTACCACCATGTTAGATGAAAGCATACCGCTTACAACAAATGAATACGATGAATGGGGTAACCCAAACGACCCTCATTTTTACGACATTATTGAAGCCTATTCACCGTACGACAATATTAGTGCGCAGCACTACCCTAATATACTGGTGACAACCGGCTTGCATGACTCACAAGTACAGTATTGGGAACCAATGAAATGGGTGGCTAAAATGCGTGAATATAAAACCGATGATAATATTTTAGTGTTTAAAACCGACATGGATGCAGGGCATGGTGGGGCATCGGGTCGCTTTAAGAGCTTAGAAGAAAAAGCATTAGAAATGGCCTTTTTTATCGCTTTGTCATAGCCAGTATATGATTATCACAAAAAAGCCTCAGTAATAACTGAGGCTTTCTATTTTTTAAAATAACTTAATCTAGGTAGGCTTTTAACATCCACACTAGCTTTTCTTGTTCTTTAATGTAGTCACTCATTAATGACGCGGTACCTTCATCATCCGCTTCAGCGGCTTGTGCAAGAATATCGCGCTGCATTTTGATTAAGCTGCTGTATCCGGCTAGTAAGTTTTCTACTGCGGTAACGCCATCACTGATCCCTTTAGCTTCTTTAATTTTACTTACTTCTAAGTAATCTGAAAACGCATGCAGTGGCGCACCATCAAGCGTTAAAATACGTTCTGCTATTTCATCTACTTTTAATAGTAGTAAGTTATAAATTTCTTCAAACTTTAAATGTAATTCAAAAAAGTTTCGGCCTTTAATGTTCCAGTGAAAACCGCGGGCATTCATATATTGAATTTGATAGCTGCTTAAAAGCGTATTCAGTGACTTAATAATATCTTCACTTTTTGTACTGTTTAAACCAATTGCATTTACTTGCGACATACCTTGCTCCTCAAATAACCGTTTTTATGAATTTTTTAAATATTGTTCATTGAAATAAGTATTGCTCATAATCGTCTATGAATAAAATCGTTTATACATATTGATGCCATAGCTAAAAGCTATCAGCGTATCTGTGGTTTTATAAATAAATTAACTAACGCTGTTCAATAGATATGGGTTGTGTTTATAGAAATACTACCATGAGCAGAAAATTTAGTGCTTTGCTGAGTATAAAATATGATCTAAAACAAGCTTTTGACAGGCGCAGCGCAGACTTATTTTATTTATTGATTTAGGTCAAAAAACGCGCACAAGTAAAGCGCATAATCAATATAACCCAACTTGATAGAGAGTACTTTATTAAGTTAAGGGGCTACTTGATTAGATGCGGAGAGAAATAATGGAAGCTAAAACACGTAAAGAGAACAAAGCTGAACTCATCGTTATTGGTATTGCTTTGGTCGCGTTTGTTGTTGGATTAGTTGCGCACTTAGCGGGTGCGAGTTTTGCAAACTCTGATACATTTGGTTATATCGCTGCACCCATGCCGCTGGTGTTGGGTATTATATTTTTGATCAGCTATAAAGTGGCCGCTGCAGCCGAGGACTAAATGTCCTCGTTCAAGCGCTCAAGAATATAATTAACGACTTGGCGAGAGTAAATCATACTGGTATGGCTTAAGTGAAACACTTTGTGTTCAGCCATACCTTTAAGTTTGGTTTCATCTAGCAGTACGGTACCATCAGAGCGGCTGCCTTTTACAATGAGTGGCATTAAACCAATCGGTAAGTCGCCGGCAATACTGTATAGCTTGGCTTTAAAAGGCCAATCACCATTCTTAGACAGTAAAAATTCAACACTATTTTTTAATAATAGTTCGAACCCTTTTTGCTGCATTTTTTCAGCAATATGGCTGCCAGTATGTGGCGTCCCTAAGGTGATCACCTTTTCAACATGATGACTTGGCGCTGAGTTTGCTTCTAAATAGGCGCGGGCAATTAAGCCCCCCATAGAGTGGCAGACTAAAGCAGAAGGCTCATCGCTAATAAACTCATCTATTTGCGTAAAAATAGCATCTCGATTAGGGTCACGAGTATTGTAGGTTAGGTTTAAAACTTTAACCCCCGACTCTTCCAAACGTGAACATAACGGGCGCATAACCAAGCCAGACATATACAAGCCATGTAAAACAATAACGCGTTTAACTTTCATACGCCCCCTAATAGTAGCTAATTACATTAATTGCTGAGGTTTTATCTCAATGTTAGTGGTGTCGGTATTAACCCAAACTTCACCATCTTGAATGGTAATAGCCAATTTAATATTACGATCAACCAACGCAGCTAATAATTGAGTAGCAGCATAATCAAGGCTAAAAATGCTTAGGTTTTTAAACTCGTACAATTTAGGCTGATGCTTTTGCCACCAAATAGCTTGGTTATTCTCGCCATAGGTATATAAAACTACTTTTTTAGCTTTATTACAGGCTTTTTTAAGGCGCTTTTCATCTGGTAACCCCAGCTCAATCCACAGCTCTATTTCTTCGCTGTAATTGACATGCCAAAGCTCCGGCTCATCATCAGCACATAAACCTTTAGTAAACTCTAATCCATCACAGCTATTAAGTGCAAACGCTAGTAAGCGGATCATCAAACGCTGCTCAGTTTCTGAAGGGTGTTGTGCCAAAGTTAAATTAAAGTCTTGGTATACGTGACGGTCCATATCGCTAAGCGATAGTTGCGCTTTAATAATGGTAGATTTGAGAGCCATAATATCTAATCTGAAAAAATTTGCGCCAGTATAGCGCAATTAAATGAATTGCCAGTTAAAATAGCTACAAATTATATGTTAGGAGTTAAAAATGGCTATCCAGTGGTTCCCTGGGCACATGAATAAAGCCCGAAATGAAATTAAAGAAATAATGCCACAAATGGATGTGATCATTGAAGTGCTAGATGCGCGCATTCCTTACAGTAGCGAAAACCCGATGGTGGCTACCCTGCGTGAAGGTAAGCCGGTCATCAAAATTTTGAATAAAGCGGATTTAGCTGACCCTAAAATGACCCAAGCGTGGAAAGACTATTTTGAGCAAGAAAATGGCGTAAAAGCGATTGCGTTTGGTAACGATAAAGCGGCTGAAGTGCATCGAATTAATGAGCTGTGTAAAAAATTAGTCCCCCACAAAGTCGGTGCTGATAAGCAAATTAAAGCCATGATCATGGGTATTCCAAACGTAGGTAAATCTACACTCATTAATGTGCTTGCTGGGCGTATAGTGGCAAAAACAGGTAATGAGCCTGCGGTAACTAAAGCACAGCAACGTATTAAACTTGAAGATGGCATTATGCTTTACGATACGCCAGGGATGCTGTGGCCAAAAGTAGAAAACGAAAACTCAGGTTATCGCTTAGGCGCAACCGGCGCGATACGTGATACCGCTATTGAGTACGAAGAAGTGGCAAGTTACACCGCTGAGTATTTATTACATGCCTATCCAGAGCTTTTAAAAGCACGTTATAAATTAGATGAGCTACCAGAAAGTGATTGGGAGTTTGTTGAAATGGCGGGTAAAAAACGCGGCTGTATTCGCGGTGGTAACCAAATCGATACGTATAAAATGTCAGAAATTCTAATTAATGAATTACGAGATGGCATTATTGGCCGTATCACCATGGAAACACCTACCATGCGTGAAGAGGAAGAAATAATGGTGGCTGGATTGCGCGCTGCTGCAGAGGCTAAAAAGCAAGCCAAAGAAGAAGAGAAAAAACAACGCCGAGCACGTGCACGAAAAAACCGCCGTTAATTTTTAAAGCGTAGGTTAAAGCCTTACGCATTAAATTACAGACATAAAAAAAGCCCGTAAGGGCTTTTTTAGTTTCATATCTACCGTCACCGATATGAGCAATGTAGCAAGTAAATGAGTAGGGCGGAAACAGGTCATAAACAGCAAGGGGCGTTTTGGTTTATAACAGGTTTCCATAGCTGTTAGCGTGCGCCACACGTTTGTTTCAGGGTCGAGAAACAAATGAATTTTTCAGTCACAAGAAGCAATGTACTCCCTCTTGTTGATAGTGATTATCAGTTAGATTTGAGTAGCTGTCAACACCGTAATACAAATAATTCTCATTAACTTTGGGCTGGTTGTATATTAAATTACAGGCATAAAAAAAGCCCGTAAGGGCTTTTTAGTTTCATATCAACCGTCACCGATATGAGCAATGTAGCAAGTAAGTAATAGACGATTATCTGCAATCAATATCAAGGGGCGTTGTGATTAATAACAGATAATCTTAGCTTTAACGTGAGCCACACGTTGTTTCAGGGTCGAGAAACAAATGAACTTTACCGTCACAAGAAGCAATGTACTTCCCTCTTGTTGAGATTGATTATCAGTTAGATTTAAATAACTGTCAATACCTAAATGCAAATAATTCTTATTTTAACTTTTTGTTCATTTATAGCACTAAAGTAAGGGCTGTAAAGCGGATTTCATGTTGCAGAGAAAATACTTCTTTATGGCTACTATTAAATAAGCTGAAGCGAAGCTACTGGGCAAAAGTAGCCTGCCACTAACCGGTGTTGCCTGTATCAATAAAGTAATAACGGATCTGGCTTTGTTAGAATACGCACCAGGGATGAGTGTTGAAGAAATTAAAGCCAAAACAGCAGGTAATTTAGTTATTAGCAACAAGATTAAAACCATGAGTTTTGAGTGATTTTACTAATAAAATACATATGGCAAAAAAGCTGTATTTGCTTCATACCATCACTTGATTGCACTTTTAATGTTCAACAATAACGCTGATAAAGGCTTAAGTCGTTTAAATACGGTTTATAACAAGCCCCTTTTAAGTCCATCTCTTACCTCGAAATATCTTTAAAGCAAGTTTTTTATAAATTGATTGCATTTTAAGCGACTTCTATGGTGATGTTCGCTTTAAGTAATGCTATACTCCCGCCGAATAATTTATCGACTTTATTAAGAGTAAAATTAATGGCAGATTTATCGAAGTACAGAAACATTGGTATTTTCGCGCACGTTGATGCGGGTAAAACCACAACTACTGAGCGTATCCTAAAGCTTACAGGTACTATCCACAAAACAGGTGAGGTTCATGATGGTGAATCGACTACCGATTTCATGGATCAAGAAGCTGAGCGCGGTATTACTATCCAGTCTGCGGCAGTAAGCTGTTTCTGGAAAGATCACCGCTTTAACGTTATCGATACTCCTGGACACGTTGACTTCACAGTTGAAGTTTACCGTTCACTTAAAGTATTAGATGGCGGTGTGGGTGTATTCTGTGGTTCTGGTGGTGTTGAACCACAATCAGAAACTAACTGGCGTTACGCGAATGAGTCAGGTGTTGCACGTATTATCTTCGTAAACAAATTAGACCGTATGGGTGCTGATTTTTACCGTGTAACAGCGCAAGTACAAAAAGTACTTGGTGCTACTCCACTTATCATGACTTTACCAATCGGTATTGAAGATGATTTTGTTGGTGTTGTTGATGTTTTAAACAAGCAAGCATACGTATGGGATGACACTGGTCTTCCAGAAAACTACGAAATCACAGACGTTCCTGCAGACATGGTAGAAAAAACTGAAGAATACCATGAGATGCTTATCGAAACTGCTGTAGAGCAAGACGATGACCTAATGGAAGCGTACATGGAAGGTGAAGTACCTTCAGTTGAAGATATCAAGCGTTGTATCCGTAAAGGTACTCGTGACCTTGCTTTCTTCCCAACGTTCTGTGGTTCTGCATTCAAAAACAAAGGTATGCAATTAGTACTTGATGCTGTTGTTGATTACTTACCTGCACCTACAGAAGTTGATCCTCAACCTCTTATGGATGAAGAAGGTAACGAAAACGGCGAGCATGCAATTGTATCTGCAGACGAACCTTTCAAAGCGCTTGCATTCAAAATCATGGATGACCGTTTTGGCGCATTAACTTTCGTACGTATCTACTCTGGTAAGCTTAACAAGGGTGACACAATCCTTAATGCGTTTACTGGTAAAACTGAGCGTGTTGGCCGTATGGTTGAGATGCAAGCAGACGAGCGTAAAGAGCTTACTTCAGCACAAGCGGGCGATATCATCGCTATCGTTGGTATGAAGAACGTGCAAACTGGTCACACTCTATGTGATCCTAAGCACCCAGTAACTCTAGAGCCAATGGTTTTCCCAACTCCAGTAATCTCGATTGCTGTACAGCCTAAAGATAAAGGCGGTAATGAGAAAATGGGTGTTGCTATCGGTAAAATGGTTGCAGAAGATCCATCTTTCCAAGTTGAGACTGATGAAGATTCAGGCGAAACTATCCTTAAAGGTATGGGTGAGCTTCACTTAGATATCAAAGTAGATATCCTTAAGCGTACTTACGGCGTAGACCTTATCGTTGGTCAGCCTCAGGTTGCTTACCGTGAAACTATCACTCGTGAAATCGAAGATAGCTACACGCATAAGAAACAATCTGGTGGTTCTGGTCAGTTCGGTAAAATCGATTACCGCATCAAGCCAGGCGAAGTGGGTTCAGGTTTCGCGTTCACTTCATCAGTTGTTGGTGGTAACGTACCTAAAGAATTCTGGCCTGCAGTTGAGAAAGGCTTTAAGTCAATGATGGGTGAAGGTGTTCTAGCTGGCTTCCCAGTACTTGACGTTGAAGTTGAGCTTTTCGACGGTGGCTTCCACGCCGTGGATTCATCTGCAATTGCTTTCGAAATCGCTGCTAAAGGCGCTTTCCGTCAGTCTATCCCTAAAGCGGGTGCACAACTTCTTGAGCCAATCATGAAAGTTGACGTGTTCACACCTGAAGATCACGTTGGTGACGTAATCGGTGACCTTAACCGTCGTCGTGGTATGTTAAGCAATCAAGAAGCTGGTTTAACAGGCGTTCGTATCAAAGCTGACGTACCGTTATCAGAAATGTTCGGTTACATCGGTTCACTACGTACAATGACATCTGGTCGTGGTCAGTTCTCTATGGAGTTCTCACACTACGCTGCATGTCCACAAAACGTAGCTGACACTGTAATCGCTGCAGAAAAAGAGAAAAATGCTGCTAAGTAATTAGCACTTTAACTCTTTGAAAAACCCGCACGTGTTGCGGGTTTTTTATTGTCTGAAGTTTGCAAGCAGGTGAATGCTATCAATACCAACCCGCTATAAGACTTAATCATTTTGAGGAGATAAACCAGAGGCTAGCTGCGTTAAAGTTTTCTCAACAAAAATAATTAAAAACGAAATCTTTGCTTTGTTATCGACACAATTTCCCTGTTCTTAATATAACTCACTTAATTAAGTGAATGGGTATAAGTGTTGTTGCTGTTTATAAAAAAAGCCGCTAGTGCGGCTTTTTTATATTAATATCACATTGCTATTAATCTACGTACTTGGTTGCTTTATAAGTGAGCTTAACATTACCAAAAGGAATGGCGCCGTTTACACGCACTCGCCACTTACCTTCTTGTGGATTGGTAAAAGAGCAGCTTTCACTATTACCGAGGCTAATTGAAGCACAATCTTTTCTGAAAAGCGTTGGGTTTCTTTTGTGGCGTACAAATAAGTTTGCATCACCCCAGCCACCTTCAAGGCTAACGGTTAACTCGTCGTAACCTTGCGGGATTTCAAAGCTGTAGCTTTTCCACCAAAACCAGCCACCTATATTATTAATTTCGCCAATAATGACTTCAGGCTCAGGCTCTGGTGGTGCGATCACGGTTGAGCGAATATCGACAATAACAGGGTCATGATCTGATGCTCTATAAGGACCTTGAGCATAGAGGCTAGATTGCTGAGCGTCAGATTTAAATTCAACATTATAATCAAGTGAAATAGGTTCATCGGCGTTGATATGCCAATCATTGGCGCTCACTACTTTACTTAATAAGCTCGGGCTTGCTAGAGCGTGATCTAGACTTCCTGCACGACCAGAAAAGCTGTAAGAATAACCCAAGGTGTTGCCATCTAGCTCAGCGACCACATTTTTAAGGCCTTTATCAGCAAATGCACGGATAGGATCTTCCATTGCATACGCGTTCATGTCGCCAACAAGAATGATATCTTCATCATCAACCCCTGTTGGTTTACTATTTAACCAATCAGCAAATGCATTTGCGCCAGCAGTTCTGATTTCATTCCAACATGCTTGACCGTCACCTTGATCAGCATTGCCACCCGTTGCGCTTCTACAACCACCTTTAGATTTTAGATGGGCAACCGCAACAGTAAAGACTTCTTCTGTCTCTAAAGATTTAAAGCTTTGTGCAATAGGAGCACGGTTACTGTAATCGAAAGGCGCGTCGGTAGTAATTGCTGCAGTACCCACTTGCTGCACTTTATCAGCACGGTAAATAAGTGCAGTAGTGATAGCGTCGGTGCCTATTTTATCAACACCAAAGTCTACAAATGCATATTGATTTTGACTATCAGCGTCATTAAGTGCATTTACTAAACTAGCAACAGCACTAAATTCGCCAAAACCGTCATTTTCAATTTCCATTAAGCCAATCACATCTGCTTGCATAGCACTGATAGCGCTAACTAGCTTGGCTTGTTGACGAATTAACTCGGCTTCTGAATCAGCACCACGGCTAGTTGGGAAACCGCCACCTTGGCCATCGCCATTAAAGTAGTTAAGTACGTTAAAGCTGGCAACACGCAAATCAGCGTCAGGGTTTAACTCTGGTGCATCGGTGCGTGGATTGGTTGCTATAAACTGAGGTGTTGTTGTTGGGTGAATACGGTAAGTACTAAAGCTGTAAGCTAACGCACCTGTTACAGAATTTACTGTATCGCCTGTGCGTAAAGTATTCTCTGCTGATAACCCTGGGACAGGATAAGCGATAGGATCGCGGTTTTGACGAGTTGAGCCATCATCTAAGAGTATTTTTTTATTTAGATTTTGTGCTTCAACCGCATTCGCAGCCGCGCCAGGAAGTGCAACTTGAGTACCTTGGTATAAGCGTTCAGTGGCAAGTTCTAGTTCTCCATAGCGACCTAAACCATAATTGTTAGTAACAATAAGCGGCTGCTCTAAGGTAACCAGCATACCTTCAAACGCTTCTAATTCACTTGGTTCGGTGACGGGCAGAGTGATTTTAGTTGGGTAAGCTGAAAGGCCGGTATCACAAATAGCAACTTGGCTAACATTGCCAATTTGGGTGGCATCAAAATACTCTTCAACAGTACCTTGTACGCGAACGTGGTCACCCACATTAACATCCGTAGTGGCAAAGTAAACAAATACCCCTTCAGAGGTAAGTGGGTTTGCATCTTCATCGCTATTAAGTGAATTTACAAAAAAGCCTTTGAGCTGATCATCTGCTTGGAAATCAGCCGTCACAACGCCTTCAAACTCAACCACAGTGTTAACTAGTGGACTGCTTGTGCTTTCGCTTTGAATGCTGCTAATTAATGTTTTCTCAGCGCCACATAATAAAGGCTCTTCAGGTTCTGGATCTGGTTCAGGATCTGGATTAGGTGAAGAATTTCCTGCAAATATGCCTAAATCACTAAAGTCATCTTGCTCAAATTGCAGCCATTGCTCGCTTGGGTTGAAACTATCATCGGCGTCAGTGCGCCCATTTAATTCAGTTTCTTTGCGGCGCAATGTTTTATTTTGTGTTTTCACGCCCCCTTCTGACCAAAATGAACCAGGGTCTACACCGCGCTGGCCAAAGCTATCAATAACGGTCGAACCTTGAGTAAGTACCAGTGCATCGTCGCCATTAAAGTTAGTCACGGCGCTGAGTTGGTCAGCTTTTTCTTTTAGTTCTGCTGATGCATTACCATTAACAATCACGTAGGTGCTGTTTGCAGCAAGTTCGCCAGTTAAATCGAATGTATTATTTGCATCTGTATTGCCATTTGAATAGAGGCTAAGGGTATGGCCATCTAATGACAGAGGGGTTGTCGAATTGTTAAATAGTTCTATTGCTTTATTATAGCTACTGCCTTCTACGTACTCAGATATAACGAGGTTAGCGGTAGCGGGTGCACTTAGGCTTGCTAATACAAGCGCCAAAGGCGTTATTTTTGTTTTTAACATTATTATTTTTCCCGTGTTTTTGTTTCCCCAAATGGGACGCCTAGTGTAATGAAAAATGATTACAAATAGAATACAGAATGTTAACAATCTTGGTTTTTGTTATTTTTGAGGTTGAATGTATATATGGGTGTTTGGTTTTAGGTAAGGCAGAGCTTATGTAGTGTGATTCCTTCCCATAAATAGGGGGCGCTGTAAAAATGCCAAATATGTGCTGCCATTAAACATAAAAAAGGGCAATAAAGCCCTTTTATATCAATATGTCGTTATTATTTATTTAAATAGCGAGCAGCTTGCTTAGCAAAGTAAGTCAGAATGCCGTCTGCGCCAGCGCGTTTAAATGCTAATAAAGACTCCATTATGGTTGCTTCTTCGCTTAGCCAGCCGTTATCAATAGCGGCTTTATGCATCGCATATTCGCCACTTACTTGATAAGCGAATGTCGGCACACCAAACTCATCTTTAACACGGCGAACAATATCAAGGTATGGCATACCAGGTTTAACCATTACCATGTCAGCGCCTTCTTGAAGATCAAGTGCCACTTCGCGAATTGCTTCATCGGAGTTGGCAGGATCCATTTGGTATGTTTTTTTATCAGCGCCTTTTAAGTTACCCGCAGAACCGACAGCATCTCTAAATGGGCCATAGTAGCTTGATGCATACTTTGCAGAATAGGCCATAATGCGGGTGTGAATAAAGCCATCGGCTTCAAGAGCTTCACGAATTGCACCAATACGGCCATCCATCATGTCTGATGGGGCAACAACATCTGCGCCAGCCTCTGCATGTGATAGCGCCTGCTTAACTAAAATTTCGGTAGTGACGTCGTTAATCACATAGCCTGCATCATCAATGATGCCGTCTTGACCATGCACTGTAAATGGGTCAAGTGCAACATCGGTGATCACGCCAAGCTCTGGGAAGGTTTCTTTTAATGCGCGTACTGTTCTTTGAGCTAAGCCATCATCGTTATAAGCTTCTTCAGCGAGTAGAGACTTTTTATCTGCAGGGGTAACAGGAAAAATAGCGAGCGCAGGGACTCCTAAATCTACCAGTTCTTTAGCTTCTTCTAGCAGTAAATCAATTGATAAACGTTCAATACCGGGCATTGATTCAATGCTTTCACGGCGGTTTTTACCTTCAAGCACAAACACAGGATAAATAAGATCATTAACACTCAGCTGATTTTCAGCCATAAGGCGACGAGAGAAATCGTTACGGCGCATTCTACGCATGCGAGTATATGGGAAAAGGTCTAGTCCAGATTGGGCCATAAGTATACGCTCCTACTGTGGGGGTGAAAAATTAACCACTTGATTGCGGCCATGTTGTTTTGCTAAATAGAGTGCCTTATCGGCATAATCAGTAAATAGTTCAGGGTTATGAATGTCATCGGCAATTTGAGTATAAACACCGGCACTAATGGTAAAGTCGATAATTGTACCTGCTACATTTACAGTATTATTTGCTATTGCTAGGCGTGTTTGCTCTGCAATGATCAGTGCGCCTGGATTATCTGTGTTAGGTAGTAAAATGACAAATTCTTCACCACCATAACGCGCTACTTCGTCAAGTGGGCGCTTAAGCTGTTGTTTAATGGTATCAGACACCGCCCTGATAACTTGATCGCCGGTTAAGTGGCCATAGTTATCGTTAATTGATTTAAATTTGTCGATATCTAACATGATAATACTCAATGGCGTTTGTTCACGGCGTGAACGACGAATTTCCATAAGTAACTTTTTATCAAAAAAGCGTCTATTTTTAATGCCAGTCAGCGCATCTTCCATATTGAGTTGTTCAAGTTCATGATTTTTATCTTCAAGCTCTCTAAGTGTAACTTGTAATTCAAAGGTGCGTTCATCTACTTGGCTTTCAAGCTCTTGGCGGGTGCGCTCTTGTAATTCGATCCGCTCATTTAATAGCGCATCTTGTGCGGCGCTTTGTGCAATCAATGCTTGCTGTGCTGTTACTTGCTCATCGCGTTGCAATATAAACAATTTTATGACGGTATAGCTTAGACAAAATGAGCAACCTAAAGACGCTGCAAAGGTAAGCATTAAACTCGCTCTTGTAACAGTGTAAAAGCCTGTTAACGCAATGGAAAAATGAATAACCACAATTAAAAAGAAGCCAAGCGCCATTAAGAGAGATTTATTGGGGCTAGTGGGGTTTTTACGTAGATAAAATAACGTTGTGACAACATGATAACTTAAAATTACAGGGATGCTTAAAATAGCAAATAAAGCTACGCTGGGAGTAGGAAGCAACCAAATAAGTACAATAATTAATGCGTACAGTGCGGTAATTATTGTTTGTCCTTTTACTAAATTAGACTCAATAGCGGTGCAAACATGGCGTTGTAAAGGAAGAAACGATATCGTGATCAGCATCAGCAAAATAGGCAGCATTAACTGTTGTAGGTCTGCTATGCTTGAGGGTGCATAACGAAATCCAAATCCGCCTAAGTAAGCTAAAAAGAAGCCGAGCATCAACGTAATTAAACCAGCATAAGCAAAATAATGTTTACGTGAAAAAGCAAATAAAACCAGACTACTCACCGCTAAAGAAAAAATAAAGCCAATTAGTAATCCATAAAGTAAATTCACCATACTTTTATAAGCTAGTAACGAGTCTTGCTGCCACAGTGTTAATGGTACGCGCAGCCCGATACCTGAATCATTATTAACTTTAAGGTACACCGTAGTTTCACTGTTAGCGGGAAGAGTTAACTTGACTAGTAAAGACTCACTCTTGATTGCTCTTTGCGAAAGCGCAAGCGTATCACCAATATGAGTTGATGTGAGTAGTTTATCACCCATAAAGTGAGCAAGGTAAGCATCATTCAAAAGAGGGTTGTCTAGTGACAGTAAGGGCGTTAGCGGCTGCGATAACTGATTTTTAATTTTAAATTGAATCCACACAGGCCGAGACTCGAGGCCTAAATTAAGTGGCTTATTATTAAGTAGCAGCCATTCTTGTAAATTACTTTGTCGTGCATCTTCTAATGAGGTAGGAGCAAACGAATAATGAATATCTTCTATTTTTTTTGAATTAAATTCGCTATTTATCTCGATTGCACTTGCAGGAAAACAGGATGCATAAAACACCATAATGAATACCAGCAAAGCGCAAAAGGTTCGCATTATTTTTTCTCTAATCCAAATAAGCGGTTAAAGTTGTCGCTCGTATGTTTTGCCACTTCACAAGCAGAAACACCATAAAGCTGAGCAAGTGTATCACACACATAATGCAGCAATGCTGGCTCATTTCGTCTTGATTTAGGCTTAGGTTTAACAGTGCGAGGGATTAAAAAGGGTGCATCGGTTTCAATTAATAAACGCTCAATGGGAATGCTAGGGATCAGTTGTTGTAATTCTTTGCCGCGTCGTTCGTCACATACCCAGCCGGTAATACCAATATAAAGACCTAACTTTAAGTAACTTGCAAGTGCTTGTGCATCACCAGTAAAACAGTGCAACACACCGCGAACAGTAAACTCATTTAAAATAGCAAGCATGTCGTCACTGGCATCACGTTCGTGTAAGTAAACCGGCAGATTTAGCTTTTCAGCTAATGCGAGTTGACGACGAAACACAGCACGTTGTATATCTCTTGGAGAAAAGTCACGATTGTAATCTAGTCCGCATTCACCAATGGCAATAACTTGCTCATTTTGTGCGAGCTTAGTGAGCTGTTGTTCAAGTTCAGAGGTTGCTGTTTTTGCATCATGAGGGTGAATACCAGCGCTAGCATATTGACCATAGCGTGCAGCAAGTATAAATGACTCCTCACTTGAGCTTATATCGCAGCCAATAATTAGCATATGCTTAACGCCGACCTCTTTTGCCCGCGCGAGCACCTCTTGATGCTGACCATCAAATTGATGATTAGTTAAATTTACGCCAGCATCAATTAACGTGTATTGCATTACTGAGTACGTTTTACACGAATTGAGCGGTTTTGATCTGCTTTTTTAAGTAAAAAAGAGTTGAATACGCCACGGCTAATAGTAACAGTGTCACCTTTGTCTAGACTTAATCTATCTGAACCAATTTGACGCCATTGCTGATTATTTTCTAAGGTAATAATTAGCTCACCATAAGGGGCTTTTTTAACATTAGCTATTGTTGATGAAATTGTTTCTTCAGTATTCTTAGTAATGTTTTTATGCTCTAAACCAAACTCTTTTGCCTTGGTAGCCACAGGTGCTGTTGCGACAGCCGTGTCAGCTTTTACATTAGCTTTAACAGATTGTTGTGGTTGTTTATGCGCTGGTTGAGTGAGTGATTTTCCCGCGATAGTGTTGTCGTAACATAGTAAACGATTAAAATCGTTTTCAATAAAACTACAGGCTTGTAACGCTTGCTCATTAATAGGAGTTGCGGCTAAAACCGGTACACTTGCTAAAGCGAGTAAAGAAAGTAAATGCTTATTCATATTATTCCTCAGATTCTTGTTGTGGTTTTGCGGTATAAAATTTAGCTAAAATTAAGCCAAGCTCAAATAAAAGCAGCATAGGCAATGCTAATAGGGTTTGTGATAGCACATCGGGTGGCGTTAAAAACATCGCCACAACAAATACACCGACCACTATATAAGGGCGTTTCTCTTTTAGACTTTGTGTGGTTGTTGCACCACTCCAACAAAGCAACATAATCGCAACTGGGATTTCAAATGCAATACCAAAAGCAAAAAATAGCTTAAGTACAAAGCCTAAATAGCTACTGATATCCGGTGCTAGGGTCATCATTTGAGGACCTGCACTGGTGAAAAAACCTAAAATAATTGGCAGTACTACAAAGTAGCAAAAAGCTATGCCACCATAGAATAAGAAAATACTGGAAGCTAATATGGGCATGAGCATTTTCTTTTCGTGCTGATATAAACCGGGGGCTATAAATCCCCAAATTTGATGTAAAATCCAAGGGATCGCAGCAAATAAGGCAACAAACAACGTAAGTTTAAAGGGGGCAAAAAATGGCGCGGTGACATCCGTTGCTATCATAGTGGCAGTACTAGGTAAATGAGCGACTAAAGGAGCCGCCACAAACGTATAAATATCGTTTGCAAAGTAAACCAAACCAATAAATATCACTAAAATACTTAATAGTGATTTTATCAGCCGGTCACGTAATTCGATTAAATGAGCGACAAATCCTGACTTTACTTCTTCAGTCATTGTTTTCTATACCCTGCATTAAGCGCATGAAAAAAGAGAGTGCCATAATTACTTAGAGTCATCTGTTGATTGGTTATTAGTGGCTTGGCTTTGATCTTTTTTATAGCTGTGAGTAACTGATTGCGCTGCTTGTTGCAGCTCAGAAACAGAGTTTTGTAGGTCAGGGCTTAAATCTTTAAGACCTTGTTGCTCTGCTTTTTTTAGGTTTTCATGTAACTCGTTTACACGCAGCTCTTCACTTACTTCCGCTTTTACTGAGTTAGCCATTGCTTTGGCTGTTTTTACCCAGCGGCTTACGGTTCTAATAGCAACAGGTAAGCGTTCTGGTCCAAGTACCACCAAGCCGACAATAAATACCACAACAAGCTCCCACATTCCCATGCTGGTTAAACCTTGTTGCTGTCTTTAGTTTTGTCAGTTGTATTTATATCGGCAGGTTTTGACTCTGCTGAATTTTGTATCTGTTCCGCTTTATCTTCGCTGGCTTGTTTCTCAGTATTTTGGTCATCAGACATGGCTTTTTTAAAGCCTTTTACTGCGCCACCTAAATCACCACCCATACCGCGTAGTTTCTTCGTACCGAATAAAAGTACAATGATTGCAAGTACAATTAATAATTGCCAAATACTAATACCACCAAAACCCATGGTTTTCTCCTGCTTTTAAGCCATAAAATAATAAGGTTAAGTGCTGATTATACGCCCAAAGCGGCAAATAGCACTTAGTTTATGCGCGGCGCCATGCCGCTATAAAGCCAATAACAGCACAACTTAAGACAACGCCAGCAGCGATTAAGTTGTGTTGTAAATAAAATAAAGCTGAGACAATCATCGCTGCACTACTAAACAACCCTAAAACCAATGGTTTATGTGAAACTTTAACTGCAGGTACGTGAGAGTGTGGTGCTCGCTTTAAATTTTGATAAATTAAATCGGGTAGTTCAGGCATTTTTTCTGCCCAAAACGGTAAGTTTGCATACATTTGCTTTAGCACAGACAGCGGACCAACTTGTTGTTTAACCCAGTCTTCTAAAAATGGCTTTGCTGTTTTCCATAAATCCAGTTGTGGATATAGCTGGCGACCTAAGCCCTCAACATATAGCAAAGTTTTTTGTAGTAATACGAGCTGTGGTTGAACCTGCATATTAAAACGACGTGCGGTATTAAATAAGTTAACCAATACATGACCAAATGATATTTCAGCCAGTGGTTTATTAAAAATAGGTTCGCAAACGGTGCGAATAGCAAATTCAAACTCTTCAATGCTGGTATCAGGTGGTACCCAGCCTGAATCAACATGTAGCTGTGCTACCTGACGGTAGTCGCGGTTAAAAAAGGCAATGAAATTTTCAGCTAAATAGCGTTTGTCTTCTTTATTGAGTGTTCCCACAATACCGCAATCAATACCAATATATTTAGGGTTGTGCGGGTGTTCGCGGGAGACAAAAATATTGCCTGGATGCATATCCGCATGAAAAAAACTGTCGCGAAACACTTGAGTAAAAAATACTTCTACTCCGCGCTCTGCTAATAGCTTCATATTGGTGTTTTGTGCCATCAATGCTTCAGTATCTGACACCGGAATACCGTAAATACGTTCCATAACCAGAACATTACTGCGGCTATAGTCACTGTATACTGCAGGGATATAAAGTGATTCTGAACCTTCAAAGTTACGCTTTAATTGAATACCATTAGCGCCCTCACGCATTAAATCAAGTTCATCGAGTAATGTTTTTTTATACTCTTTAACCACTTCTACAGGGCGTAAGCGTTTGGCTTCGTTAATTAACTTACCAACAACCTTAGCTAATTTTTCCATTAGTGCTAAGTCGGCATTTATTTGCTGTTCAATATTAGGACGTATAACTTTAATAACAACATCTTGCGGTTCACCTTGAGGATCAACAAGGGTAGCTGTATGCACCTGAGCAATTGAAGCCGATGCCAGAGGTGTTTGTGAAAAGTCGCTAAATAGCTGGCTAATATTATCTATTTCTAATGCTGTTTCGATGATTTTCTGTGCCAATTCACCTTCAAACGGTTCTACCTGATCTTGTAAAAAGGCTAACTCCAATGCGATATCATGAGGTAATAAGTCGCGTCGAGTTGAGAGCATTTGGCCAAACTTTATCCACACAGGGCCAAGTTGTTGCAGAGCTAAGCGAAGTCTTAAGCCTGGGGGTTTATCTTTGTGTTGATTGCGTAACCAAAACAAGCTGCCACGTGTGATTTTAGCAAACCAGGGTACTTTGTGTTTAGGTATAAGCTCATCAAGTCCGAAGCTAAGCAGGGTTTTAGTTATATAATACAGTCGGGCAGTTGACACAAAAAATCCTTAGCGCGTTAAAGGGCTTTAATTAGGGCGTTAATACGTTGCTCAATGGCGGCAACTTGGCCTTTTAGTGCTCTATTTTGTTGTTTAAATTGCTCAAGCTCTAATGGGTGAATAGTGATTGCCAGCTCATCTTGGCATACACTAATAAAAGTACTGTCGAGCTGAGACTTTGCTTTTTTACCTTGCTGCTTAAGTGACTGCAAATGTAAATAAAGTTGTTGTGCAGGCGCGTCGCCAATATGTTTTGCTAATTGCTCTGGCCAATCAATGTCTACACTTGAAAAGGCTGAACTATAGCTTTGGGCTATGTTTAAATCACCTTGTAAATCAAGCTTATCTTGGCGAATAAGTTGAGTCAGCATGGCCGGGTTTTTCAGTGCTAATAACGTATCTATATTGGCACTGATCATACAGTCTGCGTCAGCATGTTCGAATGCAGTGTAAAGATGTAGCTGCTGATTGGCATAAGTAATGGCTATTTTTTGCTGCCAGTCTCTAAACTCAACCAATAAACGCTGATGCTCTACTACATTTAGTTTATCGAGTAAGCTCGGGTCAAGTTTAAGCGCTTGATTTAATACTTGTTCAATGAGCGAAAGTACAAAGCTCGGTAGCATAAAAAAACTACCTGCAGCCGGTTGCTCTTTACTGTGTTCTTCAAGCGCCATAAATTACTAACCTTAGTATTTAAATCCACGATGCAGGGCAACAATGCCACCAGTTAGATTTTGATAAGTAGCTTGCTCAAATCCTGCTTCCACCATCATCGCCTTAAGGGTTTCTTGATCTGGATGCATACGAATTGACTCTGCTAAGTATTGGTACGACTCGCTGTCGTTAGCAACGAGTTTACCCATAGTAGGTAAAATGTTGAAAGAGTAAAAATCATACGCCTTGCTGAGAAGCTCTTGCTCTGGTTTTGAAAACTCAAGAATCAGTAAACGGCCCCCTGGTTTTAAAATACGGTACATAGAGCGCAATGCTTTATTTTGATCCGTCACGTTACGTAAGCCAAAGGCAATCGTAATTAAATCAAAACTATTATCAGGAAATGGTAAGGCTTCGGCATTCATTTGTACGTAATCAATGTTACCGACAAGGCCTAAGTTATGCAGCTTTTCACGGCCTACTTTTAACATTGAAGAGTTTATATCACCTAAAACAACCTGACCGCTATCGCCAACAAGTTGGCTAAACTTTGCGGTTAAATCGCCAGTACCACCGGCTAAGTCTAATACATGATGACCTTTACGGATGCCTGAACTAGCAATTGTTTGACGTTTCCATAAACGGTGAATACCAAAAGACATGAGATCATTCATAACATCGTACTTTGTCGCAACAGAATGAAATACATCAGCAACCATAGAAGCTTTTTCGGTTTCGGCAACAGTTTTATAGCCAAAATGCGTGGTCTTTTCAGGGTTCTCGTTCATGATTAATCTCTATCGTGGTAATAGAGACTAGTGTACTTGATTGTGCACCAAGGGTGCAATTTGAATATGATTTATCAGCTAATTTATTGTGTGAACAGTGTGCTTTGCTATTGAGATGCACGTGATTTAAACGCCGCGTTTGAGGCACTTTTAACTAGTTGGTTAAAGTCGCCTTGTTGTTCCGTAATCCCTAATGAGAGAGAAATGGGAGGGAGTTTTAAATCGCTTTTTGAACTGATAAAACGTAGCTTTTCGACCCCAGCTATTACTTTCTCTGCAATCAATTTAGCTGTTTCGGGCTCAATGTTAGCAAGTAGAACGATAAATTGGTCTTTTGCAGAGCGCCCGGCTAAGCCACTTTGCGAAACATACTTTTGAACTTGCTTAGCTACTTTATTTAAAATCACTTCGCCAATTGCATCACCAAAGTTATTAATAAAATGCTCTAAATTATCAATTTGAATGGCAATTGCTGAAATTGACTTGTCTTGTTTTAGCCATAATTGTGTTTGCTTAGTTAAATAATGGCGTTTGTATAAGCCTGTTTGCGGATCAATGACATGTTGTTTGCGCAAGGTATTGAGTTGTTTTTTAGTTGTTTCGTGTAGTTTTTTTGCCTGACTTAGTTCTTGTTTAAATTGCGCTTGTTGCGAGAACAGTAACTGCGTTTGCTCATTAAGTCTTTCTAAGGCGATGCGGCTATTAGCAATATTATTTTCATCTAAAGAATGTAAGCAGTCATTAACATGACCTGCGAAATCGTTAAGTTTTTTTTCGGTTTGCTGTGCATTTCGCGATAGTGAGTTGATCACGCCATTGACGTTTTCAATCATTGCTACTTCGGTTTTATGACCCTGATTTAAATATTCAAAATAGAGTTGCTCAATAAATAGCTCATCAATATTTTGTTGGGCATCTATGGCATCATCAATAGCATTGTTAAGCGCAAAATGGATTTTACTAATGTATGTATACACAACTTGAAAATTTAAGGGGGTAGGAGGCAAAACATGATGCTCTAAAAACATACATACTTTTGTCATTTTTTCTTGTGCTATAGCCATGGAATCATGGAACATCATTTGCAATTACCAACCAAATACGCATAAATGCTGATTTATAAAACTCGTCCAATGAGGCAATTTGCTTCCAAGCACAGATACAATAATCATTATATCTGTTATTTAAAAGTAAAATGAGTCGTAGTTGGCTAAAATGGCGCTATAATTTCAATAACCGTTGTTTTTTTGAGCAATTACTCTAATGAACTTAAGTTAATAAAATGATTACTACCGTATATTTTTGCAATTGGTCGTATATTTATTTGCTATTTATTTAGGCTACGATAGGTTTATCACATCTGTAACGTCACTAAGCTCAATAACTATGAATTTATCTCTTTCAAAAAAAATGCGTCTTTCCTTATTAAGTGTCACCTTAATGTGTTCATTAAGCGCGTGTCAGCTAACTACAATTAACGCCAATCAGCAATTTACGCAAACGGCCGAAAATATCGTAAAACATCGCCAAAATGTAAGTCCGTACAGTAATCCTGAGGGTGTTGATGGCTATTTACTTCCTAACTTATCAGCTGACTTTTTAGCGCAGCAGTATCAAAAAAACACTCAGTTATTGGCTGATTTAGATTCAATAGATATGAGCAAGCTGAGTGACGAGAATCAAATTAACTACAGTATTATTCGAGCGCAAGTGCAAAATAGTGTTGATGAATATGTATTTAACGCACACTACATGCCTTTAACGTCAGAGTATGGCTTTCATTCAAGCCTATCGTTTATTGTTAATAGCTCGGATTATAAAACTGCACAAGATTATCAAAACTACCTAAAGCGATTACAGCAAGTGCCGCGCTTTTTGAGCAAAATATAGGCTGGATGCGTAAAGGCTTAGAAGTAGGTTTAACTCAACCCAAACCGGTATTAATTGGCTATCAAGATTCTATTACTGCCTACATTGTTGACGATGTAACAAAATCAGAATTTTATAAGCCATTTTTAAACAATACCGCTGGCTTAAGTGATAGTGCATTTGCAGCGTTACAACAACAAGCTAAAGCAATTATTAGCAGCCAAGTTATTAAAGCCTATAAAGGTTACTTAACTTTTTTTAATACCGAATATTTACCAGGCGCGCGCAGTGATATTGGCATTTCGTCAACTCCTAATGGAGAAGCTTTTTATGAAAATCGTGCTAAGTATTACACCACGACACAAATGACCCCAAAAGAAATCCATGAGCTGGGTTTAGCTGAAGTGGCGCGTATTCGCAGTGAGATGGAAGCGGTCATCCAAGAGGTGGGTTTTAAGGGCACGTTTGCAGAATTTATCCACTTTTTACGTACTGATCCGCAGTTTTACGCCACAACGCCTGAACAATTATTAAAAGAGGCCGCGTACATTGCCAAAAAAATGGATGCACAGTTACCTAAACTATTTCATACCTTACCCCGTAAACCCTATGGCGTAGCGCCGGTGCCTGCCAATATTGCACCTAAGTACACTACTGGGCGCTATTCAGGTTCGAGCCGTGATGATCAAGCCGGTTTTTATTGGGTGAACACGTACGCTTTAGATAAACGACCACTTTATGCTTTAGAAGCGTTAACGCTGCACGAAGCCGTACCGGGCCATCATTTACAAATATCACTCAATGCAGAGCTTGAAAGCTTACCTAGCTATCGCCGAGATGCCTATTTATCAGCATTTGGTGAAGGCTGGGGGTTATATTCAGAGTACTTAGGGGTTGAGGCTGGTTTTTATCAAGACCCATACAGCAACTTTGGTCGTTTAACCTACGAAATGTGGCGTGCTGCACGTTTAGTAGTTGATACGGGGATGCATATGTATGGCTGGAGTCGAGAGCGTGCAATGAACTTTATGGCTGATAATACGGCACTTTCATTACATAATGTAAAAACGGAAACCGACCGTTATATTTCGTGGCCAGCACAAGCGCTGTCTTACAAAATTGGTGAGTTAACAATTAAACGTCTGCGCGCAGAGGCTGAGCAAGCATTAGGTCAGCAATTTGATATTCGTGAGTTTCATCATCAAATATTGCGCCATGGCTCAGTGCCTTTATCGGTGCTTGAGCAGCAAATACGTTTGTATATACAAACAGAGTTAGCAAAAACAGATAGCTAAAAGCGCATTATTTTGAAACTATAAAAGTGTGGTGTTATTTGATGGCATCACGCTTTTTTAGCATTTAAGGATAAGTAATGAGTCAGTTTATAATGTTCAGTATCGATGTGTTTGCCAGCCTATTTATTGTTGCATTGGGATTGCTGGTTGTATTAATTGCTATTTTTTATATTCGAGATGTTACGCAAACAAAGCATGCTATTAGGCGTAATTATCCCGTAATCGGACGTTTTCGTTATTTCTTTGAGCGCCAAGGTGAGTTTTTTAGACAGTATTTTTTTGCCCTCGATCGTGAAGAAATGCCCTTTAATCGCGCCGAGCGCAGTTGGGTCTACCGCGCGGCTAAAGATGTTGATCACACGGCCGCTTTTGGTTCAACTCAAAGCTTAGAAACCACAGGCACCGTCATGTTTATGAACTGTGCATTTCCCACCTTAGATGAAGAAGCCTTAGCGCCGAGCAGCGTAACTCTTGGCCCTTACTGTAAATTTCCTTACACCACAAATTCGCTATTTAATATATCGGGCATGAGCTTTGGTGCGCTATCAAGCCCTGCTGTACGTGCACTATCGAAGGGAGCAAAATTAGCAGGATGTTGGATGAACACGGGGGAAGGCGGGCTTAGTCCGTATCACTTAGAAGGTGGCGCCGATATTGTATTTCAAATTGGCACCGCAAAATACGGTGTACGCGACGAGCAAGGGAATTTAAGCACAGAAAAGCTAAAAGCCGTTGCTGCGCATCCAGCAGTTAAAATGTTTGAACTGAAAATGAGCCAAGGTGCCAAGCCAGGCAAAGGCGGCATGTTACCTGGGCGAAAAGTGAATGCTGAAATTGCCAAAATAAGAGGTATACCCGAAGGGCAGGATTCTATTAGCCCAAACGGGCACCCAGAAATAAAAAATCCAAACGATATTCTAGACATGCTTAACACCATCAGAACTGCAACGGGTAAACCGACAGGCTTTAAAGCGGTTATTGGTGAATATACTTGGTTAGAAAGTTTATTCGCCGAGATTAATCATCGCGGCATTGAGTCCGCACCCGACTTTATTACTATTGATAGTGCGGATGGCGGTACCGGCGCAGCACCACAATCTTTATTAGATTCTGTAGGGTTACCGCTTAAAGAAAGCCTTCCTTTAGTTATACAGCTATTAAAGAAACATGGTCTTAGAGAGCGAGTTAAAATTATTGTTTCGGGTAAGTTAATTGTGCCTTCCAAAGTCGCATGGGCATTAGCACTAGGAGCCGACTTTGTAGTTTCTGGCCGAGGGCATATGTTTGCACTAGGCTGCATTCAGGCTATGCAATGTAATAAAGATACTTGCCCAACAGGAATTACTACGCATAATGAACGTTTACAACGTGGTTTGAATGTTGAAGATAAAGCGCAGCGAGTTGCAAATTATAATAAATACATCCATTACGGTGCGGGGCTTATTGCACATTCTTGTGGCGTTACCAGTGCTCGCGAATTAAAACGCAAACATGTACGTATAGTACAAGAAAGTGGCCTTTCTGAGCCGCTAGATAAAATGTACGAGCATTACCATTAAATACTTGCTTGTTAGTTATCGGTGATGAGGTGTATTGCTCGCTCGAATGCCGGTGATTTTTAATCGCTCTAATTCGCAGCTAAACAAAAACTCTAGTGCTTCTAGGTGGCGACGCACTTCAGCAATATTTTTGCCAGCTGCATATAAGCCATGACCGCGAATTAATACACCAAATTTAATCGGTGAGTGCAAATGGTGATCGCTAACTAATAAGCTTAAACGGTCAATATCTTGGCCGTTATCAAAAATAGGAATGCTTAAGGTTTCTAAATGAGACCACTGTTGTGGTAATCGATGGATATGCAATACAAGCAGCCTAATGGCGATAAAGTTATTCGTTTATGTTTTGCTTAAAACGATCAAATCCTAATAGAGGCGGCGCAGATTTTATGTCAACTTTAACTTTAGCACTATTACAAAACTCATTGCATTGGCTCGATAAAAAAGCCAATTTAGCTATGTTTGAACAACAACTTGCCAACATCACCAATAAACCAGATTTAATTGTATTGCCCGAAACCTTTGCCACTGGATTTGCGGTTAACCTTGATTGTGGTGAGGCTGAAAATGGCTCAGTACTGAGTTGGCTTAAAACACAAGCTAAACAACATAATGCAGTGATTGCAGGCTCAGTATTGGTAACCCAAGGAGACAAAAAGGCCAACCGGTTTTATTGGGTACAACCAAATGGAGAAGTGAGCTATTACGATAAGCGCCACTTATTTTGTTTGGGTAACGAGGGTGAATTTGTAGTGCCAGGACAAACCCGTAAAGTGTTTGAGCTCAATGGGTTTAAAATTTTACCGCAAGTTTGCTACGATTTACGTTTTCCGGTGTTTCAGCGCAATAACAATGACTACGACGTGATGATTAATATTGCCAACTGGCCTGCGGCAAGGCGTAATGTGTGGGACACTTTATTAATGGCGCGAGCAATGGAAAACCTATGCTACGTGGTTGGCGTAAATCGGGTTGGCGAAGATGGTAATGGTATTGAGCACAGTGGTGGAACCGCAGTGTATGACTTTAAAGGTGAGCCACTGGTTAAAGCAAATGATGACCAGCCAGCATTACTAACAATCACATTAAATAAAGCGCCGCTCAATGAATTTAGAGCTAAATTTCCGGCACATTTAGATGCCGATGCTTTTGCATTGGTATAAATTAGCGCCCAGCCGATAAAGTGCTAAAATAGCCGCTGATATTTTTATTGGCGGCTTTATGAATACAACCCCTATTACACCGGTAGTTTTAGCAGGCGGCATTGGCACACGGCTTTGGCCGCTATCACGCCAAGCAATGCCAAAGCAGTTTTTATCTTTGCTTGATGATAAAAATCAGCAGTCATTATTACAAAGTACCTTATTACGTGTTACAACTGAGGACTTTAATCCCGCTATTTTGGTCTGTAATGAGCAGCATCGATTTATTGCTGCGGAGCAGGCTGCATTTGCAAAACCCCATGCCATAGTACTTGAGCCAGAAGGCAAAAATACCGCACCAGCTATTGCCCTTGCCGCGCACTACGCTTTAAAAAATAATATTACGGGCCCTTTGCTGGTGATGCCTGCCGATCATCATATTGCAGACTTTACCGGATTAACTGCTCAGTTATCCGATGCGATTAAACTTGCTGAGCAAGGTAAATTAGTTACATTTTCAATTACGCCGACAGAGCCACACACAGGTTATGGTTATATAAAACAGGGCGCAGCCATTAAAGATACCTGTTGCTTTGAAGTTGACCAGTTCAAGGAAAAGCCTGATTTAGCAACTGCATTAACTTATTTAGCTGAGGGCGGTTATAGTTGGAATAGTGGTATGTTTTTATTTACTCCCGCGGCATATCTAAAAGAACTGGAACGCTTTGCCCCTAAAATTGCTAAAAGTGTTGCTAGTGCCACTGACTTTAAACAAGACTTAGCGTTTACCAGAGCAAATGCCCATGCACTTGAATCTTGCCCAAATGACTCAATTGACTACGCTATTTTAGAGCGCAGCAATAATGTAGTGGTAATGCCTGTGGCGTTAAAGTGGAGCGATGTCGGCAGTTTTTCTGCACTGGCTGCGCTTGCAGAAAAAGATTCGCAGGGTAACAGTCAAAATCAGCAACATATTGCACAGAATAGTATTAATAACCTAGTTATTAGTGAAGATGGGCACACAATTGCTACTTTAGGTGTGAGCGATTTAGCGATTGTACATACTCATGATGCCACCTTGATTGCAAAACAAGATTCGCTTGAAGGCTTGCCTTTAATACTTAAGCAATTGGCAATTACGCAAAATGACAAACTGGCGCATCATCAGGTGGTTTACCGCCCTTGGGGACATTATCGTACGTTAATAGAAAGTATCGGCTTTAAAGTTAAAAAAATTACCGTAAAAAGTGGTGAAAAACTCTCAACCCAGCGTCATCAGCATCGTGCCGAGCATTGGGTGGTTGTCTCAGGTACTGCAGATATATGTATTGACCAGCAAAGCTTAACACTGACCCATGACCAATCTTGTTATATTGGTGCAAAACAACTGCACAGCTTAGCGAATAATCAGCCCGAGCCGTTAATTGTTATTGAAGTGCAAACGGGTGCCATATTGGATGAAAGTGACATAGAGCGATTTGATGATGTATACGGTAGAAAATAACAGTATAAATAGTAAATATGGTTGATCATTTGTTACGGTCGTAAAACTTGGTAGCCCGTAACCGTATTACTCTAGCCCTTGGCGCACATACCTTAAATAGGCTTCTAAACTGTGTTGCCACAGTGTGCTGGCTTCATTTAATGAGTTATTTAATGGCTTTTTATCAAGTAAGCGTCGTTCTATTTTTTTCAGTGCCAGTCCATAGCTATTAAAACCAAGTTGCATTGCGGTGCTGGCTTGGCGATGTAATAACTTAATGCATTGCTCGGGGTCTTGCTCTAATAAAGCTTGGCAACGGCTCAGTTTGTTACGCGCAGATAGGATAAACTCATTATAAATAGAAGATACTTCATCAATACTAAAAGAGCTTGTTAGGGTTTCTGTGGCAGTTTCATCGTATAACGTATCAACCAGCTCGACGGCAATGCTAGCGGTTTGTGTTGACTGTGAATCACTCAATGCTTGGCGTAGTTTTTCTTGCTTTAATGGCTTGCCAACAATGTCTTTAATACCCAGTGCTAAGTATTCTTTTATTTCATCAGGGCTCAAACTGGCGGTAAAGGCCAGCACTGGAGTTCGCTGATTTTTATGCTCCACTCGTTTGAGTGTTTTTAGCACTTGCTGCCCTGTTAAGTCGGGTAAGTTCATATCAAGTAACACCACATCAAAGTGGTATTTTTTCATCAACTCAATCGCACTTTTGCCATCTTTAGCGAGCTTAATTTTATGCTCGTCGTCAGCCATAAATTCAACGGCTATTTTTTGGTTTAAATCTAAATCTTCAACAAGTAACACATCAAGCCCGGTCAGATAGTCTTTACTTTGATGGCGCTGCTCTACAAGGCTAAGCTCACCTATGGCTAACGTCATGTTAAAGCTAAATACGCTACCGACTTCCAGTTCACTAGTGATTTCTAGCTGACTATTTATTTTATCGAGTAAACGACTAGTTATAGCCAAACCAAGCCCCGTTCCGCCTTTTTCCTTACCAGCGCTGCTTTGAATGTAGGGCTCAGTTAAATAATTAATTTCGTCTTTTTCAATACCCGGGCCTGAATCGAGTACGCTTACTTTAAGGGTATGATCGAGCTGAGTTTCATTAATTAAATCAATTTGCACTTTTACTGTGCCGGTGTCGGTAAATTTAATCGCATTACCCACAAGATTAATAATGATTTGTCTGAGCTTTTGTTGGTCGCAGTAATAACAGGCTTTATCGGGGATGTTACAGGCAAGCTCAAATTTAAGCTGTTTTTGTTCGGCCAAAGGGCTTAACAGCAGGCATAAGTTTTGTAGCCAAGTTTTGAACTCTATGTCTTCTTCGTACAAGGCTTCGTCATGCTGATCTAAGCTTGCGTATTCCAGCACTTTATCTACCAGTAAGTTGAGTGACTCTGCTGAGTTGATAATGGCTTCGCAATAGGCTTTATTGCGGCTATCGCTAGTTTGGTTCAGCACCAGTTGTGCGCTACCTAAAATGCCGTTTAATGGGGTGCGTATTTCATGGCTAATAGTGGATAAAAAGAGTCCGCGAATTTCCAGGTCTTTGTGTGCTTTTTCGGTGAGCTTATTAAGCCTTAATTCCCTGCGTTCATTACACAATAGCGCCATACCGGCTGCATAAAACATAGGGGCAATGACGTTATTTAAAAATAATGGGTAGGTGAACCATGGAGCCTGAGTAACATCTTGTTGATCGATGTCACTCATAAATAAAGTGCGAGTAACCGAACTAAAAGCGACCAACGTTAGAATTATAATATAAACAATACTGCCATTTGGATAGGGTCTACGCGCATATTTTATAAATATAAATAGTAAAAAAATAGCCTCAAGGATGTGTTGAAAATCACAAATATATACCCGTGAGCGCATAGATGGTTGTATAAAAGTAAAGTAAATAAGCAATAGAGCACTGAACGTTGTAAATATACAGACTAATTTAAAACCATAGCCGCGGTAATTTAAAAACTGACTTAGTGATAAGCAGTGTACTATTGACGCTAAAAAAAGAATGTTATTTGCAAAGGTGAGTGCGATCTCGTCAGGGATTTTGGGTACCAGTGCAAAGCTTACAATGGCAGCTAATAGGAATAGAGGATAGAAAATGTAAAGTAATGTGCCGGGTACGTGCTTATTGGTACGCCAAGTTAAAAAGTTCAGTAACGTCATCACTGTCATAACAGCGATACTGGCAAAATAAAGCGTAAATGAGTCGAGCATTAAGACCCCAACAGCGATTTTTAAAGAAGATATAAAAACAGGCACCTGAAGTGCCTGTATTGAATTTATTTAAATAAGCCTTAACGAATTTCGTCAGGGATATTTTGTTGTGCCCAAGAGAGTAGTTCAATACGGTTACGACATTTGGTTTTTCTAAATGCGCTGTATAAATGGGTTTTAACCGTGTGCGGGCTAATGCTTAACTCTTCAGCAATTTCTTTATTTTTTGACCCGTTACTCATTAACGAGATAATCGCTTTTTCACGTTTAGTGAGTTTGATTGGCTCAATATCGCCATCAGTTAGCTTATGTAGTGCGTCTTTGTTAAATTGCAGCATGCGGTTGAGCGCATTACACATAATATCACGACGATACCAAAGCTGATCTTCAAGTAGTAAACGAATCCCTTTCATTAATACGTCAGCATTATCGGTGGTGTAAAATACACCGCGAATACCACTGAGTAATGCACGATTAGCAAGCTCTGGGTTTTCATCTAAATTAAATAACACAATATCGCATTTGACGCGTAAATTAACGAGTTGCTCTTTTAGCTTAGTCCATGCGTCTTTACTTGATGTTTCAATGAACAATAAGCGAGTACCTACCGGAACATCTAAAATATTCGTACCTGTAGTTACGTCTAGGCCCTGCGTTTTTAACAAAGGCTCTAAAACGTTAATACCAATAGTGTTAATTGGTTCTTCATCTAACAACAAAAAGGCTGAACTGCTCATGTATTTTACTCTTTTATAAAGCTGGCTAATTAATCTTACCACGATCCCTGCACACCTTTTGTATTAGGGAGTAACAATTTCACTGGCGAAAAGGTGCGATTTCTGATTATTTAAACATAAAATGTTGCAAATAAGTAATTGTTTTTTTGGTATATAAGAAAAACGCCGTATTTTTAATGTATTTTTTAAGATACAGGATTTAATGGGCGATTATAGCGCAACTTTTTTAGTGTTTTGATACGGAGGCCAGCCCATTTCTTTTCCCGCTAGCATGTGTAAATGAATATGGTAAACAGTTTGCCCGCCGTGTTCGTTGCAGTTCATCACTACGCGGTAGCCGTCATCGCTAAAATTAAGTTGTTTGGCAAGTTTAGCTGCAACCACATATAGATGACCAACAAGGTGTGAGTTTTCCTCAGTGACATCGTTAATTGTGGCAATGGCTTGTTTAGGAATAATCAGCGCATGAAAAGGTGCTTGAGGGTTAATATCTTTAAACGCAAGTGCTAGGTCGTCTTCGTAAATAATGTCAGCAGGAATTTCACGATTAATAATTTTAGTAAAAATAGTCTCTTGACTCATAATGATGACTCTAATTTGTTCGATTAATATATATGTCACTAATGACAAATTTTGTCAGCAGTGTCAAACTGAAATCAACTAAAGGAGTAATTATGCGTAAATCAATATTATTAGGCAGTGTAGCGGCGCTCTTGGTGAGTGCATCGAGTTTGGCAGAAAACATTCACTTTCCCGAGGAGTTTGTTCCTTTACAAGTGGGTGAACGAGTCATTGAAAGTTCGATTTTTAGTCGTGTTGATGATGTTGAATTAGCACCGGGTACTTATCAGTTAAAGCTTAAATACACAGATTTATATGATTTAGGTTATGACGATCACGAAGTGATTGAGTCAGAGCCTTTTTGGGTTAATGTAACTGTTGAAGCAGGTAAAGATTACACCTTAGTATTTAATCGTGCTGAAAATGCGGTGGCAGCGAAAGTATTTGCTGAGGCACCGCAAGTAAGCTTAAAAGCAAAAGGCAGTACCTTAGCTGAGCCATTAAATGTGATAGCTGAACGACAACTACAAAGTTCACAGTTTAATCAGCAGGCCTCAGAAACCCCTGCCGGCCCACAAAAACCAAGCCGCCCAATTAAACCGATTGCGCCAATTAATGGTAAGGGCATGCCAAGCGCTGCCAATATGCTCGACTTTTGGTGGCAACAAGCAACGCTCGCTGAAAGGCAGGCTTTTTTAGATAAAGTAACAAAATAATTAAGCATTAAAAAAGGGCCAAGTTGGCCCTTTTTAATTTATTGATAACGCTATTTAAATAATGCGTCAATGGTACCTTGTGCCAGTGGGTGATAACCCGGACGTGCTTTTAAGTATACGCTTTGTGCCCAATCTTTTTTACCATTGGTAATAAGCGCTTTATAAAGCGGCACGATAAGCTTACGACGACCAATACCCGATAAATGCTTATCAAGCGCAGGGTAAATTGGTTGGTAACCATTACCTACTGCTAGCATGTACCATGCAAACGCACGTTCTGCGTTGGTTGATTGGGTTAAGTTAAACTCGCCGTCTAATTCAGTCATTTTTTCAATGCTTAAATCGCGCGGTAAGTTGTTTAAAAAGTGTAGCCACTCATGCACAGTCCAATTTGCAGTGGGTAATTGTGCGGCAGTTGTATCCCCTTTTAACCAGCTCGCTGTTGCAGTATCGACTTTATCGAACGCGTCAGAGGTTGGGTTAGGTGCATCACTTGGTAAACCTGGCTGAAAAATCCACTCGTTTACTTTATCCATGGTCACTACGCCTGGATACTTTTCAATTAAGTTAGCTTTGATGTAAGTAACAAATTGCGCTGTGGTTAGCGATTTAAATGCAAACTCATTAAAGTAGGTTTTAACAAAGTCATCAAACTTATCACGGCCATATTTTTCTTCTAGGTAGATTAAAAATAGCTGACCTTTTGTGTAAGGCACTGAGCTAAACGCATCATCTGGATCGCGGCCATTAAGTTTTAAATTAAGGCGTGTGTCTGGAGCATCAATGGTTTTAAGTTGCGCACGTAGGCCAGCTGCATCAAGTGCTTGTTCCATAACAGCACGGTCACGACCAAATACTTCTTCCATAATGCGGTTTTCAACGTAAGAGGTAAAACCTTCGTTTAACCATAAATCTTCCCATGTGGCGTTAGTCACTAAGTTACCAGACCAAGAATGTGCAAGCTCGTGCGCAATCAGATTAACTAAGCTTTTATCGCCAGCCACAACAGTTGGGGTAATAAATGATAAACGTGGGTTTTCCATACCACCAAATGGAAAGCTAGGTGGTAGCATAAGTAAATCATAACGACCCCATGCATAGTCGCCGTACATAGCATTGGTTTTGTCGATCATCGCTTGGGTGTCATCAAACTCAGCAACCGAAGCATCTAAAATAGTTGGCTCTGCAAAAATACCAGTTTGCTTAGACATGGCCTTAAATTCTAAGTTACCTGCACCAATTGCAATTAAGTAAGGTGAAATTGCTTGTGGCATAGTGAAGTGGTAATCACCATCTTTATAAAGAGCATCTTTATTATCAGCGCTCATTACCGCACGAATATCCTCAGGGGTATGAATGCGTGCGTTATAAGTTACGCGCATTGCTGGGGTATCTTGCACTGGGATCCAACTACGTGCATGAATCGCTTGCGACTGGCTATACATAAACGGGTGCGTTTTACTGGCAGTTTGCTCTGGCGTTAACCACTGTAAGCCCGACGCTTCTGGGCGGCTGTTGTAGTAAATACGCACTTTCTTTGCTTGATTTTTAAAGGTAATAGTTAGTTTTGAACCTTTAACATCATCACGGTTAGCAAGGTTAAAACTAGCTTTATGCCAATTACCATTTTGTGTTTGATACATGACTTTATCAATATCAAGGTCACGGGTATCAAGTACTAGCTTTTTGCTGCTGGCATTTTGCCATTGTAGCGTATGCTCAACAAAACCTTCTAATTGCTTGTCGGCAAAGTCGATGTCTAAATCAAGGTTTAAATGTGTGGTGATAACATCATCAAGGTTGGCGTAGGAATTTTGATCAATAGCGCTGGCCATTGCCTGCGAGCACATACCTGCCATAGCGAGGCTTAAAAAAAGAGGTGTGATTTTCATAATTACCTTGAGTACAAATAAAAAAGTGCAGGTTTTATATCATGATTGCTGCAGTGGGTTGAACAATTTTTACAAGCTGATGCGCAATTTGCGACGATGAGTTAAACTAGAGCGATTAATTATTGCTACCTTCAGAGGGCTTTGTGCCGCACTCATTACAACCCTTACATACATTTGCATTAAGTAGCCAATGCCAAAATTTTGTCGAGATTACCGACTCAGCGCAGCTTAAAAGTCAGTGCTTTAAAGTCCCTTTTTGTTTGTTGGGTGAGGGCAGCAATACTATTTTTTTAAATGACTATGCAGGCACGGTCATTAAAATGGCAACCCAAGGCATTACTATAACTGAGCGCTCGCATGACTTTTTAGTTAGTGTAGCTGCCGGTGAAAATTGGCATCAATTAGTGACTTACTTGCTGGAGCAAGGTATCGCGGGGTTTGAAAACTTAGCCCTCATACCCGGTACAGTCGGTGCTGCACCAGTACAAAATATTGGTGCCTATGGCGTAGAAATAGCTCAGTTTATTGAAGCTGTTGATTATTTTGATATTGATAGCGGTAGCTTTAAATCTTTAACTAATCAGCAATGTCATTTTGCTTATCGTGAATCGGTATTTAAACACGCGCTAAAAAATAAAGCAGTGATCACCCAAGTGCACTTTAAGTTGTCCAAAATATGGCAGCCAGTACTCAGTTATGGCCCGCTACAACAACTAAAAAACCCGACGCCACAGCAAGTGTGCGCACAAGTGATACAAACGCGTAACAGCAAACTCCCAAATCCCTATAAGCTGGCTAATGCGGGCAGTTTTTTTAAGAACCCTATTATCACCAATAGTGAATTAGCGCAGTTAATTACGACGTATCCTGAGGTACCTCATTACCCGCATGGTGCCGGTCACCATAAAGTGGCTGCAGGGTGGTTAATAGAGCAAGCGGGATTAAAGGGATATAAAATTGCAGGTATAGAAGTGCATCAACAACAAGCGCTGGTACTAGTTAATCATGGTAATAGTACAGGGGATGATTTAATTAATATGATTGCTCACATTCAGGATATTGTTTTAACACGTTACAACATAAGTTTAGAACACGAAGTGCGGTTAATTGATCAAGACAATGAATGCCATATCTCTTTGGAGCAATCAGTATGAAGGCACCTGATGGAAACAAGCTGGCTATTTTAAATGCACTGAATGAAGGTGGGTTTGTCTCTGGGCAAGCACTAGGCGATGAATTAGGAATAAGTCGCGCGGCGGTAAGTAAGCATATTCAAAGCTTACAGGCTATGGGCTTAGATGTATTTAAAGTTACAGGTAAAGGCTATTGCTTAAATAACCAAGTAGGTTTACTTAATCAGCAAAGCATACAGCAGCACTATGCTGAGTTAGGCGCTAATACCGCGAATATTGAAGTGCAACCACTGATTGATTCAACCAACAGCGAGTTAATGCGCCGCATTCAAGCTAAAGCAGCACTAAAATCGGGTACCGTGATTGTAGCCGAAATGCAGCAAGCAGGGCGGGGGCGTCGAGGCCGAGTATGGCAATCACCCTTTGGTGCTAACTTATACTACAGTTATTTTTGGCGCTTAGACGATGGTTTACAAGCCGCTATGGGCGTATCGATTGCTGTTGGTTTAGCTGTGTATGATGCGATAAAAGCACTTTATGATATTGAAGTAGAGCTTAAATGGCCAAACGACATTTATATAAACAAACAAAAACTCGCAGGTGTCTTGGTCGAATTAGACGGGCAGCCACAAGGACCCTGTCAGTTAGTGATAGGGGTTGGTATTAATTTAAATATGCCAGAAAGTGCCAGTCAGCACATTGACCAAGCGTGGACCGATTTAAGTCAGCACACCCAGCAGCTAGATAAAAATCAACTAGTAGCTTCATTAACTTATTGTTTAGAGCAACGCTTAGCGCAATATCGTGAGAATGGCTTACAAACTATGTACCAACAATGGAATGCATTAAATGCATTTGCTGGTCAGCAGGTAGAGCTTAATACCGGACATCGAAGTTGGTGTGGCATTTGTGAAGGTATAGATGCGCACGGTGGTGTACGTATTCGCCAAGACGGTGAAGTGAAAAGTTATTATGGCGGTGAGATTTCATTAAGAAAGGCGCAAGCATGAGATTACTCATTGATGTAGGTAATACCTCACTCAAAGCTGTATTGTGGCAAGATGGGCAAATACAGCCATGCGATACTAATAATATTCCATGGCTGCAAATTACGGTTGTTGTATACGCTTGTGTGGGCCGTAGTGAACTACTCAAGCAGCTATTAGAAAAAGCCCAAGCACAAAATATCGATTGCTTTGAGGCTACGGTTAGTCATGAACTCGGTACGTTACATTGCGCGTATCAACAAGTGGGTAATTTGGGTATAGATAGATGGTTGGCGCTCATTAGTGGTTACACGCTTTACCCTAATACGGCCGCAATTGTTGTTGATGCAGGCACGGCAACGACTATAGACATCCTTAATAATGATGGGCAGCACTTAGGTGGTTGGATATTACCAGGGCTTGATTTAATGACTGCCTCACTCACTCAAAATACTCAGCGCGTATTTGATGATGCAAACACGCCATTTTCTAATGAACTTGGCAAAAATACCCCTAACGGATTAAAAAACGGCGCTTTAGTGGCAACTATTGGCGCAATTGAACAAGCAAAGCTGCATTTAAATACAAAAAATAGCCTTTTAATTTTTGCTGGTGGTTATGGTCAGCTATTACAAGGTCATTTTTCAGACAGTATTTTCGACCCAATGCTAGTGATGAAAGGCTTAAATTACTGGTATGAGTTAGCTAAAAAGAGTTAAAAACAACAAAAAAACTGCTTTTTGCGCGAATAGTGAGCGTTTGAAGCATAAAATCACATTTTTTTTAATTTTTTGGTTGCATCCCAATAAACCTTACTCTAGAATCTCGCCCCGTACTAAAGCAGTGCCGACTTAGCTCAGCTGGTAGAGCAACTGACTTGTAATCAGTAGGTCAACCGTTCGACTCGGTTAGTCGGCACCACTTTCCTTTTACCGGAAGTGCTTAGTATAAAGAATTATCGTGGAGGGGTTCCCGAGCGGCCAAAGGGATCAGACTGTAAATCTGACGGCTCAGCCTTCGCTGGTTCGAATCCAGCTCCCTCCACCACTTTATTCTAGACGGTTAGAGGTAGTTTAAGAACAGGTTCCTTAAAGCGGGCATCGTATAATGGCTATTACCTCAGCCTTCCAAGCTGATGATGCGGGTTCGATTCCCGCTGCCCGCTCCAATTTGATGATGCTGATATAGCTCAGTTGGTAGAGCGCACCCTTGGTAAGGGTGAGGTCGGCAGTTCAAATCTGCCTATCAGCACCAGTCAATTGAATCTCCTTAAACACTTCCTTTATCTGTCAGAAAAAACTATTTGAAATTTGAAAAAATTAACTTAATCTACCTATGGTGGATTATTTTCATATGTAATCTAGATACACAAAACTGATAGGTTCCGTCATGGCAAAAGAAAAGTTTGAACGCGTAAAACCGCACGTAAACGTTGGTACAATCGGCCACGTTGACCACGGTAAAACTACACTAACTGCAGCAATCACTAACGTACTTGCAAAAGTATACGGCGGTGTTGCTAAAGACTTCGCATCAATCGATAACGCTCCAGAAGAGCGCGAGCGTGGTATCACAATCTCAACTTCACACGTTGAGTACGATACACCTACTCGTCACTACGCACACGTAGATTGTCCTGGTCACGCCGATTATGTTAAAAACATGATCACTGGTGCTGCTCAAATGGACGGCGCTATCTTAGTAGTTGCTGCGACTGACGGTCCTATGCCACAAACTCGTGAGCACATCCTACTTTCTCGCCAAGTTGGCGTTCCTTACATCGTTGTATTCATGAACAAATGTGACATGGTTGATGATGAAGAGCTACTTGAGCTAGTAGAAATGGAAGTTCGTGAACTTCTTTCTGAATACGACTTCCCAGGTGATGACTTACCACTAATTCAAGGTTCTGCACTTAAAGCACTTGAAGGCGAAGAGCAATGGGAAGCTAAAATCGTAGAGCTTGCAGAAGCACTAGATTCTTACATTCCAGAGCCAGAGCGTGACATCGATAAGCCATTCATCATGCCTATCGAAGACGTTTTCTCAATCCAAGGTCGTGGTACTGTTGTAACTGGTCGTGTTGAAGCTGGTATCATCAACGTGAATGACGAAGTTGAAATCGTTGGTATCAAAGAGACTACTAAGTCTACTTGTACTGGTGTTGAAATGTTCCGTAAGCTTCTTGACGAAGGTCGTGCTGGTGAGAACATTGGTGCACTTCTACGTGGTACTAAGCGTGAAGACGTTGAACGTGGTCAAGTACTAGCTAAGCCTGGTTCAATCAACCCACACACAACATTCACTTCAGAAGTATACGTACTTTCTAAAGATGAAGGTGGTCGTCATACTCCATTCTTCAAAGGTTACCGTCCACAGTTCTACTTCCGTACAACTGACGTAACAGGTGACGTACAGTTACCAGAAGGCGTAGAAATGGTAATGCCTGGTGATAACGTTAAGATGACAGTAACTCTAATCGCGCCAATCGCGATGGACGAAGGTCTTCGTTTCGCTATCCGTGAAGGTGGCCGTACTGTTGGTGCTGGTGTTGTTGCAACTATCGTTGAGTAATCAACAGTTGTAATGCATTAAGCATTAAAAAAACCCGAGCTTAGTCTCGGGTTTTTTAATACCTGCAATTTAGAGAATAAAGCATGAAGGTGGCGCTCTTACCTTAGGCGTAGGTGCTTTGTGGCAATTATCGTTGAGCAATCAACTGTTGTAATGCATTAAGCATTAGTAAAACCCGAGCTAAGTCTCGGGTTTTTTAATGTCTGCGGTAAAGTGTAAGTATTAATGTTATTGCTGTAACAAGGTAGGAGCATGAACTTAATCAGTTAGTAACCAGCATTCTTACGTAACTCATCAAGCATATCTTGGTTACCCATCATTTCGTCAAGCGTTGCTCTGACTGCATTGTCAGAGCTATTGTCATAAACTGAAAGTAGATGCTGCGCCATTTGCTTTGTGTAGCCATCTTGCTTATTTTGAGCTTGGTAGTATTGCGCCATCAACCCTTGTGCAGCTAAGCGACGGATATAATCATTCGTGTCTCGCTCTAACAAGTTTGTAAATTGCTCTGCAAGGCGGTAATCAAGTACCGGTGTTTGAGTTGTTAACTCAACAGCTTGAATTTTAAATTTTTCGTTACTACTGTTGTTCGCTAAATTTAAAATGTTACCTACTACTTCATAGTCATACTCAGGCATAGTAGATTTATTTAGAATATACATATTCATTTGCAGTTGGCTAAGTGCAGCTAACCTATCTAAATCTGCCATGCTTGGATCTAAAGTTTGCTCTCTTAATTGAGAGTTTATTTGTTTAGCATAATCAGGTTCTGATTTGATCCTTAAATCATAGTCTTCTGGTAAATCTGCATAAAAACCATAAAGAGGATTTTGCTCGCGCAGTTCCTCAGCTTCTTGCTGCTGCTTTTCCTCAAGTACGTTAAGAACAAGTTCCTTAAATTCGTCGGTATCTTGTTCTTGATAAGAGCCATTAGCGTGTAGTTTTAAGTTAGCTAATTGGCGTTGTAGCGAACTTACTTTCTTGCTTAGTTCGTCAATTAAGGCTTCATTTGATTGCTGGTATTCTGTAGGAGTACTAATAGAAACTGTGGAGCTTAGCTGTTGCTGCTTGGGTTTATTAAGCGAACTGGGCTGATTTTTAAAAAATGTTCCGTAGCATGAAATTACCAAGGCAAGTGTTGCTATAGTAATCGCAATAGTTCCTTTGTTTATAGTCATAAAATAATCTGCCTCTAAAATGGGTAATTTATCTGTTTTCGAAATATAAGTCTGTTAAAAAGTGTGTTAAATGAAGATGAAATATACGGATTAATTGAGAAGGCGGGGCGTGAGTGGCGAAATACGGTGTTTTAAGTGGCTAAAAGCGCTAGACCTAAGCCTAGCGCATAAAGCTTAATGCGATTTTGCGTATTGCTCAGCTTGCTTCCACACTCTTAGTGTATTGCCGCTTAAAATCTTTTTAATATCGGTATCGCTGTAACCTCTGTCCATCAAACCTTGAACTAGGTTAGGGTAGCTAGATACATCCTTTAAGCCGATAGGCAGTGAGTCACCTACACCGTCGTAATCAGAGCCAATACCAACATGATCGATACCAATTAGCTTCACAACGTGATCAATATGATCAAGCACTTGCTCAAGGCTAGCAAATGGGAATGGATTTTTAGCGCGGTACATAGCATCAAAATCTTTAGCTACTTTTTTGCCTTCTTCAGTAATTGTTTGCTTTTTACTTTTGAATTGATCGTACCAACTTCCGGCTTTTGAAGTAACAAAACTTGAGCCAAAGTTAATTTGAATCACACCACCGTTCTTTTTAAGGGCTAACAGCATGTCGTCATTCATATTACGCTCAAAACCAGGCGTATATTTACGTAGTGAAGAGTGTGATGCAATAACGGGTGTGTTAGACAATTCCATTACTTGATAAAATGCATCGTCCGAAATATGCGATACATCAATCAGCATGCCGATGTTATTCATCTCTTTTACTAGCTCTTTACCGAATGGACTTAAGCCTTTCCACTTGCGACGAATATCGTATGATGAGTCAGAAATATGATTGCTTTGCGAGTGAGCTAGGGTGATGTAACGTACGCCACGATCAAAGAAGTGTTGTAGGTTTTTCATTTCGCCCTCGATAGGCGATCCGTTTTCCATGCCCATGGCGATTGATATTTTATTGTCCTTGAACTGTTGCTCAATGTCTTGTGTTGAGTCAGCAATGGCAAACTTATCTGGAGCACGAAACGCAATCGCTTCCATACCATCAATCAATTGATTCGCTAATTGGAAGCTTTTTCCTTTGCCTTCAAACTCTAAATGAGCAGGAATATAAATCGACATAAATGGCGCGTTTAAACCGCCTTTTACTGCACGAGGGTAATCAAAATCGCCGCCCTCAGTGGCTTTAGTTACATCCGCCCATTTATCATGAATGCGGTAAGGTACATCAATGTGAGTGTCGATTAAAATGGTATCGTGAGCAAGCTTAATTGCTTTATCTGAAGGGGTTATTTCAGCGCTGACTGCGCCGGTTAATGCAATCGACATTGCAGCAACTAGTGAGCTTAGTTTTATCATTTATAATGGCTCTTTGAGTTAAAAAAACCATTGTCTATTTTTACGTCGTGTCTGACAAGTTTACTCGTCGAATTGCGCTTCACTTTGCAGTGCTTTGAATTCACTTTTAGAGATTATGGTGACCGATTCGTGCAGTTCAGAGAAAAACACCATAGCTTCGCCGCTTTTTAATTGCTGATTTACTTGCGCCACTTTACTTTCAATACTGAATTCTTGTTCGCCATAATCTGTGCCTTCACGCAGTACATAGCTTTCAATTAGGTTGTACAGTGTGTCTTTATCAAGTTGTTCAAAAGGAATAATCATAGTCACTCTTTATCGGTGTTATTAAATACACATTGCTTAAAATAATCAGGCACCACTTGCTCTAACCAATACACAGGCTTAAACGGGTTGTTACCGCTAATAAAACCAACGTGGCCGCCTTTTTCAGAGATACGAAGCGTAACATGCTCACTTACATCCTGACTACTTGGAACCGCTTTAATCGACAACATAGGGTCGTCTTTGGCATGGATAATTAGTGTAGGTGTCGCAATATCTTTTAAGTACGGCATCGCACTGGCTTTTTTGTAGTAATCGTGTGCATTCTCAAAGCCATGCAACGGTGCTGTAAGCTGGTTATCGAACTCTAATAAATCGTCAATTTCCATTAATTGATCAGTGGTGATCGGTATCTGTTGTTTAATTTGCGGTAATTTACGTTGCATCGACTTTTTCATTCGATCGAGCAAATATTTTTGATAAATTTTACCTAAGCTTTTACGAATAACATCACTAGATGATGACAAATCATAGGGCGCAGATATCACGGCGGCTGCACTAAGAGGGCAGTGGATGTTTTCTTCGCCTAAATATTTAGCGAGCACATTACCACCCAATGAAAACCCCACCGCTACGATAGGGCGATTTGGAAATTGTTGTTTTAAATGATTTATAAAAAAAGCTAAATCGGCGGTATCGCCACTATGGTAGGCTCTGGGTAAGCGGTTTACTTCGGTTGAGCAGTTTCTAAAGTGCATCAATACGACAGCAAAGCCTTGCTTTTTTAATACCTTCATCATGCCTTTGGCATAAAAACTGTTTATGTTGCCTTCAAGCCCATGAAGTACCACTGCGAGCGGTGCTTTTTCGTTATGCGGGAGTGACCAAGCAAGCTCAATAAAATCACCGTCGGGCGTATCAAGTTGCGCAAGTTCGTAGCGAGTATGATGAAAAGGGCGGAAAAAACGCGGTATTATGGTTTGAACGTGTCGGTTGGTCATCCACCATGCGGGTTTGAACTTAGGGATCATGTCTGTACTACGCACTTTGCAATTAACGAAGCGCTAGTGTAGCAAATTTTTTATATTTAAAAATAAAAAGCGCCTAATCAGTAAACTAATAAGGCGCTTTGTGCGTCGTGCTTAATGCTGTTCTTTAATGTCTGCATCGTGTACTTTTTTCATGAAAAAATACACAAAGAAGAGGCATAAACTAATAACGACGCCTAAAAATCCAAATGATAAAAATAGTACTGGGTCGCTAAAAAAATCTCTAAAGAATACGTCCATAATTGCCTCCTGATGTCTATGGGGTAATCATAGGCTGGCTCAGCAGTGCTTGATATGATCCAGATCAAGCTATTTTACAGATTATAAAATGGGCAATGCAGATGTTGATTTTGATCAATAAAGTTAAGTCAATTTTGCACTTTTTAGTAAATTATCTGCGATTTTTTAATCACTTTTATAATAAAGATTGTCAGCAAAGTTCAGCTTTGAATAACCGTTGTTTTGTTTTAGGTTAAATAAAATAAACCTGGTGTTAAATATATTTGACATGAATAAAAAGTGAACTTATAGTTTAAAAGTCAAAAATATTTTACTTGGAGTTAGCTTTATATGACTCGTTCAGAGCACTTTAAAGAACTTTTACAAAGCATAAGTTTTAGAGAACTGACGCTGAGTATCGATTTACTAGTAAGCGTGTACATATCTTACTTTTATGTAAACAGTCTAATGAATGCGAGTACGCAGCAGCTTAGTTCTGTTTCTTGGTTATCTGGCTTATTGCTACAGGTGTTAATTTATTCTGTGATACTTATAGTATTGAGCTATTTATTACTTGCATTTGTCAGTGATAATGAATTAAATCAGCCACCGGATGTGCGAGAAAAGCAAATAAATTTAGTGGGTTATAAATACAAAGCCATAATCTTACAGGCGGGAATTTGTGTTGCTATTTTTCAATATCAAATTGAAGCTAATAACTGGGGCCCAGCTATCGAATATAATATTCCATATTTACCAATGCATATCATGGTAGGCGCTTTTTTGATTGCCGAAATAGTCAATTACATAGCGCAGCTTTTTAAAGGCAGAACGGGTGATATTTATGAGTGAGTATGCAATAACTAACTCTATTCGAACATTACGTTTTTTACGCGATGAAATGACGCAAAAGCAGCTAGCAGATGCTATTGGCGTAACGCGGCAAACGGTAATGGCTATTGAGGCAAATAAATATTCACCCACTTTAGAGGTGGCTTTTAAAATTTCTTTAGTTTTTAACTTACCTTTAGAAGAGGTGTTTCAATACAAAACTAAAGATTTATAGCTTGGTGTATAAAAGTAAACCAAAGTAACCATGTATATAAGAGCTAATATTCATAATATAAATGGTTTTATGATCTGATGAAATTAATAGTGAAAAATTATGCCAAATATTTATCGCTGTTATTGGGCGTTGCACAAGGTGTTAAACTCATACTATTAACTACATCAATTAATATTATTTGTTGCTGCTTTTCTAATTTCAATTCGGCGCCGAGAAGTGCCTTTCGAATTACGGCGTAATCTGTAATCTCGGTTTGATTGGCTTTTAAATAGGCACGTGTGGCTCGTAGAGGCTTCAATGCCCGCTTATCAAGCTCACTAATTGATTGCTCAAGCTTATTTAGCTGTGTTTGGCTAATTGTTAGATTGAGAGAATCTAGGTAATACAACAACAAGCACAGGTTTACGTTTTTACCTAGTTGGTTTTGGTTATTTAACAGGCGCGCTTGCATGCCATCTTCGCTATAAAGCTGACATGCAAATTGCCAAAAGTTGTCGCTATTAAGCAAGTTCATCGGCGAATGCCTGCTCTTTTTGTTCCATTTCCTCAAGGGCCATAAGTAGCTCTTCCTCAACATCGTTAAGCTTAGGCGTAAGTGTGGCTTGTTTAGTAATTAACTCTTTAAGCTTGCCTTTATTTTCGTCGTTATAGAGAGTGTTATCGCCTAGTGCCTCTTCAACGTCAGCTAGTTCTGCAGCAAATTTATCTAATTGCTTTTCAAGTTTTTCAATTTGCTTTTTCAGCGGCTGAATTGCCTTTCTAAACTCGGCCTCTAAGCGCTTTTGCTCTTTACGGTTAACTTGTGAATGGGCTTTTGGCTCTTCGTCGGTGTCGTTTTTAGCGGCTTCTTTATTAGCATTAAGCAGCCACTGATAATATGCATCTAGGTCGTAGCCAAATTGAGTGACCTCGCCATTATCAACCAAATAAAATTCATCGGCGGTATTTTTAAGCATATGACGGTCATGCGATACTGTGACCATAGCGCCTTCAAAGCCTTGTAAAGCCATTACTAATGCATGACGCATTTCTAAATCAAGGTGGTTGGTTGGCTCATCCAGTAACAGCAAGTTTGGTTTTTGATAAACTAACATAGCCAGTACTAAACGGGCTTTTTCACCGCCAGAAAAGGGTGCTACAGGGTCGAGTGCCTTATCGCCTACAAAGGCAAAGCCGCCTAAAAAGTCACGCAATGATTGTTCGCTGGCTTTTGGATTTAAGCGTTGCAGGTGGGTGACGGCACTGGCTTTTAAATCTAGAGACTCCAGTTGATGCTGCGCAAAGTAGCCAATGTTTAAGCCTTGGTGCTGAAACACTTCACCCGCTTGAGGCTGTAAGTCACCTGATAGTAACTTAATCAGTGTTGATTTACCTGCGCCATTTCTACCAAGTAGTGCAATACGGCTGCCTGGGACTAAGTTCAGCTTAATACTGTTTAAAATGGTTACATCGCCATAACCGGCTTTGGCTTTGTCGAGTGTCATTAACGGGTTAGGCAGAGCTGTTGGCTCGGCAAATTCAAAATCAAATGGCGAGTCAGCATGTGCTGGGGCAAGTTTTTCCATGCGCTCTAGCGCTTTAACGCGACTTTGTGCTTGTTTGGCTTTACTAGCTTTTGCTTTAAAGCGGGTAATGAACTGCTCAAGATGGGCAATTTGCTCTTGTTGTTTTTCAAACATGGCCTGCTGTTGTAATAAACGCTCAGCTTTTTGGCGCTCAAACTGCGAGTAGTTACCTTTGTACACATTAATAAGCTGTTTATCTATATGCCAAATTTGATCGACTACCGCATCTAAAAACTCACGGTCGTGAGAAATAAGTACTAGCGTGCCGGTGTAGGCACGTAAAAAACGCTCGAGCCAATACACGGCATCTAAATCTAGGTGGTTTGTTGGCTCATCCAGTAACAGTAAGTCGGCATCGCGAATAAGCGCTTGGGCTAAGTTTAAGCGCATGCGCCAACCACCCGAAAATGCACTTACCGGGTTTTCTATTTGATTATTAGCAAAGCCTAAACCATGTAACAGCTCACCGGCTTTGGCTTCAATGCTATAGCCTTTAATATTTTCAAGCTGAATATGCACTTTAGCTTGAGTGTCGCCATCGTTATTTTGCTCGGCTTCACGCAACGCAATTCTTAGTGCGTAGTATTCAGGGTGGCCTTGCAGTACGTAATCTATAGCGCTTATTTCAAGGGCGGGGGTTTCTTGCTTTACCGAGGCCAGTGACCAATCTTTAGGAATACTACAATTACCGCCATCCAACTGTAACTCAGACTTCAATAAACTAAATAACGTTGACTTACCACAGCCATTAGCACCAACAAGGCCTACTTTGTGCTCTGGGAATAGTGTAGCCGATGCATTTTTTAATAAAGCTTTGCCACCGCGAAGCAGTTCTATTTCTGAGATTTGGATCATAAATACTTTACTTTACTGTGCCTTGATTGAATTGCCGCCATTATAACACGGATCTTATTAGCTATATCAATCGTATCAAGTAGGCAAATATTGCGATAAAATGACGTCAGTCAAAATGGTAGGAAAAGCGAAGTGAAACATAAAAAACGATTTATTGCTGGAGCAACGTGTCCTGATTGTAAAACTATGGATATGTTAATGCTTTACAAAGAGCACGACGTAGAAAAAGTAGAATGTATGCAGTGTGGCCATAAAATGGCTCAACCAGAGCAAGCTGTGCAGGCATCAACACGCCAATTTGAACAGATCATTGGCGTGTTTAATCCAGGCGACTAGTGCCTTATTAGTGCTGCTTAATAATGCGGCGGCGGTGGCTCTGGCATATTCGATATCATAGGCTGTGATGACTGCGATTCTTTCAGTTTTTCAGCCAGCAACTCGGTTTGGCGCTTTATTTTTGCCAACTGTTGCTGGTGAACTTTTATTTCATCATTTAAAATTTCAATCGTTTCGTCTTGAAAAGCCACTTTAGCCTCAAGTTCCATTAACCGATGTTCAATTGTGTTCATTTGGTTCTCGTATAATAAAGCGCTCAGCGATTCCGCTTGAGCTTTCAGTTAACAGTGATTTACCGTTATCTGTAAATGTCACATCAAGTACCACTGCCGATTTTGGCCTGCTGCCTTCTCGTGGGGTCACTTGCCATGTTTGAATTTTTTCACCACTATTTAGCTGCCATAAATCCACTCGTTTGTTGGGTGAACCTGTTGCTAATAAAGTGCCTTGGTCGTTAAAGCGCACCGCAGTAAAAATTTTCTGACGCGCAATATACTTTAGTTTACTAACAAGGTCACCTGTAGTCAGCTTCCATACATTTGCTTGTGCCATACTGTCGGCGGTAAAAGCATAACGTCCTTGAGGATCTAAAGCGACTTGGGTTACTCGGGTTGAGTGATTAAAGCGATGAATAACTTGTCCACTTTGGGTATCCCATAAGTAGGCCACATAATCGTTTGAGCCGCTCAATGCATAGCGCCCATTAGGTGATAGGTCTACGGTGTTTACTTTATCTTGGTGGCCTAAAAATTCAATGCGTCTGCCAGTGTTAAGGTTTATAAATACTACAACGCCATCGCTACGTCCGTATACAACACTGTTACCTTGGTTACTAATGGCAATATCGCGGATGCTGGCTTTTTGTATTTTGTAAAAGCCTTTATTTTTTCCTGAGGCAATATCCCAAACGGCGAAGGTGGTTTTTTCGGCGGTAACAGCCACGCTATTATCAAAAGCAATGGCTACAGCGTAAACGAGGCTATCTTGCGCTTGTTGTTGAAACCATTGGTATTTAAGGGCTTGCTGTTGATTATCCCAAAGTGCGACCCCATGATTGATAGAAGACACTAAGCTGTATTGACCATCATGCGATAGTGCGGATGAGAAAGCACCTTGTGCTGTGTGCTCAAAGCTAGCCACTGCTTGTTGTTTTTCATCACTACATGCAATTGTCAATAAACAGCAGGTAGCAACTAAAAAAGTACGAAATAACGACATATTACAGGTATTTCCTCTTAACTCTTCGTGACTGAGAGGTTAGACTAGGTTGCGAAAAACGCCTAGGTTGTTTGTCTAATCACTGGATATGTTTTTAGTTTAGCTATTAAACAAGCAGCCTACCATGTAGGCCGTTAATCTTTAACTAGTAATATTACAATAAATGACAACTGCAAAGTGTGTCGGAGATTTAAAATGAGAAAGACGATTAAATTGTCATTGATTGCAGCGTCAGTTTTAGCGCTTACAGCTTGTAATCAAGAAGCAAAAAAAGAGCAAGCAGACGTTAAACTAGATACTGTAGCGCAACAACAAGCATACGGTATTGGTGCATCTGTAGGTAACTTTTTAAATAAAGACCTAGCGGATAAAAAAGAAATTGGTATCGAATTAGATCAAGCATTATTAATGCGTGGTTTTGAAGATGCACTTGCCGGTAATGCTAAAATTGACGAAGAAAAAATTCGTGAAGTATTAACAGCATTAGATGAGTCAGTGCGTACTAAACAAGAAGAAAAAGCAAAGGTAGAGTCTGAAAAAAGCAAAGTTGAGGGTGAAAAATACCTAGCTGATAATGCTAAAAAAGAAGGCGTAATGGTTACTGAGTCTGGTTTACAGTACGAAGTAATGAGCGAAGGCGAAGGCGCTAAGCCAGTAGCGACTGACGTGGTTAAAGTACATTATAAAGGTACTCTTTTAGACGGTACTGAATTTGATAGCTCTTACTCACGCAATGAGCCAACAACTTTCCCACTAAACCGTGTTATTCCTGGTTGGACTGAAGGCTTACAACTTATGACTGTTGGTTCTAAGTACAAATTTACCATTCCTTCAGACCTTGCTTACGGTGACCGTGATTTAGGTAAAATTCCTGCTAATTCAACACTTATTTTTGAAGTTGAATTATTAGAAATTCAAAATGATGCAGAAACTGCCGCTGCAGAATAAGTATTTATATAAAACAAAAAAGGGACCTAGGTCCCTTTTTTATTGCACTGAATAACTGATTAATCTGCGTGATTAGAATATAAGTTATCAATTAACTCATCTTCAAGTGCAAATCGAGCTTCGAGTGCTTCACCCATTACCGATAGGTCGTTATCAAATCCTACTAATAAATCTTCTGCATCTACCTCAGCGTATTTGTCGTTGAAATCCAAAGCAATATCTGTGGTATCTGAAATACGTGGGTATATAGTATTTGCTAGTTGTTGGCTTTCTAGGCCTTTCTTTTCGCAAGCTTTAGCAATATCGTCGTACACTTCAAAGTGCCCAGCCGATAGGTAATCCATCAATATTTGGCAAAAAGCTTGAATTTGAGACGGTTCAGGCAAAGACTGATCTTTTTTCTCGTAAGGTGAAAAGCCTGCAATCTTACAATAAAGTACAATCAGCTCTTGGCGTTCGTTTAACCAATTGTCGATGACCGTATGGCTACCCCCACTTTTGTTGAGCTTTCTCTACACGCTTCAGCATAATTTTTCTCCTAAGCTGGGTTGGATTTTTAATTGGTAATAATGTTTATATTATCCAAGATATATTTAATTGACGTGTATATCAACAAGTAAAATAGATGTAGTACCACAGAGGGTTTTGTTTAAGGGTATAAGTTGTAAGTATTTATTGCAGGAAAGAAAAAACCACCAATTACGGTGGTTTAATTTCTTTATTAGACTTGTTTAAACAAGCATTCTTATTTTTATTAGAGATTTTTATTATTTTTATATTAACGATTTTTGTTATTGTTATGTTAACGCGGAATAACAATATCAAGCTTTTATAAATGTTGCAAATAGTTTAATGAAAAGTTTTTATTATTAACGTTTGCTTGGTTGTTTTGTGTACAAAACGAAATGAAAACAAAAAATTACTTGATCTGGCGCTACTCTGTGGCGATTTAATCGCTTAGCGATAGAGGGGGGCAAATATGGTGGTACAATCTTGCACAATTTCTAAAAGCCCTAGGACTCTATACGCTATGAGCGAATTAAAAAACGACCGTTATTTACGTGCCCTTGCCAAGCAACCTGTTGATGTCACGCCAGTATGGATGATGCGTCAAGCTGGACGTTATTTACCTGAATACCGTGCTACACGTGCACAAGCGGGCGATTTTATGAGCCTGTGTAGAAATGCTGAGTTAGCCTGTGAAGTAACATTACAGCCTCTGCGCCGTTACCCGTTAGATGCCGCTATTTTATTTAGTGATATTTTAACTATCCCAGATGCAATGGGATTAGGCTTGTACTTTGAAACGGGTGAAGGCCCTAAGTTTGAACGCCCAATTTCATCATTAGCCGATGTTAAAAAAATTCCTAAACTTGATCCTACCGATGAGCTTGGCTATGTAATGAATGCTGTAAGCACTATTCGTCGTGAGCTTAAAGGTGAAGTGCCATTAATTGGTTTCTCGGGTTCACCTTGGACACTTGCAACTTATATGGTTGAAGGCGGAAGCAGTAAGGTTTTTGGTAAAATCAAAAAAATGGCATTTGCTGAGCCACAAACACTGCATTTACTACTTGATAAGCTAGCTGATTCAGTGATTGATTATTTAAACGCGCAAGTTAAAGCGGGTGCACAATCGCTGATGATATTTGATTCGTGGGGCGGTGTATTGAGCCCGCGTGACTACAATGAGTTTTCACTGCAGTATATGCATAAAATCGTTGATGGTTTAATTCGCGAAAATGATGGCCGTAAAGTACCGGTTACCTTGTTCACTAAAAATGGTGGCCAATGGATTGAGGCAATTGCAGCAACAGGTTGTGATGCAGTAGGCCTAGATTGGACTATTAATATTGGTGATGCAAAACGTCGTGTTGGCGATAAAGTGGCGCTACAAGGCAATATGGACCCTTCAATGCTACACGGCACGCCAGATCGTATTCGCCAAGAAGTTGGCACTATTTTAGAAGACTTTGGCACTGGCAATGGTCATGTATTTAACTTAGGGCATGGTATTACACCAGATGTTGACCCAGAAAATGCGGGTGTATTTATTAACGCTGTGCATGAGCTAAGTGCGCAATATCACAAGTAAGTTATGAACTAACAATAAAAAGCCCGCTAATTAGCGGGCTTTTTTGTGCAAACTATTTTACTTAAGCACTTACTTAAACAAGCGGTTTAAGCCATTTAATGCCGCAACTCGATAAGCTTCTGCCATTGTTGGGTAGTTAAACGTAGTATTTACAAAGTAGTCGATGGTATTGCCACCATTTTTTTGTTCCATTATAGCTTGGCCAATGTGAACAATCTCAGAAGCACGCTCACCAAAGCAATGCACGCCAAGTACTTCTTTGGTTTCTGTATGGAACAATATTTTTAAACTACCCACATCGGTACCTGCAATTTGCGCACGGGCTAAGTGTTTAAATTGCGCACGCCCAACTTCATACGGTACTTTTGCGGCAGTTAATTGCTGCTCTGTTTTACCAACAGAACTCATTTCAGGAATAGTATAAATACCGGCTGGAATATCAATAATCAGCTTTTCATCGCAGTTACCACAAGCGATGGCATCTGCGGCAATTCGACCTTGATCAAAGGCAGCGCTAGCAAGGCTTGGGTAGCCAATAACATCGCCTACCGCGTATACGTTGTCTATTTCTGTTTGGTAGGTTTCGTTTACTTTTACTTGTCCGCGGCTATCTGCTTTTAAGCCAATTGCTTCTAAATTCAATGTATCAGTATTACCAGTACGGCCATTGGCAAATAAAATACAGTCAGCCTTTACACGTTTACCCGATTTTAAATGCATAACAACACAGTCATCGCGGGTTTCAATGCGATCAAATTCTTCGTTATGACGAATAACAATGCCACTATTCCAAAAGTGATAGCTAAGCGCATCAGATATTTCAGCATCCATAAACGCAAGTAGGCGATCGCGAGTATTTACTAAATCAACCTTTGCACCTAGCCCTTTAAAGATAGATGCGTATTCACAACCAATTACACCCGCACCGTATATAAGTACGCGATGAGGGTCGTGTTCAAGGCCTAAAATTGTGTCACTTTCATAAATACGCGAATGGGTAAAATCAACACCTGGTGGGCGATAAGGGCGTGAGCCGGTCGCAATAACAATAGTTTGTGCAGTTAGGCGTTCAGTTGAACCGTCATTACGTCTAATTTCGATGGTGTGCTTATCAACAAAGCTAGCATCGCCCTGAAACATATGAATGCGGTTACGATCGTAAAAGCTGCTGCGTAAGTTTGATTGCTTTGAAATCACCGAACTGGCATGGCGCAAAATATCAGGAAAAGTAAGTCTTACTGGACGTTCACCTACATTAAACAAAGGGTTTGCTTTGTATTCAATGTAGCGACTAACCGAATGACGAAGTGCCTTTGAAGGAATGGTTCCCCAGTGAACACAACCACCACCAACAGCAGTTTGACGTTCAATTACTGCTACTTTTTTGTTGCTTTTAGAGAGGTTCATAGCGGTCCCTTCACCGCCAGGACCCGTGCCAATAATGATTGCATCATATTGGTAGCTCACGGGTACTTTTTTCTTTTCTGGTTGTTTGGCCACAGCCACTCCTATTTTAACTAAAAGAGGCTTTTAATAACCTCGCATTAAGTGCTAGCCATGCCTGTTTTTGTGTTTCCCAGGCGGCTTCAAGCTCGTGATATTGTGCCATTAATGCTGAGCATTCACACTGCTTTGCCATATTATTTTTTTTAGCTTCCAACACTTGTTTTTGTAATGAGCAATAATTTTGCAGCTTTTTAAGCAACAAATCGTACTCTTGTTGTAATAATGTAAGCTTATCTTGCGCTAAAGGCAATTTTGCAAGGCGACCTTGTGTTTTGCTCATTAAGGTTTCTGCTTTGGCTTTTTCAATGCGCTCAACCGGTGTGCGCTTTAATTTACTCGCTAAACCAATAGCAGCGAGTGAGCGGATCATCCATTTTGTTGGGTCGTAATGAAACCATTTAATGCCATTGCGATAATCGCTGGCAAAAATATGATGGAAGTTATGATAACCCTCACCGTAGGTAAACAGTGCTAAAAAGCCATTGTCTCTCGCGGTGTTTTTTTCAGTGTAAGGACGTGAACCCCAAATGTGCGCTACTGAGTTAATAAAAAAGGTAAAGTGCTGACTCAGTACTAAACGCAATAAGCCTGCTAACAATAGCATGCCCCATACATCACCAAGCATTAAGCCGAGTGCTAGCGGTAAACCAACATTCATGGCAATCACCAGTTTTAAGTAATTTTTGTGCTGCCACATAACAATTTTATTTCGCTGTAAATCACGACAGTTGCTGTAATCATCGTAGCTGTCGCCTTGGTAGTCACGTAACATCCAACCAATGTGGCTATACCAAAAGCCATTTGTGGCTGCATAAGGGTCTTTAACTGGATCATCAACTTGACCATGGTGAATTCGATGATCGCTGCTCCAATGCAGCGCACTATTTTGTAGCGCAAAAGCACCACCAAGGGCAAAAATAAATTCAACCGCAGGGTGTGCGTTATAGGTTTTATGTGCCCATAAACGGTGGTAGCCCGCGGTGATCGATAATCCCGCAAAAAACATGCAAGCTACAAAAGCAACCCATTGCGTGCCTGTAAAGCCATAGTTAAACCCATACCAAGGTACAAGTGTAATAGCAGCCAAAAACGTCAGGCTAAAGAAAAGGACGTTGGTCCATATAATTGGTGGTTTTTTCATGTTTATCATTTCTCAGCGTACAACTGTAAGCTAAAATAATATTTCAATCTGCTGCCGTCAAGTATTAGACTGTACTATTAGCTATTTTTTTAATTAAAAATTTATTACAAACTCACTCAGGGAGCTGTTGATGTCGGGTGTTAGAGCACAACAGAAACAAAAAACACGACAAGCATTAATTGAAGCTGCATTTAATCAGCTTAGTGCTGATCATAGCTTTTCTAATTTAAGCTTGCGTGAGGTTGCACGCGAAGCAGGTATTGCGCCTACCTCTTTTTATCGTCACTTTAAAGATATGAACGAGTTGGGCTTAACTATGGTTGATGAAGCGGGTTTAACCCTACGCCAGCTGATGCGCCAAGCACGCAGACGAATAGCCAGTGGTGGCAGTGTAATCAACACCTCTGTGGTTACTTTTATGGAGTTTATTGATAACTCAAGCAATCAGTTTAGACTTTTGCTGCGTGAACGCTCAGGGACTTCAAAAGCATTTAGAGCGGCAGTGGCACGTGAAGTAAAACACTTTATTTTAGAACTCGCACATTATTTAGAAAGTGAAACCCCCTGCGATGCTATTCATGCGTATATTCAGGCAGAAGCCATGGTGACTTTGGTATTTAATGCAGGCGCTGAAGCGCTCGATATTGAAGGTCAGCAACGCGATGAACTGATTGAGCGAGTTATATGGCAGTTACGTTATATTACGCGCGGCGCGTCAAATTACGTACGTGCTGAAAATAAAGAATAAATATTAAAAAAGTTAAAATAAGCGCTGTATTTTACAGCGCTTATTAATTTAAACCTTACCTAGGTTTAAGTTGGATATTTTATTCTGTTATTCAGTTTTATTTGAATTTAAACTCCCTAAAAAGTCCCCTTTAATTATTTGCTTGGTATTTTTATGCTTGCACCAACTGCGTTGCAATGATAAAAATAAGCCTCATTGGACACACACACAAGAAAACAGATGCAAACTATTCGCTTAATTACACTGAACCTAAACCTCTTACTGCTGTGGCAAGTGAGCGGGGATTAGTGTGTTTGCATTGAGTTAAACATTAAAAACCCCGCAACCGCGGGGTTTTTTTTATCTCGCTGTAGGGATAAATCGAAATTTGGGTAACACAGCAATTGAGGGGCAGTTATGCAACAGCAAGATAAAGTATGGATTTTTGATACCACCTTACGTGATGGTGAGCAGGCACTAAAAGCAAGCCTAACAGAAGACGATAAAGTGCAACTAGCGCATACTATTAGCCGCTTAAATGTCGATGTAATGGAAGTAGGGTTTCCGGTGTCGAGCCCAGCTGACTTTCGCTCAGTGCAACGTATTGCCACCGAGGTGAAAGGCCCTATTATTTGTGGTTTAGCTCGCTCGGTTGCCAAAGATATCGAGGCCTGTGGCGAAGCGTTACGTGCTGCACAGCAAAGTCGTATTCATACTTTTATTGCTACCAGCCCGCTTCATCTTGAACACAAGTTGCGTATGAGCCTTGATGATGCCACTGCAATGGCTGTTAAATCTATCAAATTAGCGCGTAACTATACCGATGATGTTGAGTTTTCGTGTGAAGACGCGGGGCGTACACCGCATTGGGATTTATGCAAAATTGTTGAGCAAGCAATTAACGCCGGTGCATCAACAATTAATTTGCCAGATACAGTCGGTTTTGTAACCCCAGATGAATACGCAGCAATGATCCGTCATTTAATGAATAACGTGCCAAATATAGATAAAGCGCGTTTAAGTGTGCATTGCCACAACGATTTAGGTTTAGCCGTTGCCAACTCCGTGGCCGCCGTGCAAGCCGGTGCACGCCAAATTGAATGCACCATTAATGGTATAGGTGAGCGTGCGGGGAACTGTTCACTTGAAGAAGTGGCAATGATCATGAAAATGCGTAAAGACCACTTAAACGTATATACCGACATAAAAAGCGAAGAAATTTATCGCGCTTCTCGCCAGGTAGCCAAAATTTGTAATATGCCGGTACAGCCAAATAAAGCTATTGTTGGCGAAAATGCCTTTGCTCACAGCTCAGGTATTCATCAAGACGGTGTATTAAAAGCGCAAAACACTTATGAAATTATGTCACCAGAAAGTGTTGGCGTACCAAGTAATCAATTAAATATGACCTCGCGTTCAGGCCGCCATGTTATAGAACACCGCTTAGAAGAATTAGGCTATCAAAAATCAGATTACGACATGGATAGCTTATACCAAAGTTTCGTTGCGCTGGCTGACCAAAAAGGCACAGTATACGACTACGACCTAGAGGCCATGATTTACTTTAATCAAATTAACGACAAAGACGAAAAGTATCAGTTAGAGTTTGTTAACTCTGCGTCTAATTCACAATCGGTGGCGAGCTCAACCATAGGCTTGCTGATTGATGGCGAAGCAAAACAAGAAGCGGCCACAGGTAATGGCCCAGTTGAAGCTTCGTTTGCTGCTATTGAACGCTTAACAGGTATGAGCGTTGAAATGATTGAATACAATTTAGAGGCCACCGGCCAAGGCGCAAGCTCATTAGGGCAAGTGAATATTATTGCTAAATACGATGGTCGTCCTTACCACGGTGCTGGTATTGCGGCTGATGTGGTTGAAGCCTCTGTTCGAGCTATGGTTCGGGTTTATAACTTAATTTATCGAGCACAAAAAGTGTCTGATTTAAAACAACAAAGGAAAGCAGGATGAGTAAAACACATTACAGCGTTGCCGTATTAGCAGGCGACGGTATTGGCCCAGAGGTTATGGCAGCTGCAGAGCAAGTGCTTGATGCAGTCAGTGATAAATTTGGTTTTACTCTGAACCGCGAACACCACGCGATTGGCGGCGCAGCGATTGATGAGTTTGGCAAAGCCCTTCCTGATACAACTTTAAAAGCCTGTGAAAACGCCGATGCTATTTTATTTGGTTCAGTAGGTGGTCCTAAGTGGGAAAACCTACCACCGAATGAACAACCAGAGCGTGCCTCACTATTACCGCTACGCAAACATTTTGGTTTGTTTTGTAATTTGCGCCCAGCGCAGTTATTACCTGCATTAAGCGCTGCATCGCCGCTACGTGCTGATATCAGCGAAAAAGGCTTTGATATTTTATGTGTGCGCGAGCTAACCGGCGGTATTTATTTTGGTGAAAAAGGTCGCAGTGGCGAAGGTGCTGAAGAAGCAGCATTTGATACCCAAACCTATTCACGTAAAGAAATAGAGCGCATTGCACGCTTTGCTTTTGAGGCGGCTAAATTACGTAGCAATCACGTAACCTCGGTTGATAAAGCCAATGTACTTGCATCAAGCGTACTGTGGCGTGAAGTGGTAACCGAAGTTAGTAAAGAGTTTCCTGAGGTGAGCTTAGATTATATTTATGTAGATAACGCAGCCATGCAGCTAGTGAAACAACCTAGCCAGTTTGATGTATTACTGTGCGATAACTTATTTGGCGATATTTTATCTGACGAATGCGCGATGATCACCGGCTCTATGGGGCTATTACCTTCAGCTAGCTTAAATCAATCAGGCTTTGGCTTGTATGAACCCGCGGGTGGCTCAGCGCCTGATATCGCCGGAAAAGGGGTTGCTAACCCTATTGCACAAATTTTAAGTGCTGCATTAATGTTACGTTATTCGTTAGGACAAGATGAAGCGGCTCGCACTATTGAAAAAGCAGTCGCGGAGGCGGTTGAGGCAGGAGTAGGGACGCCTGATATTTATCCAGAGGGCGGCTATACCACCAACGATGTTGCAGCAGCTATCGTTTCACGTATTTAATTATTAAAGCCACAGCACCGTTAGGCTGTGGCTCAATCAGATCAGGGAGTTAGCAAGTGGCCCAAACCTTATACAATAAAATTTGGCAAGCACACACTGTTGCCAGCATTAATGAGCAAACCGATTTACTTTATATTGACCGTCATTTAGTACACGAGGTGACGTCACCACAAGCATTTGCAGGTTTACGTGAAAAAAATCGTAAAGTGCGCTGTCCAGAAAAAACCATTGCCACCATGGATCATAATGTTTCAACTAAAAGCCGTTCATTAGATGCAGCCAGCGAAGTCTCTAAAAACCAGTTAATGGCACTGGATGCAAACTGTAAAGAATTTGGTATTTTGCTGTACGACCTAAATTCAGTAAATCAAGGTATTGTGCATGTGATTGGCCCAGAGCAAGGGATCACCTTACCAGGTACAACCATCGTATGCGGCGATAGCCATACCTCAACCCATGGCGCGTTTGGAGCGCTTGCCCATGGTATTGGAACCTCAGAAGTTGAGCATGTATTAGCTACACAAACGCTACAACAAAAAAAGGCGAAGTCGTTAAAAATTCAAATTAACGGTGTATTGCGTCCTACAGTAACGGCTAAAGATTTAATTATGGCGGTTATTGGCAAGCTAGGCACTGCTGGTGGTACGGGCTATGTGGCTGAATTTTGTGGTGAAGGCATAGAAGCGTTATCGATGGAAGCGCGTATGACGCTATGTAATATGAGCATTGAAATGGGAGCCAAGGCCGGTTTAATTGCCCCAGACAAGGTAACGTATGACTACTTAAAAGGGCGCCCGTTTGCACCAAAAGGCGCCGATTTTGACGCTGCAGTTGCCTACTGGGAAACCTTAAAAACTGATGATGGCGCAACCTTTGACTTAGAGGTAGAGTTAGATGCCGCTAATATTCAACCACAGATCACCTGGGGGACTAACCCAGAGCAAGTAATTGGCGTTGACGAATGTATTCCAGATCCAGACAAAGAAACTGATTTAATTAAAGCTGATGCCATCCGTAGCGCACTTAAATACATGGGTTTAAAAGCGGGCGATAAGTTATCAACTGCCAAAGTAGACACAGTATTTATTGGCTCATGCACCAACAGCCGCATTGAAGATCTACGCGCCGCTGCAAAAATTGTTGAAGGCAAGCAAGTGGTTGCAGGTATTGAAGCATTAATTGTTCCTGGCTCAGGCTTGGTAAAACAACAAGCAGAAGACGAAGGCCTTGCCGACATATTTAAAGCTGCAGGATTTGAATGGCGTGAGCCAGGTTGTTCTATGTGTTTAGCAATGAATGACGACCGTTTAGGTGCAGGTAAACGCTGTGCATCTACATCTAACCGTAACTTTGAAGGACGCCAAGGTCGAGGTGGGCGTACACACTTAGTGAGCCCAGCAATGGCGGCAGCGGCAGCAATACATGGCCACTTTGTTGATATTAGAGGAGAAGCCTAATGAGCACTTATTTTAGCGGCTTAATGGCCCCACTTGATAAAAACAACGTCGATACCGACCAAATTATTCCTAAGCAGTTTTTAACTTCAACCAGCCGTGACGGATTTGATGCGGCCTTGTTTTACGATTGGCGTTATTTAGATAATGGCGAGCCAAACCCTGATTTTATTTTGAACCGACCCTGCTATCAAGGTGCGCAAATACTACTAACCCGTGACAACTTTGGTTGTGGTTCATCACGTGAACATGCACCATGGGCGCTTAAGCAATACGGTTTTGAAGTGATTTTGGCTGAAAGCTTTGCTGATATTTTCTTTAATAACTGTGGCAATAACCAAATGCTTGCCATTGCACTGCCAGCGCAAATATTAGAAGACTTATTTGTGTTAAGTGAGCAGCATGACGATATTTACATTGATGTGGATTTAGAAAACCAGCAATTGCGCAGCAATAAATTTGCGCCAATCAGCTTTGATATTCGCAAAGACGTGAAAGAGCGTTTATTAAGTGGTTTAGACTTTATTGGTGTAACCGAGACCTTAAATCCGCAAATTGATGCGTTTGAAGCAAAACTTGCTGCTGAGCGTCCTTGGCAGTGAATAATTTAAAAGATACTTGATAGTAAAACGCGGCATAAGCCGCGTTTTTTTATTGCTGTCAGATGCTATTCATCGTGATTATTGTCTTTGTGTTTGTTTAAACGCTAAGCTAATTTTTTACATGTTTAGGGATACATTATGAAATTATTAACAGCTGCAGCACTAATGCTTGCATCAACAGCTGCAATAGCGCGCCCAGCGCCTTTAGTATCAATACCGAGCCATGATGGCTTTTTTAACAACATAGCAGCACATTGCGGTAAAGCTTTTGAGGGTAAAGTAACGGTTGATAATGCCACAGGGCCGAGTTCATTTGCCGATAAAAAATTAGTTATGCATGTGCGCAAGTGTAATGAACGTGAGCTACAAGTGCCGTTTCATGTGGGTGATGACGCTTCACGTACGTGGATCATTACTAAAACAGGCAGTGGGTTGAGCCTAAAGCACGATCACCGCCATAAAGATGGCAGCGATGATGTGTCTACTATGTATGGTGGTCATACGCTTGATGCGGGTTTTGCTAACATGCAGTCATTCCCTGCTGATCAGTATTCAAAAGAGTTATTTGTTAGCCAAGGCATACCACAATCGGTAGGCAATACATGGCAAATGTATATTTATCCTGAAAAGTTCACTTACCGACTCATTCGCCAAGGTCGCGAGTTCCGCGTGGATTTTGATTTAACTAAGCCTATCACACCACCGGCTGCGCCGTGGGGATATAGCGTTAACTAAACTCAGCGTCAGTAAAGCCACTGGCTGTTTTAATACTCAGTGGTTTACTGAAAAGTAAAGAGGGGTTATTTTTTTGAGGTTTTTTCTGCGGGTATTTCACACTGCACAAATACACTCAGTGGTGGCTGATAAGCGCGTGGTTTAGTTGGAAAACGTTCATACTCTTGCACGCCTTCGGTTACTTTTAACATAAAAGGGTTATCGCGACATAAGCGGTTAGCGTGGCGCAATAAAAACACACTTTGGTTTTTAAAATGTGGGTAGTCATCAGACTGGATCTCTAGATGATAGTTGTTAGTGTCTATTTGAGTTTGTTTGTAATGCACCTTTTCATCAAAGTCATATAGCCGCTGCATTTCATCTTGCTCTGCCGACACATTCAAACATGCTGTTAAAAACACCCAGCTAATACTTCCATATAGATAATGATTAGCTTTTCTACTCATAAACCTTTAACTCCATCTTGATATTGGGTAGTGTGATCAGCATATCTATTACACCCGTTATTATATAAGTCTAACACCCAAAAAGGGGAAATGTGATGTTCAAGCAAATTAAACAGCTTTTTTCGAGTATTGATCAGCAAGATTATGATATTGAACAACATGATTTAAAAACAGCGGTTGCTGCGTTATTAATTGAGGTAATGCGAGCGGATAACGATTTACAGGCAGATGAACAATATACGCTAAGTCTGACATTAAAAAAATATTTTGATTTAACTGATGAAGCAGTAGGTGAGTTAACCGAACAAGCAAGCTCAAGTTTAGATGATGCCATTGATTATTTTCAATTTTCTAAGCAAATTAATAATCAATGCAGTGCACAGCAACGTATTGATATAGTTGAGCTACTTTGGCGCTTGGCGTACGCGGATGGTGAACTTGATCCTCAAGAAGAGTACGTTATTCGTCGTGTTGCAAACTTGTTGTATGTTACCCATGAAGACTTTATTGCTGCAAAGCTTGCAGCAACAAAGTTATAGCCGCTGCTTATTTTAGCTTACTTGCTACGCTAACTAACTGCTGTGCAAGGCCGGCCACTTTTTCAGCGGTAGTGGGGTCGTTAATACGGCCGTTTTCGTCTAATAAAGTATGAATAGCCGGTACTGCCAGTTGGTTAGCTAATACTAAGCTGCCAATGCCAGATAAAATATCACGCACGTGATTCAACCCACGTAAGCCGCCAAGTCCACCCGGTGATGCTGCATATAAAGCGGTTACTTTATTTGCAAATGCAGGCTCTGCACCTTGTTCGGTGCGCGACGCCCAATCAATGGCATTTTTTAACACTGCGGTGATAGAACCATTATATTCTGGGCTGGCCAGTAAAATACCATCTGCTGTGCGCAGCTTGTCTTTTAATTGTTGTACGCCGGCAGGTGTGCCTTGTGCTTCTAAATCTTCATCAAACATAGGTATGGCTAAGTCTGCGAGTTTGATCACTTCTACTTCAGCGCCACTTTCTAGTGCAAAACGAGCTGCTTCATTAATAAGTTTTTGATTAAAGCTGTCTTTACGTAAGCTACCTGCTAGGGCAATAATTTTTGGTGTAGTCATGAGCTGATCCTAATGTTGATTGTGTATAGCTGTGACTTTAACAAATAATTGCTTGCAGAAAAGCCAAATAAACGCAAAACTTATGTGCGTATATGCACAACTTAAAAAGTGGTTACCATGGCAATTCAATTTGATGATTGGCAAGATCTTAAGGTTGCTTATGAAGTGGCGCGTTTAGGCACTTTAACTGCAGCAGCCGAAGCGCTAGATGTTCATCACAGTACAGTGCTCAGGCGAATAAATAACTTAGAGAAAAGCTTAAATGCGCGATTATTCCATCGCCATGCTCGTGGCTACAAAGTCACAGAGATTGGCGCTAAGTTATTTACCACAGCACAAGCAATTAATGGTGAGCTAGAACGCTTACACAGTGACATAATTGCTGCAGATAGCACCTTACAAGGTAGTTTGTTACTCACCACTGTGAGTGGTTTTATAGATGTATTAAGTGAGGTATGCGAGCAGTTTCAAACCTTGCATCCGCAAGTGCAATTACAAGTGATTATGGATCAAAAGCGTTTGCGTTTAGATCACGGTCAAGCACATATCGCTGTAAGAGCAGGCCCTAGACCGGATGAAGGTGATTATATTGCTCAGCATTTAGCGGCACTTTCGTCAGGGTTTTATGCTTCAAAACATTACATAAATCGTTATGGCTTGCCACAAACGTTAGCACAACTCTCGGTGCATAATTTTGTATCAGGAGTCGCGGGTTATAATGGCAAAGTACCTTATTTTGCGTGGGTTGATGAAAATATTCCTGCGTCGCAAGTTAAACTTAGAGTATCAGAAACCTCAGAGGCTACTCGCGCCATCGTTAAGGGGCTAGGGATTGGCGGATTACAGCATGATGTTGCAGCGCAATACTCTGATTTAGTGCCTGTATTACCTAACGAACTAAGTTGGCCTACTGACTTATGGTTAGTGACGCACCATTTAGTGCATCGTACTGCGAAAGTGCAAGCGTTTAGTCAGTTATTAAAAACCTATTTTAAGCAGCGTAAATTAAGTTAAAAAAGCTACAACGATTTTTTTATAGAAATACCCAAGCGCTTGGCTAGCCGCGTTAAGTTAGCGCGGTCGACCTGTAAACTACGAGCTGTGCTTGCCCAGTTATAATTATGTTGTTTAAGTTGCTGTATAATAAGCTGCTGAGTGTAAGTATCGGTGGCTTGCTTTAACGAAATGTTGTTTGCCAAAGGTGTGGTTGCAAGCTGGTTTGAGTTTTCAAGAGCTAAGGTGTTAATAGCGCTTAAATTTAGCTCGCAATGTTCTGGCTCAATAGTAATAATTGGTTGCTGCCATTGATGCTGTTTAGCTTTTAATGCGGCGCGATTAATAACATGTTCCAGCTCTCTTACATTGCCTGGCCAGTCATATCTTTTTAACAGTAATTGCGTTTCAATGCTGAGTTTTAGTTGTTTAATCGCAAGCTTGCGAGCTGTTTTTTCCAAAAAATAACCGGCTAATAAAATAACATCTTCATCACGGGCTTTTAACGGCGCCACGCTCAGCGGGTACACACTTAGGCGATGGTATAAGTCGGCGCGAAATCGTCCCTGTTCAACTTCGTGTTTTAAGTCACGGTTAGTGGCTGCAATCACTCTAACATCAACATATTTAAGTTCATCTTCACCAACGGTTTGTACTTCGCCACTTTGCAGTACCCGCAGTAATTTACTTTGCATTACCAGTGGTAGCTCGCCTATTTCATCCAAAAATAAGGTACCGCCATCGGCTAATTGAAACTTACCTTGGCGAGCATTTTGCGCACCCGTAAAGGCGCCTTTTGCATGGCCAAAAAACTCACTTTCTGCGAGGTTTTCAGGCAGAGATGCACAGTTTAAATGAATCAATGGCTGATCTTTACGTGCTGAATGCAAGTGAATATTACGCGCCACCAACTCTTTGCCAACCCCAGTATCACCTAAAATAAGGACACTAAAGTTTGATGCCGCAACCAGTTTTATCTCATTTTTAAGGGTTTGTATTACTGGGCTTTGGCCAATAATTTCACCACCATCACGTTTAAGTGCCTCACGGTTTAACGCTTGTACTAATTCACTTGAGTGCTGCGCATGTTGTTTGTAATGGGCAAGCTCTAGGGCTGTTTTAAAGTGCGCACTGCACAAGGTTTGTAAGGTGTTGAGTGTATCAGCGGTAATGCCGTCAAACGCATCAGCGTTTAGGCTATCAAAGGTCAGAATACCAAGCAGCGAATCTTTATCGTAAAGCGGTAAACCTAAGCAGGCATGCACTGGAATATCACCGGTTTTAGCTAGTAGTAATCCGTCATATGGGTCTGGAAGCGGGCTGTCATGTGCAAATTGCAGTGCCAAGCGGTGATTACAAATAGCATCAAGACGAGGGTGCTCTGCAATATTAAAACGCCTGCCTAAGCTATCAGGCATTAAACCTTTAATCGCTAAGGGCTTTAATTGCTCGCCTTGGCGAATTAACAAGGCGCTAGCATCACTTGGAATAATACGTTCAACCGTGGCTAAAAGTTGCTCGAAACTGTGCGCATGTAAGGTGCTTTGTGCAAGCTCCAAGGCAACTTGAGTCAGGTTGAGTTGTTGGTTCATGTCAAAATGACCTATTAGTGTATTTTATTGTTTTTTATAGTAGGTCATAAAGACTCTTTTTGTAAAGTGAAATTAAATAATACATTGAATTTAAAGTGTTTATTTAATTGGCATGGTCTGTGTAATAACAAAATAACGAAAGCAGTGATTGGGGTTGTTATGAGCAGTATTTTTTTAGAGCAGGTTAATTATTCAGTGGAGTCTAATTCTCTATATTACCGTTTGCTATCTCATGCAAATAAGATGCTATGTATTAGCGTATTTGGGGTGTTGATTACGCTGTTAATAAGTTATCCCTATGCAGTCTACTTTTCGATACCGGTACAAATTTTTGCACACATTAGCACGATTGTCCTCGCGGCTATTGTCAAGGTGAGTTACATACTGCGCTGTGTGGCGCAGCATGGACTGGGGCAGGAGGTGCGCTAATGAAGCCCATAAATTTAGCCGAACCTATGCCAGCGCAGGTCGCATTTCATCAAGTATCACAATGGTCATTATGGATGTTGGCGTTTAGACCCTTTTTTTAGCTGCTGGATCACTAGCGTGTTTGTCTGTGGGTTATTGGGTACTTATTTTAAGTGGCGATGCACAGTGGCATTTAGTTATGCCAGCTAACTTGTGGCATGCACATGAAATGTTATTTGGCTTTGCGGGCGTGGTTGTGGCTGGCTTTTTACTTACTGCAGCACAAACGTGGACCGGTGTTGCAAGTATTAATGGTAAACCATTGATGTGGCTTAGCTTAATATGGCTTAGTGCACGACTTAGTTTTTTTATAGTTGTGCCTAGCATTGCTCAGTTTAATGTTTATGCGGTACTGATTTTACAAGTTGTTTGGTGGCTCTCGGTAATCATAGTGTTAGCTAGCATGTTGATAAAGGCGAGCAGTAAACGCAACTACTTGTTTTTATTTATTCTTTCATTTTTATTTACGCTCAATATGTTGTACTTAATGTTGCTGCTTAAAAACCAAATGCAGTTAGCGCTTGCAATGGTTGATACCGCAGTACTGGTTATAAGCTTGTTGGTGGGGGTTGTGGCTGGGCGTGTATTACCCTTTTTTACCGCCAAAGGGCTGGGCTTATCTAAGCAGGTACGCACACCAAACATAGATAAAGCTATTTTATACTTATCGGTATTGGCGATAGCATTATTTTTTATTAGCAAATTATTTTTTACTGTAATTAACCCGGCACTAGTTGTGATGAGTGCAGCGTTTTTGCATTTAGTGCGCAGTGTTTGCTGGTGGAATAAGCAAGTGCTAAGAGTCCCATTATTATGGTCGTTACACTTTGCCTATTTAGCCTTAGGTATAGGTTTAATGTTAGTGGCAATCAGTTTTTATAGCAGTGCAATACTGTTTAAAGACGCACTGCATTTTATCACTATTGGTGGTATCGGCATGATGATTTTAGCCATGATGACACGAGTATCACTGGGGCATACCGGTCGCTCACTTACTATTCCGCGTTTTATGAACCTTGCGTTTGCATTGGTGTTTAGTGCTGCAATTATTCGTGCTTTTCTCCCGCCTTTTATTGGACCACACCTAGCTTGGCAGCTTAGCGCTGTGCTTTGGTTACTGGCCTTTTTATTATTTTTAATTCACTGCACACCTATATTAACGCGGCGTCGTGTTGATGGGCGTAGTGGTTAGTTCACCCATAGGAAACCAAAATGTTATCTGAAAAAACTATTAAGATTGTAAAAAGTACAGCTCCATTGCTTGCAGAAGCGGGCACAGTAGTCACTGATCATTTTTATAAGCGCATGTTTAGCCATAACCCGGAACTTAAACATATTTTTAATATGACTAATCAAGAAACGGGTCGTCAGCAATTTGCATTATTTAACGCCTTGGCTGCGTATGCGCAAAATATTGACAATTTAGCCGTGTTAAAAGAGGCATTAGCAAGAATTAACCATAAGCATACCAGCTTGAATATTTTACCCGAGCACTACCCTATTGTGGGGGCGCATTTGATCGGCACACTTAAAGAGCTTATTCCTGAACAGTTTACAGCTGATGTTGAATACGCGTGGCGAGAAGCTTATAACCTACTGGCTGATATTTGTATTACCGAAGAAGCAGCGTTGTATGCACACAGTAAAAATAACCACGGTGGCTGGGTAGGCACACGGAAGTTTGAAATTACCCATAAACATGTTGAGTCTGAATTTGTAACCAGCTTTATCCTCACGCCTGTAGACGGCAAAGCCGTTATTTCCCACAAGCCAGGACAATACATTGGCATTAAAGTTAAGCCTGAGGGGGCTGAATATGAAGAGATCCGCCAGTATTCTATTTCGCAAAAGAGCAATGCTAAAAACTATCGTATTAGCGTTAAAAAAGAGTGCCAACCACAGCCTGGCGTGGTGTCTAATTATTTACACTCACTAGAGCAGGGCGCACGAGTAGAGCTATACCCTCCGGCGGGTGATTTCTTTTTGAAAGATGCAGCAAGCCCTGTTGTGCTTATTTCTGCAGGTGTTGGCCAAACCCCAATGGTGGCTATGCTGCAAACGTTATTGAGTGGCAATACTAATCAAGCGATTAGTTACTTACACGCGTGTGAAAATAGCCTTGAGTATTCATTTAAAGACTACCTAGCGCAGCAAACGGCTATGTATCCACAACTAAAAACCTTAACCTGGTTTAATCAAGGTGGTGGGGGATGTGATTACACAGGTCTTATGGATTTATCTGTGCTTGAGGCATTACTGCCTATTAGCGAGGGTGTATTTTATTTGTGTGGACCAGCTTCGTTCATGGCTTATGTTAAAGGCCAACTACTTGACTTAGGTGTGCAGAGCTCGAATATTCATTACGAAATATTTGGACCACACCAAGTATTGTAAACATAAGTTTACAGTTTTTTGCTGTCGGTGTTTGCGGCATAAGCTTGTTATTGCCACGCATTAAACAGCTTTTGTTGTTTATTTGATATTTTTAAACCATAAGTTTTTTGCATGTAAGCGTATGCATCGGCAATACGTTTACGTGCATAAACCGGCGGTTCAATAACGCGTTGTTTAAAATTAACCTTAACCTCACAGCGACCATATTGATTAGCATTTTGGGCTAACATGCCAAAGCGATAGTTTGAACGATCGGCGTTAATTTCACCGATTGCGGGAGCTAAATTGTTAATATCAGCTTCCATCATGCGAAACTTTGCACTTACTTTACGGCAATTTTTGCGTCCACCATCTTGCCAGCATTGTAACTGATGACCAAACTCCCAAGCGGGTACAATATGTTCCCATTCTATTCGTAGAGCGCGTTGATTCACGTTACCTGAGCGGGTAAATGTATTGCGTGGCACATAACCACAATGGGTTGCATCGGGTACTAACTTTTTGCCTTTACGTTTTATGTCGCAACCACAATAGATACTTTTTGCATTGGTTGGTAAGGTTTTAATTAAGTGTTTTTTAGCACTGGAAAAACGAGTAAATTGCTCAGCATTAATAGTAAAGCTGACAACGCAAAGCAATAACGCAAAAATAAAATGCGGCATATCCTATCACTTTAGTGAACTACAGGAGCCGCGATTTTAAAGCGAATAATCTAAATGGTAAATCAGTTTTCAACCGAGTCCACTTAAAAACTCAGGATAGCTGACGTTTTCTTGTTCTGAATCGGATATTTTGCAGTAATAAAATAAAACCAGTAAAGCTAAAAAACACACTGCTGGCAGCAAAGCTAATGAGTAACGGGTTGTTAAAATCCTCGCGCTCATCGTAATCCATAATATGTAGCATCCAAAAGAAGTCAAACACTCGCCAAATATCACTGCGAACAGTAATTACTTTACCTGTATCTGATGACAAATAGAGGGTGGTGTTAAATGTATCGTTAAATTGTACTTGCCATACATTTTTTTTATAACCGCTTTCTCGTGGGCCTGTAGCTAATAAAGCAGCGCTTGCTAGTTGAGCATTAATAAGTAAGTGTGCGTGTGCATTAGCAATTATTTGCTGTTTGTTAGGTGCTTTAAATGGTTGCCCGGTAATGCCATTAAAATTTTGTTGGTTACCGGCACTGGTTACAGTTATAAGTGGGGTGGATAAAAAATGCGTAAAGATTATTTTAGTCGGGTTGGTTACTTGGGATACGATATCATCAATTAATGTGACGTAATCATGGCTTTTAAAGGGGTTGGTTAGGGTGCGTGTTGCTAGGTGCTTACCATGTACTTTTTCAAGCGGAATAGCGCTCATAATTAAACCGCCAAGCAACCAAGCTAAAATTTGTAAACCTAATAAGTAGCCCAACCATTTATGAAGTTTACGTACTGGTTTAAATATTTTTTTCATAGGTGTTTATCTTATTACTTTTAATAAACATTTTACGCGAATGGCAGGCAGGGCGGGTGCGACAAAATGTCGCACTAGTGCATTCAAATTGAGTTTCAGCACAATAGTGCTAATAGTAAGTCGCAATAACACCCTAAAATAAGAGTATTAACTGATAAAGTATCTATTTATAGGGTGTTGATTTGGTATAACGATAAAACTGCGTTAAAGTTTGCAAGGTAACCATTAGAGGATAAATACGAAACAATGTCGGAAATTCAATTTTTAAATGTAGATCTCGAGCTTGAGTCAAAGCAAGATATTAGCGTATTAGTTGCTGATTTAAAAAAGGTCGCAACCATTTTACATTATGATAAAGACGAATACCGCCAACTGGCACGCATCGAAGTAGCTGGTGAAATAACCACACCCGATAAAGCAATTAATCATTTATGTGAGCTAATTGAGTCGTGTTCACGCAATGCATTAAAGCAATGGTTAAGTTGTTCTCGTAGAACCTTTGATATGGGGTTTGAGTCGGGAACGTCGCCAAAATGTTTTAATCAGGCCCTACATGCAGATACCTTGTTACGCATATCTGCAATTGGCGCAGGCATAGAAGTTACTATTTACCCTCTGGAAAAGTAATTTAACCTTTTCGTTCGACTACGGCTGCGGTCATTCTTGATACGCAGCAAAGCTCATTGCGGCTATTGGTTATTTTAATATCCCAAACCGAGCTGCGTTTACCTATATGATAAGCTTTTGCGGTAGCCGTTAATGTGCCGTTGCGTGACGCTTTTAAGTGACTGGCGCTGATCTCTTGCCCAACACAATAAAATCGACTGAAATCAACTACAAAGTTAGCGGCATAACTTGCTACTGTTTCAGCAAGCACTACATTGGCACCGCCATGCACTATACCCATAGGGTTATGATGCTCTGGAATTGCCGGCATAGTGGCCACTAAGTAATCGTCACCAATTTCACTGATCTCTATTCCCATGGTTTTCATCAGTGTACCTTGACCTGTAATACCCTGATCTAATTGCTTACAAAGTTCTAATGAAATTGGTTGATGCCAAATGCTCATACTCGCTCCTAAAAGAATGTTCAAAAATATAAAATTGAGCTCATATTAAGGTGAAATTTAAATCTTGTCGTGAGTGATAGCAAATAAAATTTTTTTAGCTTAATTTAAGCAGGTCGCCATACTACGACGCCTGCTTATGTAGCTTGCTTATTATTGGTAACTAGCGACCAGTTCTACATTATTATAAGCATCAAAGCCTTTGAGCATGATAGAGTAATTTCCACTGCGAGTATCACTGCAGCTCTCATTATTGCCATTTCTATATGGGCGACAATCAAAATTATTTGTGGATGCCGTTTCGTTAAATTTTACATATATATCAGCATCACCACTACCACCTGATGTTCTAAAAGTAACTTGTGCAGCTTCACTTGGTACTGCAAATGTAAATAACTTTTCGCTATTCTTTGCGCCATTAACCGTAATTGCTTGATTATTTTGGAGCACATTGTCACCAGGAATTGGGGGGTTGAAGATCTAAAGTTTGCAATAATAGGGTTAGTTAAGTTTAACACTCTGGCATTGTCATGTTCTGCCGAAGTCCCCATTACATCTCCATTGTATGATTTATTAGGGTTCGACCAGTAATTAATACGTGTACAATTACCTGGACAATTATATGCCATCACTGAACGCCATTGCGATTGAGGTTGTTGGTAACCATGTCCAAATGAATAAGGAGTTGTTGAAGGATCGTTTTCTGGATTATGGCGAGCGCCTTGTAAGTGCCCAATCTCATGACCAAAGGAGTAGTAGCCTGTCGCACAATCATAATCGACCATAGCAAAAGCGCTTTGAGCATTAGCGCCAATGGCTTTGGCCTGGCCACAGTAACCATTGACATCATTTACTAATATAACTACATCTGCACCGAATTGATCGCGTAATGTATGTGCTTCATCCATATAACCGTCGTTTTTAGCTGCTAAACGATTTAAATCAGTACTTGAGTTTGCAGCTTCAGTATAATTAATTTGGCTAATGTGGGCTATGCTAACAACTGCGTTGACGCCTGAGTTTTGATAACCTTGGTTGGTTTCAACAATCGCAAGATCAATTAAGCTATTTATATCCCCTGATTTTTGAGCTGCTGCTGGGGTATATAAAACTAATAAACTAATATTACTTTGCGTTTCGTTAGCCATTACCGATTGAGTGTTTTGAGCTGTTAAAATTTGTTCACTCATAAACTCCAGGTTATTAGACTGTTTATAGTCGGGAGCATGTTCAGCTGGCTGCTTTTGGGGATCTAATTCAATGAAATTATGACCAGAGTGCTTATTTGGTTGTAATTTATATATCTGTTCACCTACTTTTACAGTACCCGAAATGCCTTTTGCAGATTTAATAAGTGTTATTTCGTCATCTTCTAAACTTTTACCAATCCAAATTAAGCTTCCCGTTGCTGACAAACTTGTTGAACTTTTTATAAATTCAATATCGTTACCTTTAACAGGTAAAAGAAAGGTATTTGTGCTATTTGTGAGCTCAAAAAGAGGCTGGCCAAACTGTAATTGATTACTTGTTTGTGTGGCCACGCTTTGTGACTCATTAATATATTGCACTTCAAAAAGCGGAACTTGAGCTTGTGTATAGCCGCTGAATAGGAGCCCAACAAATAAAGGTGAGTGTTTTTTCATTTCATAGTCCTTTTATATTTGTTTTGTCCACATAAAGTGTACACGGTAATATTTTTATTTCAATTAATTAACATCCTTACTTATTAAAATTAACCATTGTTGTAAATTTTAAGATACATTTTTTATTTTTACTGTTGATGGGTTGCTTTAATCAGTGCAAAAATAATTTTAAGTAGTTAAGAGCGGGTTATATTCTTAATGCGATAAGCTAATTATTATCAGTGGAACTAACTTAATTTATATTTGCGATCTTAAAATAACTGTATATACTCACAGTTAATTGTACTGTATGGAAAACCAGTTGTATGCGACCATTAACGAAACGCCAAGCGCAAATACTCGAACTTATTAAAGTGTTTATTAAAGACACTGGTATGCCTCCTACACGTGCCGAAATTGCACAAACACTGGGTTTTAAAAGTGCGAATGCCGCAGAAGAACATTTAAAAGCACTGGCTAAAAAAGGTGTGATTAAAATGAAGCCGGGCGCGAGCCGGGGTATTCAGCTTGTTGAAGAAGAAGAGCCAGAGCAGCTGGGCTTACCTTTAATTGGTCGAGTTGCTGCGGGTGAGCCAATATTGGCGCAACAGCATGTAGAAAGCCACTGTAAAATTGACCCTTTAATGTTTAAACCAGCGGCCGATTTTTTACTGCGTGTTAACGGCATGAGTATGAAAGATATTGGCATTATGGATGGCGACTTACTCGCTGTACATAAAACTCAAGTAGCTGAAAATGGTCAGGTTGTTGTTGCTCGAGTGGATGATGATGTTACGGTTAAACGTTTAGAAAAAGCCGGCAGAAAAGTATTACTGCATGCTGAAAATGACGAGTTTTCAGCTATTGAAGTAGACTTGGAAAATGAATCTTTCAATATTGAAGGTTTAGCGGTGGGTGTTATTCGTAACGCTGATTGGATGTGATAGTTAAACATAACTTAGCGCTTAATATTGATTAGGCGCTGTTTTTACATGCATTATTTTCGTACGATATTGCTTGCGAATCGCTTTTTGTTATTTCAAAAAAATCGCTAAATACTTTATAAATAAACAAATTTATTCTAATTGTTTTAAATCATAAAACTTTATATTTTTTCCGCTGTTATTCAAGCTACCCCTTACCAACTCTGACTCTTAGATTAATTACCTTATTTGTGACTATTTTCTTTGCTGCACTTTTTTTAAGTAACCTCTTGTTTATTTTTCATACTCACCTTGCTTATTGTTTATTTTTTAACTAGTTATTAAAGAGCTGGAATAAAAATAACTCACAGCCTTGTCGTTTTGAGCACACACATTTAGTAACTCCAGCACCCTTATAAAAAATAAAAATAACGAATGGGCGTTTAAGCCGTATGCCTCTTCGCTTTGCGTCAGCAATAGCATCAAAGGAGCCGTCACATGGGTAAGCTGAGTTCTTCCTTGTGGCTTATATTGTTAGTTTTTTCGCAAAATGTGCTTGCTAATAGCCAATATAATATGCGTAAAGGCGTAACTGATATAAGTAATAATGTATACCAACTGCACATGACCATATTTTTAATATGTTGTGTGATTGGGGTGATCGTGTTTGCCATTATGTTTTGGGCACTCATCCATCATCGCAAGTCTAAAGGGGCTGTCCCTGCCCAGTTTCATGAAAGTACCAAAGTAGAAATACTCTGGACTGCCATTCCTTTTGTCATCTTAATTGTTATGGCCATTCCTGCGACTAAAACGTTAATTGCCATGGAGGATGCCAGCAAAGCTGATATCACCATAAAAATTACTGGATCACAGTGGAAGTGGCATTATGAGTATATGGGGGAGGACGTTGAGTTTTATTCAATGTTAGCGACTCCTCAAAATGAAATAACGAATCTTGCCGATAAAAACCCGAATTATTTACTCGAAGTAGATAAGCCGCTGGTGCTACCGATTAATCAAAAAGTACGTTTTTTAATGACTTCAGATGATGTAATTCACTCATGGTGGGTACCTGATTTTGCAGTTAAAAAAGATGCAAACCCTGGGTTTATTAACGAAACATGGACCAATATTAATGAAGTAGGTACTTACCGCGGGCAGTGTGCAGAGCTGTGTGGTAAAGATCATGGTTTCATGCCTGTTGTGGTAGAAGCAAAAACAGAAGAAGACTTCAAAACGTGGTTGGCAGAAGCTAAACAAGCTAAACAAAAAGCGGCTGAAGCAGACGCTGCGTTATTAGATCAAGTGGTACCAAAAGAGGAGCTGATGGCTCTTGGTGAGCAAGTTTATATGGCGAGCTGTGCTGCGTGTCACCAACCAACAGGTTTAGGTTTGCCGGGTGTTTTTCCAGCACTTAAAGGCAGCCCAATAGTTATAGGTGATATCAAAGGTCATATCGATATCTTACTTCATGGTAAACCAGGTACAGCGATGCAGTCTTTTGCAAAGCAATTATCTATTAAGCAGATAGCAGCCGTTATTACTTATAAGCGTAACGCATGGGGTAATGATACTGGAGAGGTAATTCAACCAAGCGAAATACAAGCGGCACTGGATGCTGATGGGGAGGCTAAATAATGAGTAGCATTGCAGAACAACCTAACACCAATGAGGCTCATCATGCCCATCAACCTGCAACAGGCTTTAAGCGCTGGTTATTTACAACCAACCATAAAGATATAGGAAGCTTATATTTAATTTTTTCTCTCACCATGTTTTTGATTGGTGGAGCAATGGCTATGGTTATTCGGGCTGAGTTATTTCAGCCGGGTTTACAATTGGTTGATCCTCACTTTTTTAATCAAATGACCACAGTACACGGTTTAATCATGGTGTTTGGTGCAGTAATGCCTGCATTTACTGGATTGGCAAACTGGATGATTCCGTTAATGATTGGTGCGCCAGATATGGCATTACCGAGAATGAACAACTGGAGCTTCTGGATTTTACCGTTTGCGTTTTTGATTTTGTTAGCGTCACTGTTTATGCCTGGTGGCGGTCCTGCATTTGGGTGGACCTTTTACGCTCCGCTTTCGACCACTTATAGTAACGACAACACAGCAATGTTTGTATTTGCAGTACATATAATGGGTATCAGTTCGATAATGGGTGCCATTAATGTGGTGGTCACCATAGTGAATATGCGAGCTCCGGGTATGACATGGATGAAACTGCCGTTATTTGTGTGGACATGGCTGATCACGGCTTTTTTACTTATTGCAGTAATGCCGGTACTTGCTGGTGCAGTTACTATGGTACTCACCGATAAATACTTTGCGACCAGCTTCTTTGATGCCGCTGGTGGTGGTGATCCGGTAATGTTCCAGCATATTTTTTGGTTTTTCGGTCATCCTGAAGTTTATATTATGATTTTGCCTGCCTTTGGCATTATCTCTACGATTGTTCCTACTTTTTCACGTAAAAAACTATTTGGTTATGCCTCTATGGTGTACGCCACTTCCTCGATTGCCTTGTTGAGCTTTATTGTGTGGGCGCATCATATGTTTACTACAGGTATGCCCGTGGCGGGAGAGTTGTTTTTTATGTACGCGACTATGCTGATATCGGTACCTACCGGCGTAAAAGTATTTAACTGGGTAGCAACTATGTGGCGTGGCTCTATTAGCTTTGAAGTGCCGATGCTGTTTAGTATCGCATTTATTGTGCTGTTTACTTTAGGTGGCTTTTCGGGATTGATGCTGGCTATTACGCCTGCTGATTTTCAATACCACGACACCTACTTTGTAGTTGCACACTTCCATTATGTACTCGTAACGGGCGCGGTGTTTTCTATTATGGCGGGGGCTTATTATTGGCTGCCAAAATGGACCGGAAATATGTTCAATATTACCTTGGCAAAATGGCATTTTTGGTTGTCGTTGGTAAGTGTAAATGTGCTGTTTTTCCCAATGCATTTTGTGGGATTAGCCGGTATGCCACGTCGAATTCCTGATTATGCGCTGCAGTTTGCTGACTTTAACGCCATTATTAGTATAGGTGGGTTTGCCTTTGGTTTATCACAATTACTGTTTGTTGTTGTTGTGTATAAATGTGCAAAAGGGGGCGATAAAGTGCCTGCAAAAGTTTGGGATGGGGCAGAAGGGCTTGAATGGGAAGTTGATTCACCAGCGCCATATCATACGTTCTCAACGCCGCCGGACATTAAATAATGACTCACTTGCCGTTATTAAAAAAGCTGGTGGTTATTTGCATTGCAATGTTTGCTTTTGCATTTGCCATGGTGCCTATATATGACGTGTTTTGCGATATAACCGGGCTTAATGGTAAGCCCTCGCTAGAACAAGCACAGCAAAGTACCTTGGTTACTGAGAATAGAGAGGTCAGCGTTAGTTTTACCACGCATGCCCAAAGTGGTGCGCCTTTTGAGGTTAAATCTAAAGAATACAGTGTAGATGTAAAACCAGGGGCCATGCGTGAGGTTATGTTTAGCGCTAAAAACAACAGTAATGAAGACAAAGTGATGCAAGCGATACCCTCGGTAGCGCCGGGTAAAGCGGCTAAGTATTTACACAAAATAGCGTGTTTTTGCTTTGACCAGCAACCTTTAAAAGCTGGCGAGGAGTTAGAGTTTAAATTACTTTTTTATGTTGATACTGAGTTACCCAGTGATGTGGAGGAGTTAACTCTGTCTTATACCGTATTTGATATTAGCGAGAAGTTAGTAGCCAGTAATAACTAGCTTATAAAACTAGTGAAAAACTAGGAGCAAATGAAATGAATCAAAAATATGAACATTATTACGTACCTGATCAAAGCCCATGGCCAATAGTTGGCGCAGTGGCGCTATTTTTTATTGCGGTAGGGGCAGCCTTAACAGTTATGGATATGGGTAAAGAGGGAGGCAGCGGTGTTTACGTACTGTATGTGGGTATTGCCATATTGCTTTATATGCTGTTTAGCTGGTTTAAAAATGTGATTGAAGAGTCGCATCAAGGTTTATATTCTGCCCAAATGGATCGCTCATTCAGGCAAGGTATGAGCTGGTTTATTTTTTCAGAAGTCATGTTTTTTATGGCTTTTTTTGGTGCCCTTTTTTATGCCCGCATGTTCTCTGTACCTTGGCTTGGAGGCGCCGATAACAACGCCATGACTAACGAGGTGTTATGGCCTACTTTTGAGGCTGTGTGGCCATTGTTAAATACCCCTGGAGGCACCACTACGCAAGCAATGGGCTGGCAAGGGTTACCACTTATAAATACCCTTATTTTATTAGCCTCGTCGGTAACTCTGCATTTTGCTCATGTAGCGATGGAAAATAACAAACGCACGCCACTTAAGGTGTTTTTAGGCGTAACTATTTTACTGGGAGTATGTTTTTTAGGGCTCCAAGTAGAAGAATATATTTATGCTTATAACGACCTTAATCTAACCCTTGATGCAGGAATTTACGGTAATACTTTCTTTTTGTTAACCGGCTTTCACGGCATGCATGTCACCTTAGGTACCATTATTTTATTAATCGTTTTTCTACGGATTTTAAAAGGTCATTTTACAAAAAATAAGCACTTCGCGTTTCAAGCTGCGGCGTGGTACTGGCATTTTGTTGATGTTGTTTGGCTGTGCCTGTTTGTATTTGTATATGTACTTTAGTGATTAAGGGCGATTGATTGGCCGTAATAAAACCAAGTTTTAGTGCGGCAATTACCATCACTAGCACTACAACAGAAAATAACACTCGACGCCCTAAAAAGTGAGACATGGGGCGTCCATTAGTTTTTCCCGACACCATAATTAATAAAGCACGAAATAAATTAAACAATATAAATAATAACAGTAGAACAATAATAATTTTAATAATCACTGGATTTACCCTTATGCAGTTAGTTGTATTTAACAAACAAAAGCTTAGCTCAATAATCACAGTTTGCCTGGTTGTTATTGTGGTATTAGTTTGTGTGCGTTTAGGATTTTGGCAATTACAACGAGCAGATCAAAAGCAACAGCAGCTTAATGCCATTGAAAATATACAACAGCAAGGGGTTATGAACTGGGCACAGTTGCACCAACTGCCAAAAGAGTGGAATAAAACCGGGGTATTAGTTTCTTTGAGTGGTTATTTTGATACCAATAATTATTGGCTGCTCGATAACCAAATTTATAATGGTCAGGTTGGTTACGATTTACTGAGCTTATTAAAACTACCTGATGAGTCGCGATTTTTATTAGTTAATTTAGGCTGGGTAAAAGCAGGACGTTCAAGAGAAACCCTACCAAACGTGACAATACCTAGTGGTAGATTTACGTTAACGGCACAAATTAAAGAAGATAATTTAAGTGGCTTTACCTTAGCTGATAGTAATACTCAATCAGATTTAGCTAAGCGAATTCAAATCATTGATCTGCAAGCACTCAGTAGCCAATCTCAGCGAACTTTAGTGGATTTTATGGCCTATCGCCAAGGCGGTGAAGATGAGATTGCTGCTCCCCATTATGAAGCTGTTGTGATGAGTCCAGAAAAACACTATGCCTACTCAGTGCAGTGGTTTTTAATTGCGATTGCCTGTGTGGTAGTTGCTATTTTTGCAAGCAAGAAGAGGATAGATAATGAAAAATAAACCCCTGTTGCTCTTTGTTGTATGCTGCGCTATCCCTTTAGTGCTGGCTTACAGCGCGTTAAAACTTGATTGGCTACCTACAGCAATTACTAACCATGGTGAATTTTTAGAGCGTGAAATTAAGCTAGACAATTGGCAGCAGCATAATCCAAAACAATGGACTATTGCTTTAAATTATTCAGCACAATGCGAGGAGTCTTGCTCAGAGCAGCTCGCCGCTTTAGATAATTTATATGTTGCCCTTGGCAAAAATCAACACAAAGTAGATATGGCGATAATGGGGAGACCCAAAGCTGCGAAGCCGCATTGGCATATGATTGCTGAACAACAGCAGTTAAAACCTGCGAGTTTGTATTTAATCGACCATATGGGGCTGATTGTGTTGGAATATCCATTTAACCCTCAACCACAAGAAAACCGTTTGATACAAAAGGGATTATTGAAAGATCTAAAAAAATTACTTAATTACTCTCGATCAAGCTAAGTAGAGGCTGCTATGTATAAAAACTATAAAAATTTGGTATTAGCAACGAGTTTATTCGCACTAATTGTGGTGGCTTTAGGCGCATATACGCGCTTAAGTGATGCAGGGCTTGGTTGCCCAGATTGGCCTGGTTGTTATGGCTTTTTAACCGTACCAAAACACGAGGCCGAGATTGCGCAAGCGATTCAGAGCTACCCCGATATGATATTTGAAACGGCAAAAGCATGGAAAGAAATGATTCATCGCTATTTTGCTGGCACGCTCGGAGTATTAATTTTAGTGTTGTTTATTTTGGCTTTTGTAAAACGCCAGTATCCGACTACGCCTGTAAAATTACCAATGCTATTGCTTTTACTTGTTATTTTTCAGGCCGCGCTAGGTATGTGGACGGTGACTATGAACTTGCAGCCGCTAATTGTGATGGGGCATTTACTCGGAGGGTTTAGCATTTTGGCGTTATTAACGCTTTTGTACTTAAGGCTGACCAGCCAGCCTATTACGGGTGGGGACGCAGGTGCAAAACCCCACTTTAAACTAAGCTTGGTAGCGCTCACGGTACTTATTTTACAAATCGCTCTAGGTGGCTGGTTAGCGGCTAATTATGCCGCGCCACATTGTAATGGTTTGCCGCTATGTAGTTATGCTCAGCCATTTTCGCTCAGTAGTGTTTTTCAGTTACCGTTAGAGCACAGTAATTATGAGTTTGGTGTCTTGTCACAACAAGCGCGTATGTCTATTCATTTGCTGCATCGTATGTGGGCACTAGTTACTTGTATTGTGCTGGCACTTGTTATGTGGCGTATATATAGCCATGCCTATTCACAAAAAATTAAAAGCTGCACAGTAAGTGTATTGGTAGCGTTATTTTGCCAGATAGCGTTGGGGTTAGCAGTTGTGTACTTTCACTTCCCAATTAGTGTTGCGCTGGCGCATAACTTAATGGCTGCCATACTGTTATTAACTATGGTTAGGTTATGTTATTACCTAAAAGTACGTACTTAAAGGGGAATCGTTATGGCACTTACAATTAACAAAAAAGCAATGCAGCCCGTTTATAGCGCATCGTTATTGACTAAAAGTTACCATTTAATCCAAGATTATTTGGCAATCAGTAAATTTAAAGTAGTGGCTATGCTGGTGTTAACGGCATGGGTGGGCTTAGCCCTAGCCCCTGACGTTGGCAGAGGTGTTGGGGTTCAATTCATAAGTTTATTAGGGATTGGCTTACTCTCTGCGGCAGCTGCCGTTATCAATCATGTGGTTGATAGTGAAATTGATAGTAAAATGGCACGTACACGCCACCGCCCAGTCGCCAAAGGACGCTTAAGTAAATTACACGCATTGAGTTTTGCTGCTGTTATTGGCGTGGCAGGGTTTATTATGTTGATGTTGTGGGCAAATACACTCACTGCCATACTTACTTTATTTGCACTTGTAGGTTACGCATTTATTTATACGTCGTTTCTAAAGCGCGCCACGCCACAAAATATAGTGATTGGTGGTTTGGCTGGCGCCATGCCTCCTTTACTTGGTTGGGTGTCTGAAACCAATCAAATGGCAGCCGCTCCTTGGTTGTTGGTTATGATTATATTCACATGGACTCCTCCGCACTTTTGGGCGTTAGCCATCGCGCGCAAAAGTGATTACGAACGCGCTAAAATCCCTATGTTACCTGTGACCCATGGAATCGAATTTTGTAAAACCTGTGTGCTCGCGTACTCAGTGCTATTAGCCATTGTGTGCGTATTACCTTACTTGATAGGTATGTCGGGACTTATTTATTTAAGCGGAGCATGTATTCTTAATATAATTTTTATATACAAAGCAATTAACTTAAAATTTGCCGCTAAAGAAGACACCGCAATGGATTTATTTCGTTTTTCGATTGTTCATTTAATGATACTCTTTGTTATCTTGTTTATAGATAAATGGCTAGTTATATGAAGCAGTTATGGTGTGGGTTAATTGTTTTTTCGGTGCTTTTTTTATCGGCATGTGGTGATAAAAAAAGTTTACAGGATCTTGATGTATTAGTGTACGAAACAGCAAAACCGTTATCTGATTTCTCGTTGAATGATCAACATGGAGAGTTAGTAACCAAACAGCAGTTTTTGGGTCAATGGAACTTAGTCTTTTTAGGCTACACAAGCTGTCCTGATATTTGTCCAATGACGCTTGCTAAGCTCAACAATGTCTATAAAAACTTACAAGCTAATTATCCCGTGCAGGTGTGGTTTATATCTGTTGATCCTAAACGAGATATTGCTCAAAGGCGTAAAGAGTACATAGATTATTTTAACCCTGACTTTTTAGCTGTATCTGGTGAGCATAAAGACCTATTTCCATTTGTACGTGAGTTGGGATTAATTTATGCAATTAGTGATAGTGATGAGTCTGACTATGCGGTGGATCATAGTGCATCTGTTGCACTTGTGGATGGCAGTGGCGCACTAAGAGCTATTTTTAAGCCCGAATTTAAACAAGGAGATGTGCCTTTGGTTAATACTACAAAACTAACGGCAGAATTTATTGAAATTGCAGATTTTTACAAAAACTAGCTTTTAATGGTTTAATGATTTTAAAGGGGCTTTGTGCCCCTTTTTACGTTTTTTAACAGCTGATTTTAATTAATTAGTTATTTTTTAGTCGTTTTTATGGCGTTTTCATTATCTCGGTCTAAGCTTTTGGTATGGATCGAGTTGATAAGGAAAAGCTTAAAAATGCTTAAACTACCAAATGAACTTTCAATTGTTCAAGTTGACGTTTTACATCAAGATTTATTAAGCGAACTTAATAACAGCCGAGATATTTGTCTGGATATTAGCGATGTTATGTCTGCTGATACCGCCTCGGTTCAACTTCTTTGTGCCCTACAAAAACACCTTCTTACTATTAATCAAAAAATTGCCTGGGTTGGCAGCAGTGACGCATTAAAAAATGTCATTGAACAACTCGGTTTAAGTGAATATTTAGCTTCAGAAAGTACTAACTAGAGGTTTATATGAAAAGAATTTTAGCTGTCGATGATTCTGCATCAATGCGCCAAATGGTGAGCTTTACGTTAAAAACAGCAGGGTTTGATGTTACCGAAGCCAAAGATGGCAGCGAGGCATTAGCCATTGCCAAGCAACAAGGTTTTGATGCAGTTATTTCTGATGTAAACATGCCAATTATGGATGGGATCACGCTTATTAGAGAGCTAAGAGGGCTACCAGATTACAAGTTTACACCGCTGCTTATGTTAACTACAGAGTCGGGGATGGATAAAAAAGTAGAAGGTAAAGCTGCAGGGGCAACAGGATGGATTGTAAAACCTTTTAATCCAGATCAGCTATTAGCCGTGCTAAAAAAAGTAATCCGTTAACTTAGGAGTGCACTGTGAGTATTGATTTAAGCCAGTTTTTTGAAGTGTTCTTTGAAGAGAGTTTTGAAGGCCTCGATATAATGGAGACTGAATTACTCAACTTAGTGCCAGGCGAAGAAGACTTAGAAACCATTAATACTATATTTAGAGCTGCCCACTCAATAAAAGGGGGCAGTGCTACTTTTGGGTTCAACTCAATTGCAAATTTTACCCACGTATTAGAAACATTACTGGATCAAATTCGCGAAGGTGAGCGCAATATAACTAGCGAGCACATTAATTTATTACTTAAATCAGTGGATTGCTTAAGGGCTTTGCTAAGTTCGCTAAAAGTACAGGAAGAACCAGATTTAGCCCAAGCAGATACTTTGCGAGAGCAGTTCGAGAAATTACTAGGTATGCCAGCTGGTGAAGAACAAGGTGAAGAAACACATCATGAACAGGTTATAGTTAATACTTACCAGATTGATTTTAAGCCACATTTTCATCTATTTAAAACCGGTAATGAACCTTTGTTTATGATCAGCGAATTAGCCGAGCTTGGTGAGTTAGAAGTACAGGTATTCACCGATGCCATACCTGATATTAAAGAATTATCCAGCGATGAGTGCTTTTTATATTGGCGGTTCTTCTTAAACACTGAGCGAGATGAGCAAGCTATTAAAGAGATTTTTGAATGGGTTGAAGATGATGCAGATATTAAAATTGAGCTGTGTGGAGGCTTATTTAATGATGCTAAAGCCGGATCAGAAGAAGTAATTAACGAATCGGCTATTGAAGTCGAAGTTCCCAAAACTGCTGAGCAACCCAAAGCAAATAAAGCAAAGGCAGTTGCCAATGCGCCCAGTGCAAAAGCTGCACCAGAATCAACCTCTATTCGAGTTGGTATCGATAAGGTTGACTCATTAATTAATATGGTAGGTGAGTTGGTTATTACCCAAGCAATGTTAAATCAGCTTAGCGAACAGGAAATGACAGCCACTGCAGTAACCTCGCTTCAAGAGGGGTTAGCACAACTAGCGCATAATACGCGAGACTTACAAGAAAACGTGATGCGTATTCGTATGCTGCCAATTAATTTTGTGTTTAGTCGCTTTCCACGTTTGGTGCGTGATATTGCTCAAAAGCTCAATAAAGAGGTGGAGTTAAAGCTGATCGGAGAGCAAACCGAGTTAGATAAAACTGTGATGGAAAAAATATCCGATCCCATGGTGCATTTAGTAAGAAACTCACTGGATCATGGTATTGAAACTGTTGAAAAGCGTATTGCAGCAGGTAAAGATCCTGTGGGTAAGGTTACATTAAATGCTTTTCATCAGGGAGGAAATATCGTCATTGAAATTATGGACGATGGCCAAGGCCTTAACACCCAAAAGATTAAAGAAAAAGCGATTGCCAACGAACTCATTGCTAGCGATAGCGAGTTAACAGATGATGAAATTAACGAACTTATATTCATGCCAGGGTTTTCTACTGCTGATGAAGTAAGTGACTTATCTGGCCGGGGTGTGGGTATGGACGTGGTGAAACGCAATATCCAATCATTAAATGGCTCGGTAGAAGTAACATCCGCTGCTGGAATTGGTTCTACCTTTACTATTCGGCTACCGCTTACCTTGGCTATTTTAGATGGGCAATTAGTTAAAGTAGCCAAGCATACTTACATTATTCCACTGATCTCGATTGTAGAATCGCTGCAAATTGATATTGCAAAAGTAAGCCGTGTTGGGAAAGACCTAGATGTACTCAGATTACGTGATGAATACATTCCTATTCTGCGTTTATATGAGATTTTTAACCATCAAGATGCGATTGAATCATTAGATAAGACCTTATTGGTTGTGGTGGAGAACGATAATCAAAAAGTAGGAGTGCTGGTTGATGACTTACTTTCACAACAACAGGTGGTTATAAAAAGCTTGGAGGCTAATTATCACAAAGTGGACGGAGTTTCTGGAGCAACTATTTTAGGTGATGGTCGCGTTTCGTTAATTTTAGATATTAGCGGTTTGATTAAGCTTTCAGGGTTAAAAAAACCTGGTAGCCAAGCATTGAGTATTGAACCATCAGCTACTCTGGAGGATTCATGTTCTCTGAATCAATAGCATTAAATAGCAATATTGAGCTGCAGCGCAAAGAGGGGATTAAGCAGTTTCTTACCTTTATTATGGCTGAAGAAGAATACGGAGTAGATATATTAACGGTGCAAGAAATCCGCAGCTGGGAAGACATAACCGCACTGCCAAATGCCCCTGAGTACGTAAAAGGCGTTATTAATTTACGCGGCACTATAGTGCCCATTATTGATTTACGCTTACGGTTTGGCTTACCCACTATTGCCTATGGGCCGTTAACAGTAGTGATTATTGTAAAAGTAGATTTTGAGCAAGAAAGTAAAGTAATGGGTATTACGGTAGATGCAGTGGCCGATGTTTATAGCATTGCAGAGCAAGATGCTAAAGCTGTGCCGAGTTTAACCCAAACCAATGAAAGTGAATATGTAGCAGGGTTAGTCAATGTAGGCGAAAAAATGGTCGCCCTAATTGATTTGCCAGCAACCATGGATATTTAGCGGTAACAGTAACTAAATAAAGTAAATAACTTAAAGGTGGTGATAAGCATGGGATGGTTTAGTAATTCAAAACAGTCTAAATCAAGCAATGATTTGATCATAAATGCATTGCATAAATCATTAGCAATAATTGAATTTGAGCCTAATGGAAGAATAATTACTGCCAATGTTAATTTTCTTCGTGTAATGGATTACTCACTTGCTGAGGTTCAAGGTCAGCACCACTCTTTATTTGTTAGTCCTAGCGAAGCGAAAAGCGATGAGTACCGTCAGTTTTGGCAGCGATTGAGCGCGGGTGAATTTATTTCAGATGAATTTAAGCGGTTTGGAAAAAATGGTAAAGAAGTATGGATACAAGCCACGTATAACCCTGTTATAGATTCTCAGGGGCAAGTAATTAAAGTGATTAAGTTTGCTACTGAGATCACTTTGCAAAAATTAAAGGCAGCCGAAGCAGCTGGACAAGTTGCAGCAATTCATAAATCGCAAGCGGTAATCGAGTTTGACTTAGATGGCACAGTGATTAATGCCAACAAGAACTTTTTAGCCACATTTGGCTACCAACTTGATGAAATACAGGGTAAGCACCATCGTTTATTTGTTGCACCTGAGTATGCAAATAGTGCGGATTATCAAACTTTCTGGGCCAAACTGGGTAGAGGTGAATACGACCGAGGTGAGTATTTACGATTTGATAAACAAGGCCGTGAAATTTGGATTAATGCTTCTTACAATCCCATTTATGATATGGACGGAAAATTAATAAAAATCATAAAATATGCAACGGACATTAGCGAACAAAAAGAACTAGAAAAAACCTCTAAAAAAACTGCCGACTTAGCCAGCGCCCTAAAAGTATGCCAAGCGAATGTGATGATTGCTGATAATGACTTAAACATTATTTTTGTCAACGAACAAGTTAAGCAAATGCTAAAAGCACGCGAAAGAGATTTGCAATCGGTATTACCTAACTTTGCTGTAAGTGACTTAATCGGCACATGTGTTGATGATTTTCATCAACATCCGGCGCATCAGCGCGAGCTATTAAAAAAATTAGATGCGCCCCATAAAGCGACACTTAAATTAGCTGGTCTTATTTTTGATTTAATTGCTTCGCCATGGTTTAACGAAGAAGGAGAACGTTTAGGAACAATTGTTGAGTGGCAAGATATTACTGATGAAGTATTTAAGGCCGATGCAGAGCGTGCCAGAGCACAGGAAAACTTACGTGTTCGTCGCGCGTTAGACACTGTAGCAACAAACACTATGATTGCAGATGCATCGAATGTGATTGTTTATATGAATGACGCGGTGAAAAATATGATGAGCAATGCTCAAAATGATATACGCATTGATTTACCTAACTTTGATAGCAAAAATCTACTGAATCAAAATATTGATATATTTCATAAAAATCCAGCCCATCAGCAAAATATGTTGGCTAAGTTAACGGATACCTACAACACTGAAATTAAAGTGGGAGGCAGAACCTTTGGCTTAGTTGCTAACCCAATTATTACGCCAGACGATGAGCGCATTGGAACTGTAGTTGAATGGGAAGACAGAACAGCAGAAGTAGCCATAGAAAAAGAGGTTGCTCAGCTGGTCAATGCCGCAAGTAAAGGAGAGTTAAATAGCCGTGTGGTTGAGCAAGGAAAGGATGGCTTTTTCCTACGTTTAGCTCAAGGTCTTAATAGTTTAGTTAAAGTGGTTGACGAAGCGGTAACTGATACTGGCAATATGCTTGATGCCATGGCTACTGGTGATTTATCTAAACGGATTGAAAAACAGTATCACGGCTCGTTTGAAAAACTGAAAACAGATGCAAATGCGACAGCAGATAAGCTAACTGAGGTTATTAATCGAATTAACACATCAGCCACTTTGGTGGCCAGTGGAGCAGAAGAGATTTCACAAGGTAATGCTGATCTAAGTCAGCGCACAGAGGAGCAAGCATCGTCATTAGAGGAGACGGCTTCTAGTATGGAAGAGATGACCAGTACGGTTCGTCAAAATGCTGATAATGCCAAGGTGGCTAATGACTTAGCTGAAGAAACCTGTGATAAAGCAGTTCAAGGTGGCGAGGTTGTGAATAAGGCCGTAACCAGTATGTCTGCAATTAATGAATCGAGTAAAAAAATTGCTGACATCATAGGTGTAATAGACGAAATAGCATTCCAAACAAACCTACTAGCTCTCAATGCTGCTGTAGAAGCTGCAAGAGCAGGTGAGCAAGGCCGAGGTTTTGCGGTTGTTGCGGGTGAAGTGCGTAACTTAGCTCAGCGCTCAGCTGGTGCAGCTAAAGAAATTAAAGAGTTAATTAGAGATAGTGTTGGCAAAGTTGCTGATGGTAGCGCTCTTGTAAATGAATCAGGTGTGACGTTACAGGAGATTGTGGTGTCGGTGAAACGTGTGACACAAATGATAGCTGATATAACTCAGGCCTCTGAAGAGCAAAGTGCAGGGATTGAGCAAGTAAATAAAGCTGTATCGCAAATGGATGAAATGACTCAGCAAAATGCGGCATTGGTTGAAGAGGCATCGGCTGCGGGTGAATCTATGGCAGAGCAGGCTAATGAAATGCGCCGTTTACTGCACTTCTTTTCACTAGGGCAGCAAGATATGGCGGTTGTATCGCCCACCATTCGCACCCCTGAAATAACGCATAAGCAAGAAAATAGCTTTGTTAATAATAAAAGCAAAGGTGAAAACTTTGTAGACTCAGCTGAAGAGTGGGAGGAGTTTTAACCCTATTTTAGATGGTTCAAACAATGAGGTTAGTTTGAATCTATCTTTATATTTATTTGAGAGTGCATAATGAAAGAGTTTTTATTAACGGATAGCGATTTTAAGGAAGTGGCTCATTTAGTGTATAACGCTTGTGGTATTGTACTTGGGGAGCATAAGCGTGAAATGGTTTACTCACGATTAGCAAGGCGAATTCGTGAGCGTAAATTAACAAACTTTTCTAGTTACCTAGATTACTTAAAAAATCATAAGGATCAGGAGTTTGATGCATTTATTAATGCCATTACTACCAATCTAACCTCTTTTTTTCGTGAAATTCATCACTTTGAGTTTATAAAAGAGCAGTTTATACCAACGCTGTTAAAGACAAATAAACAGACTAAGCGCGTTCGCATTTGGTCTGCTGGCTGCTCTACCGGTGAAGAGCCCTACAGTTTAGCTATGACGTTACAAGGGGCTTTCCCAAGTGATTGGGATGTGAAAATTTTAGCTACTGATCTTGATTCTAATGTATTAGCTAAAGCTCAGAGCGGTATTTATACTGCGGCAAATGTGAATGGATTGGATGATGCATTGCTCAAGCGCTGGTTTTTAACTAGCAAAGACGGTCAAAGTTATAAAGTGAAACCCAAGCTACAGCAATGTATTTCATTTAAGCGTTTAAACTTACTCCAAGATTGGCCTATGAAGGGCCCATTTGATTTGATCTTGTGCAGAAATGTAGTGATTTACTTTGATAAAGAGACAAAGGATCAGCTTTTTAACCGTTATGCCGATATTTTAAATAACCAAGGTTATTTATTTTTAGGGCATTCAGAAACCATGGGAAAAGAGCATGTCTTATTTAAAAACTTAGGGAAAACCATGTATCAAAAAGTAGCCCATGCAAACACAATTTAAGCCGGTATTAGCGGGATTTGAGCATATTAAACGCTATTGGGATGCCACGCGAGATCAAGTGGTCGCTAAGGTATTGCCAGGTGAATTTTATGTTTCTAAAAACGATGAGCTGATCACCACCGTGCTCGGGTCGTGTATTGCGGCTTGTGTTTACGACGATAAGCTAGGCATTGGCGGGATCAATCACTTTATGCTACCTATTCAAAAAGGTGAACGAATTGACCAAGCGCATAGTTTAAGTTGTCGTTATGGTAACTGGGCTATGGAATATTTAATTAATGAGGTGCTTAAAAATGGCGCTTCTCGGGCAAACTTAAAAGTAAAACTTTTTGGGGGAGGAAAAATAATTAGCGCAATGACAGATATTGGTATTGGCAATATCAGTTTTGCCAATGCATATATAGTAGAAGAAGCGCTAAACTTAGTGGCGCATGATATGGGCGGACCTTGGCCGCGCAAAATATTCTTTAATCCTCATAATGGAAAAGTACAGGTTAAAAAGCTAAGAAACTTACACAATAACACCATTGAAAAACGTGAAGTGCGTTACTTACATAATCTTGAACAGCAAACTAAAGCCACGGATATAGAACTGTTTTAAGGATAGCTATGATTAGAGTATTAATAATTGATGACTCGGCACTGATCAGGCAATTACTGACAGAGATACTGCAACAGGCAAAAGACATTGTGGTAGTGGGGTGTGCACAAGACCCATACGAAGCCAGAGAGATGATCAAAAAGCATAATCCGGATGTACTAACACTGGATGTTGAAATGCCAAAAATGGACGGCATTAGCTTTTTAAAAAACTTAATGCGCTTAAGGCCTATGCCTGTAGTAATGATTTCCACTCTTACTCAAAAAGGCTCACCTATCACCCTTGAAGCGCTTGAACTGGGTGCGGTTGATTTTATTGCAAAGCCAGTAGTTAATGTTAAACAACAAATGAGCCAATATGCTGATATTGTTCAGCAAAAAGTAAGAGTAGCGGCCAGTGCGCGGGTTCGAGGCCACAAAAAAAATAGTGTTGTAGCTGAACCTATCCCCACTAATGCCGAATTTTTAGTAAATAAAGTGATAGCGATTGGTGCGTCAACAGGGGGAACCGAGGCGATAAAAGAAGTGCTTATACGTATGCCCAAAAATTGCCCTCCAATTGTAATTACTCAGCATATTCCTCCCGTATTCAGCACCTCATTTGCAGAGCGGATGCAGCGTACTTGTACTATTAACGTAAAAGAAGCCCAGCAAGGTGATAAATTGCTAGCAGGTTGCGCTTATATAGCCCCAGGTGGGCTTCATTTACGAATTAATAAACAAGGTAGTGCTTTGTATTGTCAGCTTGATGATGGAGAAGCTGTTAATAGACATAAACCCGCGGTGGATGTTTTATTTGACTCATTACTGGAAATTGGTGCAAAACATATTGTTGCCACACTATTAACCGGTATGGGAAGTGATGGTGCAAAAGGATTACTCGCATTAAAGCAACAAGGTGCATACACGCTTGCGCAAGATGAGTTTTCGTCAGTGGTATGGGGTATGCCTAAAGCTGCTATTGATATGGGGGCAGCAAATGAAGTGGTACCGCTGGAGAAAATGACCCAGCGGTTATTAAATCAAGTTATAAAAAAGTAAAACTTAGTTGATCACCCAAGGCTGCGAAAACCAATAATAACTGCCAGCTTGTTTTATTGACGGAGCGGTACAATTAAAGCGTGAGCGGCCTTTATTAAGTTGCTTTGGTGATGTTACCTCAACTGTATTATCGTCTAACCAATCTAAATTAGCTTGACCAACGCTTGATACATAACAGGCAAATTGACTCTTATGAAAGTCATCTGTCTTAAGTTTTATAGTGAGTGATGGTGGATTTCGTGAAGTGACACTATCTTCATAGGTTAGCTTATTAATAGTAAAGGCAGTCGAATTTATCTTGGTAATTAACGTCTCTAGCTTGCTATAAAAACCAGAGGCAGGGAAGCGCGGTAAGCGGCTAAAGTCAGAGTGTTGATTAACGGCTCCTGAGTGTTGGCCAATACCAATAAAACCTAATTCAGTGACGAGTGCTTGCAGTTGATTGTTAAACTCTCCGTATGGATAGGCAAGGTATTTGTAATCGTGACCTATTTCCTCTTTGATGCGCTGTTGAGAACTAAGAATGTCTTTTTTAGTGCGTTCGCGCCATTGGCTAGGCGTTTCATTCTTGCGCTTTCTATGTAGGTAGTTATGCTCGGCACTATGATTAGCAATAAGCGCTCCTTTTTTAGCAAGTTCTCTGAGCTTATCCCACCCCATAACGTAACCCGCCTGTTCATCAATGAGTTTTGGGTTTACAAAAATAGTGTACGGATAGCCAAACTTCTCTAGGATAGGGGCAGCTTGGTCGTAATTATTGTTGTAACCATCATCAAAGGTAATCGCGATTGTTTTGTTCTCTAAAGCCTTACCTTGTTGTAATGCACTAATCAGCTCATTTAATGGAATAACGTTAAAGTTATGCTCTTTTAAATAATTTAAGTGTTTAGTAAAAGTATTGGCGCTCACGCTGGTGACAGCGGGAAGGGTTTCACTGACGTGATGATACTGTAGAATAACAGCTGCTTGCGCGCGCAAAGAACCACAAATCAGGAATAATAATACTAAATGAAACAATTTCTTATACATAATAAAGCACACCATAAAAGCTTGTTGTTGTTAGCCGGTCCGATGATATTATCAAATATTACCGTCCCGTTGTTAGGAATTGTTGATACTGCAGTGATTGGTCATTTGGGGAGCGCGCATTATTTAGCCGGTATTGCTTTGGGTTCAACTGTGATCTCTATTTTATTTTGGCTTGCTGGTTTTTTAAGAATGAGTACTACTGGGCTGGTGGCTCAGGCTTATGGTAAAAATGATTTAACTCAGCTGGCAGCCTTACTCAAACGCAGTTTGTTATTGGCCAGTAGCGTAGCTTTAATTCTGATTTTATTATCCCCCCTTATAAAACACGCTATTGCTTATTTATCTGCTGCCAATAGTGATGTGCTCAATGAAGCCTATCGCTATTTTAGTATTCGTATTTTTAGCGCCCCAGCAGCGCTATGTAATTTAGTTTTATTAGGCTGGATGTTGGGCGTTCATTATGGGCGAGGGCCATTTTACTTACTGTTAGTCACTAACATTACTAATATTGTGCTCGATATTTATTTTGTAGTGTACCTTGATTGGGCGGTTGCTGGGGCTGCGTGGGCATCACTTATCGCTGACTATATTGCACTTGTGTTTGCTTTATTGCTAGTGGCTCAACTTGCTAAAAAGCATGGTATGAGTTTGGCTGTAGCAAATTGGTTTAGTGTAGAAAAAATGGCAGGACTACTGAGCTTAAACCGCGATATTTTTATTCGTTCTTTAGTACTGCAATTATGTTTTAGTTTTATGACCTTTTATGCAGCCCGCCTCGGTGAAACAACACTGGCCGCCAATGCCGTCCTACTCAATTTTTTAATGTTAGTTAGCTTTGCACTTGATGGAATTGCCTATGCAAGTGAGGCCAAAGTGGGTCAAGCTAAAGGTCAACAAAGTGTTGAGAAGATAAGGCTATGGGTAAAAATCAGTGTATTTTGGGGGATGATATTTGGCGTTTTGTATAGTGTGTTTTTTGTAGTTTTTGGCAGCAGTATTATTAAGCTATTAACGAATGTACCAGAGGTTATTGACGAGGCTATTCACTATTTACCTTGGGTAATAGTATTGCCTATTCTAGCTATGAGCTGCTTTTTGTTCGATGGTATTTTTGTTGGTCTGACCCGCGCTAAAGCGATGCGAAACAGTATGTTGCTTTCAGCGATTGTAGGCTTCTTTGGGGTGTTTTGGCTATTTCAGGACTGGCAAAATAATGGTTTATGGTTAGCTATGAGTTGTTTTATGCTTATGCGAGGCGTTACGCTTATCGTTAAATATCAACAACTAAAAGCTAATAATCAATTACTTAAATAAGCGAGTTGATATAAACCGTTACTTCCACAGATCGGGGTCGTTATTTTTTGAAGGGATGTTTTTTAATACTTGAGAGAAGCGGTTAGCAAAAATACCCGCATAGCCCCAAAAGGCAAAAAATAAAGCGGGGGCTAAAATAACCAAGCCAATAACTTGTAAACTGTAATGGCTGTAATAGCCCACAACGATAAACATCACGGCCAGCACAAACAGTGCTAGACCGCGAAAAAAGCGCTTTAAACTCAACTTAGGGTCACTCCCTAAGCGGTAAATAAGTGGCTTTAGCATAATGAATTAATGCTTAGTAGTAAGAATGCTCGCCTGCTTCATGATCGGTAATGTCAGACACACCGGTGATTTCATCAAACTTAGTAATCATCTCTTTTTCAATGCCTTCTTTTAGTGTGACATCGATCATAGAACACCCATTACAACCACCACCAAACTGAAGTACAGCAACACCAGCTGCAGTGATCTCTACCAAGCTAACTTGGCCGCCATGGTTGGCAAGTTGTGGGTTTACTTCGGTTTCTAGCATGTGTTGCACACGCTCATTCAAGCTGGCATCTTCACCTAGTTTACGTGCTTTAGCATTAGGTGCTTTAAGGGTTAGCTGCGTGCCCATTTTGTCGGTAACAAAATCAATTTCGGCTTCGGCTAAAAAAGGCGCGCTTTCAGCATCAACAACTGCATCAAAGCCGTTAAAATTTAGGCGAATATCGCTCTCTTCTACCGCGTCTTCTGGACAATAAGAAACACCACATTCAGCTTGTGATGTACCAGGGTTAACAACAAACACACGAATATTCGTTTGTTGAGATTGATCTGCTAATAGCTTAGCAAAATGCGCTTGCGCTGTTTCGGAAATAGAAATCATAATACCGTCTATACTTGACTAAATTACTCGGATACTGCATATCATACTCCGCTCATCGTGTTGCGGCTAGTGTTGAGCGTAAAAAGTTGGCATCTATTTTAAGCAATGGTAGCGTGCAATTAACAAACATTTTTAGAGTGATTTATATGCGCTTCATATTAACAGTAATGGTGGTACTGGCCAGTTTTTCAAGTATGGCAAAGCCCCTGTCTTATTATTTTGAGCAACAGGTTGAATTTGATTCTACCATACCAACACCACAAGAGGTGCTGGGGTATCAAGTGGGTGAGTGGCATGTAAGGCATGACCAACTTGTTCGCTACATGGAAATTTTAGCTCAAAAAAGCGATCGAATTAATTTTGAAGTAATAGGCCGTACTCATGAGCAGCGCCCGTTAGTTATGCTAACGATTACTGCGGCTCACAAATTAAAAAATATAGAAAAAACTCGTCAAGCGCATTTAGCTCGCCTAAATAATTCAAACAATAAAACAGCGGAGCAGCCAAGTGTTGTATGGATGGGTTACAGTGTTCATGGGAACGAATCATCAGGTAGTAATACAGCTTTACTAGTCGCTTATTATTTAGCGGCAGCGCAAGGCGATGAAATAAATGAGCTACTTAACAACACGGTTATTTTACTCGACCCGTCGCTTAACCCAGATGGACTAGCACGTTTTGCAAATTGGGCTAATAGTAATCGTGGAATGAACTTATCGTCAGATCCGCAAACCCGAGAGCATGTAGAGAGCTGGCCAAGCAGCCGTACAAACCATTATTGGTTTGATTTAAACCGTGATTGGTTATTGTTACAGCACCCAGAGTCGCGGGCTCGCATTGCTAAGTTTCATTATTGGAAGCCTAATGTTTTAACTGACTTTCATGAAATGGGGCCAAATAGTAGCTACTTTTTTCAACCGGGTATCCCAAGTCGTAAACACCCAATTACCCCTGAAGAAAATGTAAGCTTAACCAAAGCGATTGCAAATTATCACGCTAAAACATTAGATGAAAACAACGCGTTATACTTCACCGAAGAAAGCTTTGATGACTTTTATTATGGCAAAGGCTCTACCTACCCCGATGTAAATGGTGGTGTGGGTATTTTATTTGAACAAGCAAGTTCTCGTGGCCATATTCAAGAAACGATTAATGGCCCGCTAACTTTTGCGTTTACGATTAAAAACCAACTGTTAACGAGCTTATCAACGTTTAAAGCGGCGATTGATAACCGCCAAGCTTTGCTAGAGTACCAAGCTAACTTTTATAACAAAGCGGTTGAGCTTGCCAAAGATGAAGACTATCAAGGCTATATTGTTCAAGCAGATGAAGATCACACCCGTACTAACGATTTTTTAAGCATACTTAAACAACATCAAATTAATGCCTACTCAGTGAAAGAAGGGCTAAAAGCTGAAGGTAAAAACTTTACCGCTAATAGTTATTTTGTGCCGCTTGCACAACCACAATATCGATTAGTTAAAGCTATTTTTAGTGAGCAACAAAACTTTGCCGATAACACCTTTTACGATGTATCGGGTTGGACATTAGCGCATGCGTTTAATTTACCATTTGCTAAAGTAAACAGCCGCTGGGGATTAGAGGTAGAAAAAACAGCTTGGCAAAAAGCAAAGCAGCCTGATTTAGCGCCACTGACTAAAAATTACGCCTATGGATTTGCATGGAATGACATGCAAGCTCCCAAAATGCTCAATAGTCTGTTACAGCAAGGCATTAAAGCTCGTGTTGCATTAAAACCATTAACAGCAGTATCAACCAATGCAGAAGTAAACTTTGACGCAGGTAGCATTATTATTCCAGCAGGACTTCAAACTGACACCAACTGGGTGGCAAAGCTGAACCAAGCACAAAGCCAGTTTGGGATTGAAGTTAAACCAATTACTACCGGTTTAACTAGTAAAGGTGCTGATTTAGGGTCTCGCTCTATGGCTGTGGTTTCTACACCTAAAGTGTTATTGGTTGGTGGTAAAGGCGTGAGCCAATATGAAGCGGGTGAAGTGTGGTACTACCTAGACCGTTTTGTGGGTGTAGCGCCAACCATTGTTGAAATGGAGCGTTTAGCGTCTTTAGAGCTCAGTAATTACAGCCATATTGTGTTGCCACATGGTAATTATTCTACTTTATCTGATTCCGATAAAGTTGCTATAAAAAGCTGGGTAAGGAAAGGTGGTGTTATTTGGGGGCACAAAGGCGGAGCTAAGTTTTTAGCCGATCAACAGCTATTAAAAGCAAGCTACTTATCGCGTAGAGATGTGGCTAGTGCATTTGATACTCAAGGTTTAAAGTATGCAGACAAAGACCACCTAGCAGGTCGTCAGCGTATTGCAGGTGCGATATTTAATACCAAGGTAGATACAACTCACCCACTAATGTTTTCATTTAAGCGTGACACACTACCCGTATTTAAAAATAGTACTTGGCTACTTGAAGCCTCGCAAGCACCATTTGTAAATATACTTACCTATACACAGCATCCGCTACTTGCTGGTTTTTCTGATGCAATAAATGTAGAGCAAGTGGCTGGTGGGGCAGCGTTAATGGCACACTCTTATGGTCGAGGTAGTGTTATTGCGATGACAGATAACCCTGTATTTAGAGGGTACTGGTATGGTACCAGCCGATTATTAAGTAATGCTTTATTTTTTGGTCACACCTTTCGCGTGAGTGGAAACTAACACGCCCTAAAGTGGCGTTAAGCACGTGGTAAATGCCCATACGTGTTTAGCGCCGACTTCTCTTAACGATAAGGTGGCTGCATTAAGAGTTGCTCCTGTAGTCATAATATCGTCGATAATTACTACCGTTTTTCCCTCTAAATTAATTTTGCATGAAAAAGCCTGCTGTAAATTTTTGACCCTTTTGGCTTTGCTTAATTGTGATTGTGCCGAGGTGTGTTTATGGCGAAGTAACGCATTATTTAACACCTTATTTGACGCCAAACAGGGTTGCCATACTTGGGTGACTTGATTAAACCCACGCGTTAAAAAGCGCGCTTTATGTAAAGGTAAAATTATAAATGCATCAACAGCGACAGGGTGTTTAGTCATAAAAACACTAAGTTGTTTTTTTATGACTTGCTGTAGTGCTTTTTTATAATGGATTTGATTATTAAATTTAAGCTGCTTTAACCATAAATCAAAAGGGGGCTGGTAAAAAGCACAGGCAAACAGCTTTTCAAAGTTGCAGTTAGGAAACATTTCTACAATATCAGGGCGGTAAAATAAATTGTCATGCTCGGCCAAATCTAGCAATGGCAAGTCATCTAAACAAAATTGACACAGTCCCATTGAGCTATGAATCTGACTTTGACATAACACACAGTAAGAGGGGAATAGCCAATCACTTAGGCTGAGTTTCATTCGCTGATGATCCTCATTACAAACTCCTTTTAAAGCGCTATCATAGAACTCAAGTTTGGTTAAGGTTAGGCAAATATGCAAAATGAATGTGTGTTGTTACATGGTTGGGGAATGAGCCGAGGTGTGTGGCAGTTAATAAAACCAGAATTAGAGTTTTTATATTCAGGTAAAGTGCGCTGTTTGGATTTACCCGGTTATGGTGATAATAACGCCTCTTTAAGCCCATATACATTACACGATGCTGCAAAGCAGGTGAGTGAGCAGTTAAAGCCACAATCGGTACTAATGGGGTGGTCTTTAGGTGGGTTGTTTGCTATTTATATTGCCAAACATTGGCCAGAAAAAGTATCAAAAGTCATTTTAGTTGCCTCAACGCCCTTTTTTGCAGAGCAATTACCATGGGCTGGCATTAAGCCTAAAGTATTAACACAGTTCAAAGAGCAGTTGTTGCAAGAGCGTTCAAAAACGATAGAGCGCTTTTTGGCAATTCAGGCAATGGGCAGTGAGTCGGCTCGCGATGATGTAAAACAGTTAAAGCAGTTATTGAGTCAGTCATCGCCTCCGAATAACGAGGCTTTAAGTGCAGGGCTAGACATATTGCAAAATGAAGATTTACGCGAATTATTTGCTCAATGCCCAGTGACTATTCGCGGCATTTTTGGGCGCTTAGACTCTCTCGTTCCTTATCGGGCCATTGAGAAAATGGTGGCACTTAATGCTGACTTTGAGTACGAAGTGATAGACAAAGCATCACATGCGCCTTTCATTTCTCATAAAAGTGAATTTTTATCTGCCGTTAAATCAATGCTTTGAAGCAAAGCCATGATTACTGCGGTTTAAAGCTTTATTTTGCGTGATTTTTGAGCGATAATTAAACAATATTTATTTGCTGGAGGTTTATTATTATGCCAATAGGATCTGTATTCAATAGTGGTGTTGAAGGGTTTAATAGAGCCAGTCAAGGAATTGAAAAAGCCAGCGCTGAGATTAATCGTGCCAGCATAGAGCAGCAAGACGACTCTCAACTAGCGCAGCAACGTCAATTAACGGCCGCTCGCCCTGAAGAAGCAGTCACCGCGCCAGTATCTCAACCTGCACGAATTGATGATGCGTTAGTAAACTTAAAAGTTGAAGAGTTTAATGCTAAGGCAAACACGCAATCTATCCAAACTGCAGATGACGTATTAGGCACTTTAGTTGATATTAAAGTGTAATTTCTCATGAATATTGTCACGCCGTTTCCGTCTATTAATATAAACACCGCAAATGTTTATACGGAGACTGCTCGGCGTGACAACCAGCTACGTGAAGTCATTCCCCCAGCCGCTGCAAACACCGCAGGTAGCACAGAAAACAAAGCTCAAAGTGATGCAGAAAAAGCTAAGCTGCCAGGAAATAGCGACAGCTCAACTTATACTGCGAGTGGCAAAATTGTAGACGATAAAACGATTGCGCAACGCGAAGGTAATGCGGATAGTGATCAGGATGATGCCGAGCAAGAAAAACAACAAGCTGCAGAAGAAGTAAGTGAGCAAGAAGAACTGCAACTTGAGCAAGAACTACAACAAATTAAAGAACTAAAAGCCCGTGATACTGAAGTACGGATGCACGAGCAAGCGCATGCCGCAGTGGGTGGACAATATGCGGGCTCTCCGAGCTACGAATACCAAAGAGGTCCTGATGGGACCAATTATGCGGTAGGTGGTGAAGTACCGATAGATGTTGGGGTTATCAATGGCGACCCTCAAGCAACTATTGATAAAATGCAAACGGTACGTGCTGCAGCACTCGCGCCGGCTGAGCCTTCAGGTGCCGATAGGGCAATTGCGGCAGATGCCACTCAAAAGATAGCCGCAGCACAAGCTGAGTTAGCTTCAGCTGATGACGAAGATAGCAGCGAAGATAAAAGCAGAGTCAGTGCGTCGTTTTCTAACAGTGAAAGTTCAGAAGTAAAAACTGCTAAAAGCGAAGAGCAATCGCGTGATGTTGAAGTAGAAGCACGTGCTGGGCGCATTGCTAGTTTTTATCAACTGGCTACATCACCTGCGACGCAAAGCCAATTCTCAGCACAAATTTAAATTAAACTTTATATTTAATAGCCATAAAAAAAACCGCCTAAGCGGTTTTTTTATGGGGTCATTTTATTTTTTCACTTTCACTTTCGCATTGGCAAAGGCATCGGCAAACGCATTTCCCATCATGGCATTACCTGTGTCGCGCTTAGGTTTGGGCGCTCGCGATTGATTTGCATTGTTGCCACGTGGCTTTTGCGGCGCAGCTTTATTACTAGTGTCTATCTCGTCATCTAGACGCATAGTAAAGCTAATACGTTTACGTGCAGCGTCAACCTCAACCACTTTCACTTTAACAATGTCACCAGCTTTAACCACTTCTCGTGGGTCTGAAATAAACTTATTAGTAATAGCCGAAATATGCACTAGTCCATCTTGATGTACGCCAACATCCACAAATGCGCCAAAATTAGCTACGTTCGATACCACGCCTTCTAAAATCATTCCTGGTTTTAAATCACTAATTTTTTCAACGCCTGCTTTAAATTCAGCGGTTTTAAATTCAGGGCGTGGATCGCGACCCGGCTTATCAAGTTCGCTAATAATATCGGTCACGGTAGGCAGACCAAATTTATCGTCAATATAGTCATTTGCAGCGAGCTTATTTAAAAACTCTTTGTTACCAATGAGGTTATTTACGTCTACCTGGTTGTGCTCACAAATACGCTTAACGATAGGGTATGCTTCAGGGTGAACTGATGAGTTGTCTAGTGGATCGCTGCCATTGTTAATGCGTAAAAAGCCGGCTGCTTGTTCAAATGCTTTTGGCCCTAAGCGCTCTACTTTTTTCAACTGACTACGTTTTGTAAATGACCCATTTGTATCACGGTAGCTTACAATGTTTTGCGCTAAGGTTTTGTTTAAACCAGAAACACGTGCAAGTAAAGGTACAGAGGCCATATTTAAATCAACCCCCACACTGTTTACACAGTCTTCTACCACTGAGATTAGGCTTTGTCCTAGTTGGCTTTGTGATACATCATGTTGATATTGGCCTACACCAATAGACTTAGGCTCTATTTTAACCAGCTCAGCCAATGGATCTTGAAGGCGACGTGCAATAGATACGGCACCGCGTAAAGATACATCTAAATCTGGAAATTCATTAGCAGCAAACTCAGAAGCAGAGTAAACCGAAGCGCCGGCCTCACTGACCATGATTTTATTTAGTTTAAGCTCGGTATTGGCTTTGATAAGTTCGCCAACTAGTTTATCTGATTCGCGAGAAGCGGTACCGTTACCAATCGCAATGAGCTCAACTTTATGCTGGCGACATAATTGCTCGAGCGTGCGTAATGATTTATCCCAATGATTTTGTGGTGCATGTGGGAAAATCGTTTGGGTAGCAAGCAGTTTACCTGTGCTATCAACCACGGCAATTTTACAACCAGTACGTAAACCAGGATCTAAGCCTAACGTAGTACGAGGGCCTGCAGGGGCTGCCATCAATAAGTCTTTTAAGTTTTTAGCAAATACATCAATGGCACCGGTTTCGGCCTTTTCACGCATTGCGGCTAAAAATTCATTTTCTAAATGTAATCCAAGCTTAATTTTCCACGCCCATTGCACCACAGTTAATAACCAAGCGCTGGCAGGTTTGTTTTTAATATCTAGGCGGTAATGATCGCTGATCATTTGTGCACACAATTGCGCTGGGTTTTCAGCGCTCGGCTCAGGATTAATAGTTAACTGTAAAATACCTTCATTACGTGCTCTTAGCATGGCTAATGCACGATGCGAGGGGACTTTTTTTAATGGTTCTTGATGTTCAAAGTAGTCTCGGTATTTAGCCCCCGCTTGTTCTTGACCATCAATAAGTTTGCTTTCAATCGCTCCATTTTGACTAATATGACTTCTAAATTTAGCGAGTAATTTAGCGTCTTCAGCAAAGCGCTCCATCAAAATAAACTTAGCACCATCAAGCGCTGCTTTAGTATCGACAATCGCTTTTTCGGCATTAATAAATTTTGCAGCCTCAGCGTCTGGGTCAAGCATTGGATCGTTAAATAACGCATCAGCTAGTGGTTCTAAACCGGCTTCAATAGCTATTTGACCTTTAGTGCGGCGCTTTGCTTTATAAGGCAAATATAAGTCTTCTAGTTCGGTTTTACTTTGTGCAGCTTTAATATCAGCCGCTAATTCAGCACTAAGCTTATTTTGTGATTCTATCGTCGACAGGATAAATCCACGACGCTCTTCAAGTTCACGCAAATAAGATAAACGTTGTTCTAGAAGGCGTAGTTGGGTGTCATCTAATCCACCGGTCACTTCTTTTCTGTAACGGGCAATAAAGGGGACGGTTGCGCCTTCATCAAGTAACTTTGTTGCTGCAACCACTTGTTGCTGCTGTGCATTTAGCTCAGTTGCTAAACGTGCAGAGATATCGCTCATGCAAAAACCTTTTAATACAAAAAATAAGACCAGCTAAAAAGTTAACTGATGCGTCAATGTCTTGAATAATATCACAGGGGAGGGTAATAAAAAGCTCTTAAAGCAAGCTATTTTACTTGCTTTAAGATGCCATTGCTGGGGCAATAAGAAGCGGATTTAGTGAGGGTGCTCTACACTTTCGAGTACTTCACTAAATGTGTGCGCTATTGGGCTAATATGAACAGGAATTTGCAGCTTACGTGCTATATCGCGTGCTGAAATTAAACCACTTATTTCATTATTAGCCGCAGTAACTAATATAAACATAGCGCCATGATGCTCCATAGTTTGCAGTGCATCACCGATACATGAATAGCTTAAGCTTTTCATACTTACACCCATTAAATTACTCAGCGGTGTCATTAAATAGCGTAAGCTAATTTCACTACGAGGCAAGCCTAAACGCTGCGATAAAATCATGATTTTTGAGCTTTGTAAATCTGCACTTGCGACAATACCAATTAGTTTTTGATGCTCATCAGTTACTAAAATAAAATCAGAAGGCTGAGTATTTAGCTGTTTTGATGCTTGTTCAATGGTTGTATCAAACGCTGCGCGCATAGGACTTGTTTGAGTAAAGCTAGTTACTATACGTGTTGCTGGAGAGGTTAAATCAATCACAGCGTCATTAGTAAAAGTATCAGCAATAGTGCCATGCGAAATGTCTTGGGTACGGAGTTCTTTAAAGTTAGACATAATATCCACCTAAATAAATAGTTATAAAAATTTAATAATGTTTAAAAGCAAGTTATTAAATTAAATAACGGGTGGCGCTCGCGGGTTTGAATTACTGAAGGCAGTGGCTAAAAATCGACTTTCATAATGAAAGAAAAACGCTAAAGGAAGTGGTTGGATTTCTCTAAGCGCAATAACACCATCAAGAGAATCTATATCGGTGTCGAGGGTTGCTTGGTCAGGGGAGTCACAAACAATAAATTCAGCTGGAGCAAAACCAGCATCAAGTTTGTTATTTTTAGGTGCGCCATGCAATGTCAAACTCACACTCATAAAGAGTGCAAACACGAGGGCGTTTTGTAATATGCGCGCTGTTATGTTTGACATAATGGTTACCTTAATTAACTACTCTCAAGTTAATACAACATTACTTGAGTAACTTTAGTTATAGCTTACTCAGATAATATAAACAATAAAAAGTTAATGTGATCTGAATCAAAACTAAGCGATGTCATTTTTGATAGGTAATGGTATTCACGTACCATTGCTTGACACCTTGAGGAGTCATTACCTCAAAATCATCGTCTACTTGTTTTTTTAATAGCGCTCGCGCCATTGGTGAATCGATAGAAATATAGTCGTTGCGATCGTAAATTTCATCGGGGCCAACAATTCTAAATCTTTTACACTCACCGGCCTCGTTTTCTATTTCTACCCACGCTCCAAAAAAACTTTGCCGTCTTGCACGGGTGAGTAGTCAACAATTTTTAAATCGGGGATGCGTTTTCGTAAATAGCGAACACGACGGTCAATTTGGCGTAGTAAACGTTTGTTGTACTGATAGTCTGCGTTTTCAGAGCGATCACCTAGGCTGGCAGCCCAACTCACAATTTTAGTCACTTCTGGACGTTTTTCATTCCAAAGATGATCATGTTCTTGCTGCAATTGTAAATAACCTTCGCGAGTAATTAAATTTGTTTTCACGCTGAGTTCTTGTTTGGTTTTCATGAGTGGCAAGGTATTAAAATAAAGGCAACTTGTCGAGATAAAATAGTTATCAATGAATTTGAAATGTTCAGTAACAATCTAAGCACTTAATTAGTTTTTTATTATTAAGTTTTTCATTTATATTAACGGTTAATAAATTATAAAAATAAGCAACAGGTTATGGGACAAGAGACAGTAAAAGTATTGGTGGTGGATGATGATAAACGTTTACGCAGTTTGCTGGAACGCTACTTGGTAGAGCAAGGGTTTATTGTCAGAACAGCTGCCGATTCAGAGCAAATGGATAGACTAATTGAGCGTGAAAACTTTCATCTAATGGTGCTTGATTTAATGCTGCCGGGCGAAGATGGGCTGTCTATTTGCAGACGTTTACGCCAAAAAGAAAACCAAATCCCTATTGTTATGCTGACCGCTAAAGGCGATGAAGTCGATCGTATTATTGGCCTAGAACTCGGCGCTGACGACTATATTCCGAAACCGTTTAACCCTCGCGAGCTATTAGCACGTATAAAAGCTATTTTACGTCGCCAATCAAAAGAAGTACCAGGGGCGCCTTCAGCGCAGGAGAACTTAATTGCGTTTGGTAAATTTACCCTAAATTTAGCCACCCGCGAAATGAGTGAAGGCGATAACACTGTGTCACTCACTAGTGGTGAATTTGCGGTGTTAAAAGCGTTAGTGTCTCACCCGCGTGAGCCATTAAGTCGTGATAAATTAATGAACTTAGCTAGAGGGCGAGACTACAGTGCGCTTGAGCGCAGCATTGATGTTCAAGTATCACGTCTTCGTAGAATGATCGAAGTCGATGCCGCTAACCCACGCTATATTCAAACGGTATGGGGTTTAGGTTATGTATTTGTTCCTGACGGTGAAAAGTAATCATTATGGGAATGTTTCCGCGTAGTGCGTTTGGACAAACCGTATTTTTGGTTGCCGCTTTGTTGCTTATTAACCAAATTGTCTCTTACGTCACGGTCAGCTTATATGTAGTTAAACCCACCATTGAGCAAGTTAATTTAATGCTGGCTAAGCAAATTAAAACCGTGTTTATAGATTGGGAAGATGGTGTTGAAGTTACCGATGAAGTCTCTGAGAAGTTTTTTGAGATAACGGGCATTGAAGTAATGACTCAGCGTGAAGCTATGCGTAATGGTTTAGGCCAAAGTCGTGAGTATTCTGGGCTATCGCGCAGTATGTCTGAGCAATTAAATGGCTTTTCTCGGGTGCGTATTAGTCAAACTGATCCGCTTATTTATTGGGTAGAAGCCCCGCAGGCGCCGGGTTATTGGGTCAAAGTGCCGCTTACCGGGTTTAAAGAAAGTAACCTTGAGTTTTTGACCTTTTATCTTTCTAGTATCGGCTTTTTAAGTGTACTAGGAGGTTGGTTATTTGCCAGGCATTTGAACCGGCCATTAAAAGCATTACAACAAGCTGCGATAAAAGTAGGGGTGGGCGACTTTAGTACCAAGTTACAAGAGCAAGGGTCGAGTGAGGTTATCGAGGTAACGCGCGCCTTTAATCAAATGTCGCGAGGTATTGCCGCCCTTGAAAACGACCGCCGATTACTCATGGCCGGTGTTTCTCATGATTTACGCACACCGCTTACGCGTATTCGTTTAGCCACAGAAATGATGGTAGATGAAGATGATTATTTACGTGAAGGCATTATTTACGATATTGAAGATATGAATGGCATTATCGATCAATTTATCGAATATTTACGCCATCATAAACGTGAAGAACAAACCTGCGAAGATATTAATGCGCTCCTTGGTGAAGTTGTACAAAGTGAGCTTAAGCATCAACGGGTGATCACGTTTAAACCGAATCCTAATATTGGAAAAATTCCCATCAGTAGTGTCGCGATTAAGCGAGTAGTGACCAATATGATAGAAAATGCACTGCGTTACTCAGAGGGTGATATTGAAGTACTCAGTTATTTTAATTCCAATAAAAAATATGTGGTTATTGCGGTCAAAGATAGTGGTCCGGGTATTCCTGAAAGCGAGTTGGAGTCTGTGTTTGAGCCGTTTAAACAAGGTGACGCTGCGCGCGGTAGTGAAGGCAGCGGCTTAGGTTTGGCTATTATTAAGCGAATAATTGATATGCATGGCGGTAAAGTGAAACTCGTTAATCGCCCTGAAGGTGGTTTAAGTGCAGAGGCGTATTTACCCATAAAAGTGAGCTAACCATATACACTATTTGGCTGCTGTCTTCGTTGCCAAAAAGGACTGTTGGGCCAGCGTTGTTCTTGATCGTAAAAATAGCGTTTGTGATCTAAATAGCGATGCCAAACTTGCTCTATTTGTTGCTGATACAATTTTTTAAATTGTAGCTGAGAATCGTGCTCTATTTTATTGACTATATCGAGTTTTTTCATCAGATCGGCAAGCTGCATGGCACTGGCCATCGCATTAAAAATTCCTTGTGATGAGATTGGGTCAAAGCTTAGTGCCGCATCACCTAAAGCGGCCCATTGTTGACCTGCAAAATACACCAGTCGGGTGGAGTTTGCACTGACGATACCATGCAGTGTTATTGGCTGTTGACATACATCGAGAATCCTCGCTTGATTGTCATAGCATTGCGCATGCTGAGTAAATACCTTTGCATCTCGGTGCAGGTCTTTGATAAGTAAATCCGGATCAGTTTGAAATGCTAAAACACGACGCTGATTTGGTAATGGTGCACTATACCACCAGCCGTTTTGCGAAGCGCAAATACTACCTAGTTGATTTTCAAACGTATTATCTAGAGTTGCCCAGCAAGATATTAGACGATCATGTTGTTTGCGAGGGGTGTAGTTTTTTGCAAAATGAGCCTCTCTGCCAGTGGCATCAATTACGAATTGGCTCGCTATATTGATTGTTTTTTCGTGTTGTAATTGTGTCAGTGTTATTTGCCAGCATTGCCTTTGGTATTCACTATGTACTAATTTAGCAGGCCAAATACAGCGTACACCCCGCTGTAGTGCCTTTTCTCGTAAAAAGCTCTCAAATACTTGACGATCCAAACGCCAACCCAAACCATCCGGATTACTTAGGTTATCAGTGATATAGGGGGTTGATTGGCCCCAGCTTATCTGCAGTCCCGCGTTATATAAATGTTGCGGCGTTAGTGCAGTGGTTGCGAGTTGATGCTCAAATTCAGTTAACAACTCTAACTGTTGTAAAATACGTCCTGCCGCAGGTGCTAAGCATTCACCAATTCGCTCATCGGGTATTTCAGACTTATCAATCAAAGTAACTTGGTATGAATCACATAAAGCAAGTGCAGCGATACAGCCCGCCACACCTGCACCAATGATCACAACATCCGTTTGTAATTCGTTCTTTTGAAGTATCACCATTGGTTTAGCGTCCTTTGTTGTGGTGAAAACGGCTCGCTTTTTCAGTAACGCCTAAGTTGCTTTGACTGCGATGTGAAGTATGCTCAGCTGATAATATGGCTTTTATATGCTGTATCGCATTACTCGCTGAGTTAACTTTTGCCTCACCTCGTGAATTATGAGGCAATATACCAACCTGCATTGCACTAGGAAATTGTGTATCGCCTATTACACCTATATGAGGTTGTACAATCGCAAGTTCAGCAAAGTTGTTTATCATACTATTGATTTGGTTTGTGTAAGTGGCAGGATTACCATGCAAAGGTAAATCATCAAGCCAATCAGTACGATAAGAAAAAGCCTGTTGGCGAGTACTGTCAGATAATGAGGTATCAAGTACTTGTTGATAGCGGAACTGATTCATTATTTGATTTGGCACTCTAGCAGGCCAAAAAGTCGGTAAAAATGGATCGTACTCAGAGCTGTAGCCATCTCTACAACTTGCGGTATCAGTTTGCCAAGGAATTGCCATCCAGCGTGTTATTCCACCAGCTACTTGACCGCCAAACAAAGGTCCCTGTGCGAGGGTATAAACGTCGCTATTCATTACCGGACCATAGTAGTAACGGTCACTTGATGAGCCCGCTTGAGCGTGCTTGAGTCGGAATGCCGACATATACATGCCTGCAGTTCGCATTGGCCAAGTCATTTCACAGCCTGGATGAAATGCATCAGCAAGGCAAAACTCCATCGCGCCGCGAGTAAGTAGGTCCGGCTGTTCAGCAATAGGGTAATCATCTAAAACGGTTATATTTGCATGTGCCGGACAAGCTGATTGAGGAGTGTAATCATTAATAAAATCACCTTTCACCCATTGATCTAAAAAACTCAACTGCAAATTTGATAAGGTTGCATGTTGGCGCACTGAGCCAGTGGGAGGAATGCTAATCGCATCGCCATACAGCCAAGGCCATAGTTGTGGAGCTTGCGCACCGGGAACATCAAAACGGCGAAAGTTATTAGACAGTGTACGACGTAATTCCTGATAGGCAGGAGAAGGATCGCTAAGCTTTTCTAGCCATTCTTGTGTGGTGTAATTAAATTGACCTCCCCAGCCAAATGCGCCAGCAAATCCATCATTAACCCATTGTAAGTCTGTCATTCGGGTAAATATGGGTTGAATGTCGTTGCTAAATGAAGGTCGCTGTGGTCTAGCCAGCATACCGGCGTCTACAGCAACGTCGCGCATTAAATCCCACATAGTGCGTACTGATTTTTGCATTGGTGCATAATCTGGTGGTGCGCAAATAACCCAAGCGGGTTCTACTCTTAGCGATACTCCTTGATATACAACCTCTGCGGTAATTGGACCATCTGAGGTATCATCATACCAACCTTCATTGTTTGCAAAGGTAATGGCTATATCGCCGTTTACGTTACGTGATACGCCATGGCCACCGAGCATGACTAAGCGACCATGTTGATCACTGCGCATTTCGCCTAAATACACATCTTGATCCATAAATTGACCAATGAATTCATGCTTAGATGTTATATTTTTGCAGCTTATACTGTGTTTGCCCCCCTTGATTAACAGCTTGCTACGATCAGTTACATTGTTATTACGAAGTAGTGATGGCGGTGCATCTGCGGCTTCTGGAATATCTAACGCAATTTGAAATTCGTACCAAGAGGCTTTTTGATTGGCTAATTCAGCGTGCCAAGTAATTTCTGCATTATCGAGAGTTAGTTCTTTTATCGCTTTACCAGCGGCATTAAAACCGTAAATTCTAAATTCAGCCGCTTGGCGCTTTAATGCTCCTGTTTTATCTCGATAACTATATTCATCATTATGAGCTATGGGCTGCGGTTGTTGTGGGCCAATGAAGTAGTCTTTTTTGCTATTACCCACGCGCATTACACCTATGGGCGGATAAATACCAGCATAAACAATACATTCAGAGTCAGTATCTTGATCTTGCTGCGGCTTAAATTCACTTAACTGTTTAGGCTCTTGTAGTTGCTGGCCGTTGGCTGTATGTCGGGCATGAGCACTGGCCGCATAGGCTGACTTTCGAGCTAGTGCAATGCTACCTAAAGGCTCATGGGCAGCTAAAGTACGCCAAATATTAAATGCTAAGTTGTCACCAAGCTCAGCTTGGCCAGTGGCAGTAATATTTTGTTGCGCTAAATGTAATCGAGCAATACAAACAAATGGACTTCCTTCTGGAGCAGCTTTGCAGCTCCATTCGGCTTGGGCATTATTAAGAGGCATTTCTTCAGGGTTTGTTCTTAATTGTACTTCAAAGCGAAATGTTGCACCGCTATGGCGTAAACGTCGCTGCAAATCTAGAGCAAGGTAATCATTATCGACACTGGGTGCGCCCAGATCAGCGTTTTCAGGTACTAGGCGATATTTTACAATCTGTTGCTCACCTAATTTGAACGGTAATATTGCCCAATAATTGGCGCTTAAACAGCTTGCTTCAACCTTTTGCATTGCTTTTAAAATATCAGATGTTTGCTTGTTTTTTGGATTATCTAAATAGGCATCATAGTTTTTATCGATCACACCTGCTGTGGTGAATTGGCACATTTGCTGTGCATCTTTGGTAAAAAACCGATCCATATTTTGAAAAATAAAATCTGCGGTTTCGCCTTCGCCAATCAATTTTGGTCCATCGACTCCAAAAAGTTTTACAGCCAAGCCTAACGTTGAGTGTAAATCTGGAGATGATGGTAAGGTATCACTAGAAAAGCGCACTGCACATTCGTATTTTTTACCTGCAAAAATGCCAATTTTAAATTGTGGGTCTATATCTGGGTTGATTGTAAAATGACCGTAAGCGATGCCATGTTGCTTTCTAAACACAGCTCGCTGTGCCGGCTGTTGACCTTTGTCTATACGCGGCACTTGACCAAGGCCAACAAACATTTCAGTTAACCGCTGGCAGGCTAATTCAACATCTTTGTCATTTGACCAACACGGCACATTGTTAGCTGTTGCTGGCGTTTTTATGCTCTGTTTTTTAGGCATTATTATATTCCTTATAGTATTGGGCGGCTTTAGAGGTATTAGCTCTAAAAGTCCTTTTACGCAAATTCATTATTATTGAGCTGACCGCACATTGAGTTGTTTATTGGCGCTGCGTAATTTGTCAAAATTATTAAATATATGGCTTACAGCCATGGTTGATTTACCCGCCGTTATGCCGTGACACGCAAAGCAATTGTTAATTGCATAATTAGCAGTTTGATTAGGGTCGCCATAGGTTTGGGTGTAGGTTTCCATCGTTATATTGGCAAGAGCCAGCGACCCACGAAGTTTATCGTTAGCATTTGGCGGGACAATATTGCCACTAATGCCATTACTAAATTGATAATCTAGCGTGCTTAACCAAACGCTACCTGCGTAAAAATAGTGTTGCCATGGGGATGCTTGTGCAGCTAAAGCTTTTTGTACGCTGTGATTGAGTTGTTGAATGTTATTAAAATTTTCGGCATCTTGGTTTTGCTGGGTGGCTGTGGCGACTGTTGTATAAGTTGCGCCATTAGGCACGCCAAATTGATAAAGTCGAAACGTATTAGTAGTTGTTTCACCATGTGGATAGCTTAGATTGGCGTTGCCAGCAGTGGTATTTTTTCTATAAAAAATAAAGTTATCGCTATCGCTTACCACTTTATTTGCATCGTAAGTTGTAGTGACTTTTTGAAACGTACTCATTGAACCGTAATAATCAGGCGTTGATACTTGATGTTCAAAAGTGGCCCAAATAAATTCAGGGTGATTTTCTACTACCCCAACAACATGCATACCGATTAATGCGACCTTACTGCTGCGGATGGTTTTATTATCCGCTTTTATCAGTGCTTGACGAGTATAAAACTGCGCGTCTATTTCTTGTTCAGAATAGAATGCGCGTAGCTGGTCTGTTGCCAACCAAGCTGCTTTTATTTCAACTGACCCTACGGCAAATTGATCACTGATGGTAATGGGGGTTTTAGTTGCCGATTTGATAAATTCTTGGTTTATATGAATAGAATAATAAGCAGGCTGATTACCGTATTTTGTAAATAACTCACCATGGCTGCCAGCTTGGGTAGTGTCTTCTAAAATCAGGTTAGAGTTTAACTTAAAACCTGTCGGATTGAGTAAATCATTCCAAGGCTCAAAATAGGGCATCATTTCATTATTTACCTGCAAGTAATCATCGCCAAACAGGACTAGTTGATTAGTATTTTGATCGATTTGCGTTAAATACAGAAACTTTTGCCAAGACCATTGGTGAAAGTCACAGTTAGTTGACGGGTCTTGACCTTTTATAAATGCAAACGGGCTATTTTTACCTTCTTTAGGTGGTTTAACTGGAGATTTAAACCAATCGTTTTGAGCGCTACAGTTAGTTGGTGATGTATATTGTTCGGTTGATTTCTCTGCTGCGTGAGTCGTGATTGAGCTTAAACCGATTAATGTTAAAGCAATGGTTGTGACCGACTTAAAACGTTCCATGATAATAATCCTACTATTACTAATTGAGCTAAAGAGCACTTATCGGTAAAAGTAGAATAGTGAGGGAAATAAAACTATTACACTGTATTACACATGTTATTTATTAGGGGTAGCTAGGATCGGAGAAGCCGCTTTTTAAGCAGTAAATAAAGCTGTTATTAATAGCAAAAGTGATCATGACAACGATGTGATTAATGTTATGAGCTATAGCATTGAGCAGTTGTTATAGACTAGTTTAGATGTTAATAATATTTAAAGGTTGCTGACTAAAAAGAAGACACGAAATAGGCTCGTGCCTCCTGTTTTATCTCGGTTCTTATAAAGCTTTAAACCTAATTGCAGTACCGCCACTGGTTGCCAATTTTAGTGTGAGTTTATCATTTGCGGTAACGGTGTGTTTTTCAATGCTTAAATCATAAGGATTGTTCTTCCACTCTGCCTTATCGCCATCTTTGTAAATTTGCGCTTCAAACTGTTTATTTTTACCTAAAAAGTCGAGTTTAACCTCTATGGTACGGGCATTTTCGTCTGTAACTGCACCTAAGTACCAATCGTTACCTGAATAGTTATCGCGCTTGCGCTCTTTGCGTGCAAATACAATAAAGTCGCCTACTTCACCATCAAGCGCAATACTTTGCTGCCAATCGGTTGGTACGTCTTGAATAAATTGGAAAGCATCGGGTTTAGCTAAATAATTTCGCGGCAAATCGGCCGCCATTTGAATTGGGCTGTACATTACTACATACAATGCTAATTGCTTTGCCAGTGTTGTTTGTGGGCGATTTGTATCGCCCCCTAAGCCATTAAAGCCCATATCAAAAATACCTGGGGTAAAGTCCATTGGTCCTGCAAGCATACGGGTAAAAGCAAGCATTGGAATGTGCTCTGGTGGATTAGGTGGCGTGCCCCATGCGTTAAACTCTTGGCCTCGCGCACCTTCACGGGCAATCCAATTAGGGTAAGTACGACGCAGACCGGTATCTTTAATTGGTTCATGGGTGTTGATGCTTAGCTTATATTTAGCGGCAAGTTTGATATTATGTAAGTATTCATTTACCATAAATTGACCGTCATGCCATTCAAAACGGGCAATGCCGTTTTCATCTATGCGTTTTATATTGCCACCATCGGCCACATAACCAGTTTTTATTTGGCTTACATTTGATTTTTCGTAAAGTGTAAAAGCATCTTCCATTTGGTCGCGATAATTACTAACATTGCCAGAGGTTTCATGGTGACCAATTAACTGCACCCCTTTTTCTTTACCGTACTGTGTAAGCGCTGCAATATCGAAATCGTCATAAGGCTGAGTAAAGCTAAATACATCGCCATTATAAAACCAGTCGCCATCCCAACCAGTGTTCCAACCTTCAACTAATACGCCGTCAAAGCCATACTCAGCGGCAAAGTCCATATAGTATTTAGTATTTTTTGTGGTGGCACCGTGTTTTTCTCCACTGCCCCAAGTTGTTTCATTAATGTGCATTCCCCACCAAATACCTACATATTTACCTGGCTTAACCCACGATACATCACCGAGCTTATTTGGTTCATTCAGGTTTAAAATAATATCTGAATTAACTAAGTCTATCGCTCGCTCACCTATTTGAATGGTGCGCCAAGGAGTGTTGAATGCGCCGCGCTTTTTAACCGCAATGCCATCAGACCACGGCGTTAAATCGGCACTAAACGTACCAGGGCGACGCTGATTAAGCACCATGCCTGCATAATCTACCAGAGCTGCTTCATGAATACTGACATGTACACCGTTACCATTTTTAAAGGTAAAAGGGGTATGAGCAAGTGCAGCATCTTGTAAGTCTGTGGTGTTATAGACATATTCATAACGGTTCCAACCGCGAGCAGGTATCCACCATGCGATGGCTTTATCTTTTGCGGCAATCGCAAATTCGGTCAGTTCTTTAGTAATTTCAGTTTGTTCAAAACCGGCTTGCTTAGGGACTTCATAGCGAAAACCTACACCGCTATCAAAGGCTTTAAATCGCACAATGTATGTGCCAGCGTGGGGCGCAGGTTTATTGAAGGTAACAGCAATTTCGTTGTGCTTATCAACAACGGTTTGACGCTCTCCCCAAGGTTGCTGCCATTGGCTATCGGTTTGTGAGCGAGTTACTTTACTAATAACAAAACCTTCGTCAAAAGGTGCTTTGCTTTTAAACCTAAAACCTAAGCGTGATTGCTCAATAACAGGCTTACCATTAAAGCTAATAGAGTAATGAGGAGATGATGATTGATCAGAAATGGTGATTTTAATTTTTTGATCAGGTGATTTCAGCGTGGCTTCTTTTGCAAAAGCACTGCTTGCAAGTAAAGCAACTAGTAGTAAAGGTAATCTCATTGTGTGTCCTTGATGTCAAACCGTAGGTTATGAGCATAAAGTGATGAACCCACTATTACGAGATAGCTGCATACGTATTCAATTAATTAGCTGAAAAAGAGTGTGTTAATTAATCTGCAAAACTTTATCTAATTAGTTCTATAATAAATAAAAAGAATTTAACAAGAAAAAAATATGCTGAAAATTTTAATCGCTATTTTAGGTTTTATAATTGTTTTTAATAGCAGTGCAGCAACGGTTACTGTTTATGATAACAACCAAAAAGTTCAAGAAAATGTTGTTGTTTGGTTAGCTCCAGAGCAAGCTTCTGAGGTGAATTTAAATCAATCACTATTCACTATGACACAAAAAAATCGCCAATTTACGCCACATATCTTAGTCGTTGAAAAAAACAGCCAAGTTGAATTTCCTAATGCTGATTCAATAATGCATCACGTGTATTCATTTTCTAAAAGCAAAACATTTGAATTAAAACTTTACCGAGAACAACCACAAAACCCAATTACATTTGAGCAAACAGGAGTTGTGGAGCTCGGATGTAATATTCATGATTGGATGTTGGGTTACATTGTTGTTGTGGATAGCCCATATTATGCAATCACCAATGAGCAAGGAGTAGCATCGTTCGATATCCCAAATGGAGCCTATAAACTAAATGTTTGGCATGAAGGATTTAGGGATATTAGCAACATAGAGTCGCAAGAAGTTGTTATAACTAACAATAAATTAAGTTATCAATTAAAACAAAAGCTAACTTTGCCTATTAGGGTTGAAGTTGATGAGTTTGACGATTATGAATAGTCTATTGCGCTTAGCCGTTGTTATTTGCTTGTTGAGTGTTTTTACTGTCAGCGCACAAGTTAAAGGTTTGCTGCAAGTAAGGGCAGTGCAAGGTGATTCACAACTAAGCTGGCAAGAAGGTGGGATTGGTCTATATCGCCATGATGCGGCTAATCAAGGTGTGGTTTTATCACAGGGAATTATTGATTTAAGTGCAGATATAAGTTCTAGTTGGTCTGCCCATGGTGTAGTTAATTTATATCAAGATCCAAAAAGCACTTTGGGGATTAGCCAGGCTTATCTGCAATATAAACCTTTAGTTCGCAGTGATTATAAATGGCATATTAAAGTGGGTGGCTTTTATCCACAATTGTCATTAGAAAACCCTGATATGGGCTGGTTATCTGCATATAACTATACCAATTCGGCAATTAACTCTTGGGTAGGTGAAGAGCTGCGAACGCTAGGTGTTGAAGCAACAATTAAACGCCCAGCCCGTAATTTTAATAGTGCCCATAGTTTTAGTTTGGTTGGTGCGACATTTAAAGGTAACGATCCTGCGGGGACATTACTCGCTTGGCGAGGCTTTGCTTTGCATGATCGCCAAACAACATTTAATGAGGCTCTCGCTTTTGCGCCTGTAGCGTCTTTAAATACTCCACAGTTACAATTTCAAGCAAACCAAGTTTTACCGTTTGAAGAGGTCGATGGGCGATTTGGTTATTACGTTGGTGGGCATTGGGATTATTTAAAAAAATCTCAGTTGCGAGTGTATTACTATGATAACAATAGTGACCCTGGCGCCCTTAATTATAATACGGGCCAATATGCTTGGGATACTCGATTTTTAAGTGTTGCATGGTTAAATAAATTTACACCGAAAACAAGATTAATTATCCAAATAATGTCGGGTGGTACGGCTATGGGTCAAAAACGCGGTGTTGATACTCGATTTTACAGTCATTTTGCATTATTGAGTCATAAAATAAAACGCCACCGTTTCTCAGTACGTTACGATTATTTTGAGGTGACAGACAAAGACGATTGGATGTTTGACCCTAATGCAAGTTATGGCGAGGGACTAACAGCAACTTGGCGTTATCAGCTTACACCACAATGGCAAATAGGTGTTGAGGGATCAGCGCTTCATAGCCAAGCAGATAACCGAGTAGCTATGAATAAAGCATCGAGGATATCGCAGCAGCAAATAGCATTAAATGCTCAGTTTCGGTTTTAGTTAGTAGAAAAAAGAAAAACATATAAGGGCTCTTGCGAGCCCAACTTTGTATTTATGGCTTTTTATTTTTTGTTAAAAGCGCGTTTCATGTAATTAGGTGTTGCGAGTGCACCGTGATGAATACCGCCATTGTAGTATTCACTATGCTCAGCAATAATTGCTGCGCCATCTTCTCTAAAACCGTTAAATGCTTCAGATTTGCGAGCTAGCGTCACTGACCATAAACCACTTGGGTAAATAGGTTGTGGGAATGGAAGAGTTTGCAAATCGTTAAAACCAACATTTAGCATAGCTTCGCGCATTTCAACCAGTAGTGGCATATGCATAAGTGGCGATTCACTTTGTTGTACGAGTATTCCACCAGAGCGAAGTGCGTTTAAGCAACTAGTATAAAACGCATGATTAAATAAACCCTCTCCTGGGCCAACTGGATCAGTGCCATCAACAATCACTACATCAATAGACTCACCAGCTGCTTCGCGCATGTATTTAATGCCATCGTCAAACATTACAGTAGCACGTGGGTCGTTATTTGATTCACATAACTCTGGGAAGTACTTTAACGACATTTGGGTAACCACTTCGTCAATATCGATTTGGGTTACAGTTTCTACACTTGGGTGCTTAAGTACTTCACGTAACGTACCGCAATCGCCGCCACCAATAATAACCACATTTTTAGGGTCTGGATGTGCTAGCAATGCTGGGTGGCTGATCATTTCATGATAAAAAAAGTTTTCACGGCTACTCACCATAGTGCAACCATCAATGATCATTAAATTACCAAAGTCTGTGGTTTCAAACATTTCTACTTTTTGAAAAGGAGACTGTTTTTCATCTAACTTTTTGTTAATACGTAATGAAAATGCGCTGCCATCGCGGTCGCTAATTTCAGTAAACCACTTACCTTGATCTAAATTTGCCATAGTTGTTGTTACACTTTTGGTTGAGTATGAAAAAAGGAGGCAATTCTGCCAGTGCTTGGGCTATTGCTCAATCAAATTTTACGCTCTTTAGCGAATAAAGTTAGCTATAAAGAGGGGAAAGTTCAATTTTTGTTAGCTTAGCAGATAGTGACGTATTAAAATGCCCCTTTACACCTAATTTAATAAAGAAGAGTTGCCATGACTTGGGGTTTAGAAACTGCACGTGCTACATACAATGTTGCTCATTGGAGCGATGGTTATTTTGACATTAACGCACAAGGTGAATTGATAGCCTATCCGGATGGCGATCAAACAAAACCTGCCATTTCTTTAAGCCAGCTTACTGAGCAATTTAAACAGCAAGGGTTAACCTTACCTGTATTAGTGCGCTTTACCGATATTTTAAAAAACCGTGTAGATACGCTTACTAATGCGTTTACTCAAGCGCGTAGCAACCGTGCATATAATGGTAAATACACCTGTGTTTACCCTATAAAAGTAAATCAACAGCGCTCTGTAGTCAGTAAACTATTGGCACACCCAAGTGGTTTAGTGGGGCTTGAAGCCGGTTCTAAACCTGAACTAATGGCAATTTTAGGTGTGGCAAAAGAACCTATTACTATTGTATGTAACGGCTACAAAGACAGTGAGTTTTTACGTTTAGCCTGTATCGGTCAAGCAATGGGGCACAGCGTTAAAATTGTGGTTGAAAAACTCTCTGAGCTAACCACATTGCTTGAAGAAATTGATAATTTAGGTATTGAACCTGCTATTGGTATTCGTATTCGCTTAAATTCGGTTGGTAAAGGTAAATGGCAAAACACCGGTGGTGAAAAAGGCAAGTTTGGCTTAACTGCAGGCCAAGTACTCAGTGCAGTAGAAGTCCTTAAGCAACATAACAAGTTGCATTTAATGCAAATGGTACATTTTCATATTGGTTCACAAATTGCCAATATTCGCGATATTCATCGCGCTTTGCGCGAATGTGCTCGCCATTTTGCTGAATTAACTCAATACGGTGTACCGCTCAATACTGTTGATGTGGGTGGCGGGCTTGGCGTTGACTACGAAGGTTCAGGCTCACGTAGTGCTTGCTCAATGAACTACACAGTCGAAGAATATGCGCGTAATGTAGTAAATGCATTTGCCGAGGTGTGCGACCAACATAACTTAGCTCACCCTGCAATTATTACCGAATCTGGCCGTGCTCTTACTGCACATCATGCGGTGCTTATTACCGATGTGATTGATGTTGAAAAAGCGCCAAATCATTTAAACCCAGAACCACCTGTTATAAACAGTGCCTTAGTATTGGATGAAATGTGGCAGTGTTTACAACGTTTGAACCCGCGTATGGCATTAGAGATTTATCATGATGCAATGCACTTATTTAGTGAAGCACATGATCAATACGTACATGGTTTAGTGAGCATGTTAGAGTGGGCGAAAATAGAGCAGCTTTATTTTACTATTTTACATCGCGTTCGTGCTTCATTAAGCTCTAATGCACGAGCTCACCGCGAAGTGCTGGATGATTTAAACGAAAAACTAGCCGATAAACTGTTTGTGAATTTTTCATTATTTCAGTCGTTACCCGATGTGTGGGGCATTCAGCAGTTATTTCCGGTTATGCCCATCGAAAACCTAACGCTGCCGCTTACTCAGCGCGCTATTATCCAGGACATTACTTGTGATTCTGACGGGCAAATACGTGAGTACGTTGAAGGTGCAGGAATTGAAACCAGTTTACCTATTCCTGAATATACACAAGGTCAGCAGTATCATATTGCGATGTTTATGGTAGGGGCATACCAAGAAATTTTAGGTGACTTACATAACCTATTTGGTGATACCGATTCAGTTCATGTTGAGCTTAATGAACAAGGGTATGTATTAACCAATGCCATTAAAGGTGACAGCGTTAAGGATGTATTAAAATTTGTTGATTATGATAGCGAGTTATTAGCTGATAACTTTGCCACTCAAATTAATAAACTTGATGTATCAGCGCACTGTAAAGAAGGTTACTTAGCCGAGCTCAATGCAGGGCTTGAAGGCTACACTTATTTTGAAGATTAATTTAGTTGCATAGTTAAGCGCGGTCGTTCGTGGCTGCGCGATGTTTAAAGGAATAGAAGTAATGTCAGTTATTCGCAGTGTATTTAGTATTTTCTTTTACGCAATAAACACTCTTTTTTGGTTTGTGCCTATTTTTATTTGTGGCATCGTTAAGCTAATCCCAATTAAGGGGCTGCAAAAATTAATGAGCTGGACGGCCAAGCAATGTGCCTCTATTTGGGTGACGTTTAACACGTTAAATCAAGCGTTACTAACGCCAACAAAGCTAAATGTGACTGGCCTTGAAGAGCTTAAATTAAAAGATTGGTACTTAGTTATTGCGAACCACCAAAGCTGGGTGGATATTTTAGTGTTACAGCGAGTATTTAACCGCAAAATACCTTTTTTAAACTTCTTTTTGAAAAAAGAGCTTATTTATGTGCCTGTTTTAGGTTTATGTTGGTGGGCGCTCGACTTTCCTTTTATGACCCGCACCAGTAAAAGCCAATTAAAAAAGAACCCCAAGTTGCGTGGTAAAGATTTAGAAACGACCCGTAAAGCGTGTGAAAAATTTAAAGAAATGCCGGTTAGTGTGGTTAACTTTGTTGAAGGTACGCGTTTTACAGCGCAAAAGCATGCGCGCCAAAATAGCCCGTTTCCTTACTTACTTAAACCAAAAGCGGGTGGTGTGGCTTTTGTAATGCAAGCTATGGGTGAGCAAATTTCTAAGGTGGTAAATGTTACTATTCATTACCCTGAGGGCATTCCTACTTTTATGGATTTTGCAGCCGGTAAAGTAAAACACATCGATGTACAGGTTGAAGTAAAAGGCGTTAGTAACGACTTAATTGGTGATTACACTAATGATCCTGACTTTAGAGTGCGTTTTCAAACTGAATTAAATCGCGTGTGGGAAGAAAAAAACCAGACGCTCGTTAATCTAAAACAAAAATAAAAAATGAGCTAACAGTTATGCTAAAAAAATGGTTACCTAATTGGTTAAATGGCTTAATTGTTGGCTGTGTTTTATTCGCTAATTTAATAGTATTTGGCGCATTCGTACTTATCCTAGGGTTAGTTAAATTGGTTTTTCCCATACCCGTAGTAAGTAAATTATTACACAGTGCGTACAAGGGGTGGTGTAAAGGTAACCGCTTAGGGCTATGGCTAGGCTGTAATGACATTAAAGTTAATATTAGCGGGGAGGTGAATGCCAATAGTTGGTATTTGCTAATCAGTAATCATATTAGCTGGCTTGATATTGCTGTATTAAGCTCGTTGGATGCATTGCCAGCTCCTAAGTTTTTTTAAAAGATGAGCTTAAGTATGTGCCATTTATAGGCACTGGTGCGTGGGCAATGGGTATGCCCTTTATGAAACGGGTGACCAAAGCGCAATTGGCAAAAAATCCCAATTTAAAAGGCTTAGATGTCGAGCGTACTAAGCGCAGTTGCCGTAATTTTCGTCATCACCCTACAACCATAGTGAACTTTGTAGAAGGTACGCGTTTTACAGCGCAAAAGCATAAGCATCAACAAAGTCCTTTTCAACATTTATTAAAGCCTAAGGCTGGTGGAACTGCTTTTGCCTTAGAAGTTTTAAACGAGCAATTTGACGCTATGCTTAACACTAGTTTAGTGTATAGCGGTAAGTCAGATCATGTGTGTCGTAATATTTTAAAAGGCGAACTAGAGTCTATTAATATTACCATTGAGGTGATGCCAATAAATACACAGATGATTGGCAGTTACCAAACAGATCACGCATTTAGAGCCGAGTTTCAGCAATATTTAAATAATTTATGGACAAAAAAAGATAAGCAATTAAGCGCTATTCATATTCAGCAAGCTAGTACTGAATTAACTCCCAGTAAGGAAATTGAAATACCATGACCAAAACACACCTACAGGAGCTAATTACTCCTTGGTTTGAAAAAGTCCCCGATGCTTTTTTTCTCAGTGCAATCACGGCCTCATCCATTGGCATCCTTTCTTTATTATTTGTTTACTTATTTACGCGTCGCTTAATGTTACCGGGTATTCAAAAGGTGGTGACTAAACTCTCGCCTGAGCGTATTGGTTCATTGTCACCTATGTTGACCAAGCTCAATAAACGAATTGCCTGCTTGTTATGTTGTGTACTTTTTTTAGCCACATTTGACAGTGTTTACCCCGTTAATGCAATTGCCCAAGAGATCCTTAAAACCATTGGCCAAGCATTATTAATTATTTATATAGGTTTTATTATTAGCAGTATAGTGAGTATTGCTGGCGCTATTTATAACCAACTAGACTTTGCCCGAGAAGTGCCTATTCAAGGCTTAATTCAAGTAGTGAAGCTGATCACCTTTATTGTGTGTTCAATATTAATTGTTAGTATTGTGCTTGAAAAATCGCCGACTTATATTCTTTCTGGTTTTGGTGCGATCGCCGCTGTTACTTTATTAGTATTTAAAGACACCATATTAGGTTTTGTCGCCAGCATTCAAATTGCTGCCAACCGCTTAGTGACCTATGGTGATTGGATCCAAGTAGATAACTACGGCGCCGATGGCGAAGTAATTGATTTAGGACTTAATACTGTCAAAGTGCGTAACTGGGATAACACCATAACGACTATACCCACTTATATGCTGGTGGCCGGTTCATTTAAAAATTGGCGCGGTATGCAAGAATCTGGTGGGCGACGTATTAAACGTTCTTTAAACATTGATATGAACAGCATCTTTTTAGTTGATGATGATTTTAAAGCGCAAATAGAAGCGGCAATACCACTGCAAGAATATATTCGACTAGGCACACTTCCCGATCCGGTGTCGAACTTAGGGTTATTTCGTCGCTATGCAGAGGGTTACTTAAAACAGCACAGTAAAATCAATACCTCGCTCACACTTATGGTGCGTGAACTACAACCACTTAATCATGGCCTACCGATTGAGTTTTACTGCTTTAGTGAAGACAAACGTTGGATATCGTACGAGCACTTACAAGCTGAAATTATGGATCATTTACTGGCAGTATTACCGGTATTTGGACTGCGCGCTTATCAAAGTGTCAGTGGGCAGTTAAGCCCACCAGACGGCGCTAATATGCTAAGCAAAGGCAGTATTAAAGTGCCCAATAATGCTGTCCAAGGCCAACACCAATAAACAATAATAATAGCCACCAAATAGGTGGCTTTTTCATACGTAGCCATGCAAATGCAGCAATCACTAATGCAATATGCCACACACTATTAATAGCTGAAGTCCAAATGGGCGAATACAATGCTGCAGCTAAAAAACCAACCACGGCGGCATTAAGCGCGGCAATTGAGCTGGCAAAGCGGGGCTTACTGGCTAAATTAATCCAGCTTTTCTGAAATGCCAACATCAGTAAAAACCCTGGGGTAAATATCAATAATGTAGCTATAGTTGCGCCCATTATTGGCTGCTCGGTATTTAGCTGCGCGCCTAAGTAGGTGGCTATTGTAAACATAGGCCCAGGTATAGCCTGAGCACTGGCGTAAGCCGTTAAAAATTGATCATCACTTAAGGTTGGCACACCCGCTTGAAGTACTGGCAACACAACATGCCCGCCACCAAATACCATAGCACCAGCTTGGTAAAAAGGCGCAAATAACGCAAATTGTTGCCCTATTGGAATAAAGCTAACTCCAAGCAGTAGCGCAAATAAACTAAGTGCAACCCAGTTAACTTTCCCCTGATCACTGCTAGTTTGCTGCGATAAATCACTTAATTTTAAGAGTGGCCAGATAGCGCCGACTGCGGCTGCAATAAGTAAAATAATAATTTGTGTACCTAACATCGGCAGTAGAACAAGAGCTAGGGTGCTTATAACTGCAATTAGCTTAAGGATTAGGTTGCTGCAAAAGCTTTTGGCCATACTGAGGGTCGCATCGGCAACAATCACTACAGCAAAGAGCTTCAATCCGGTGATCACAGCAAAATAAACGGCGTCAAATTGGTGAGCACTAATAGCAAGCAGTGTCATTATTAAAAAAGAAGGCAAGGTAAAACCAACAAATGCGGTGATGCCACCGAGTACACCTGCACGCTCTACGCCAATTGCAAAGCTAACCTGACTAGAGCCAGGGCCAGGCAGAGCTTGGCTGAGGCTTATTAGCTGTGAATAGCGACTGATACTTAACCAGCGCAGCGAATCAACAAAGTGGTGTTTAAAGTAACCTAAATGGGCGGCAGGGCCGCCAAAACTCATGCAGCCAAGTAAAAAAAACTGCCTAAAAATCGCAATTAACATAGTGGCCATCGCCTTTTTGATAAATCATTAAAGTGTCACAAATAAGTATGACATTTTTATGAAACGCTATCATTAGTCCGTATGAGGTAAGTAATAATACGTGTTTTACGTTACTCTTCATTTTTGGTTCATACAAATGTTTGCATAATCGCAATAATAAATTCTAAATTAATAGGAAATTACCATGATGTTAACTAAATCACTTTTAAGTGTCACTGTCGTTGCTGTATTACTTTCTGGCTGTGAAATGAATAACACAGGTAAAGGCGCCGCTATTGGTGCTGCAGCAGGGGGAATTTTAGGTAAAGCTACAGGTAACCACAAAGATAAACGTATTTTTATTGGTGCAGCTATTGGTGCGCTAGCGGGTGCAGCTGTAGGTGATTACATGGATAAACAAGAGGCTGCTTTTCGTGATGAACTAGCAGGTTCGGGAGTTGAAGTGGTACGTGAAGGTGATAACTTACGCTTAGTGATGCCATCTAATATTACGTTTGCGACTGATCAATCTTATATTTCATCGGGCTTTCATGACACTCTAAATGCGATAGCAAGTGTAATGAATAAATACGAAAAAACCTACTTAAGTGTTGAAGGTCACACCGACAGCACGGGCAAAGATAGTTACAACATGACTCTTTCAGAGCAGCGTGCACAAAGTGTAAAAAATTACCTGGTAAACCAACAAATTATGGCTGCACGAGTAAGCACGAGCGGCTTTGGTGAATCACGCCCAATTGCCACTAACGATACCGCGAATGGTCGCGCGCAAAACCGCCGCGTCGAAATTCAAATAGTGCCTAATACACAAGGTTAATAGCTAAAACTGCGCAAATGCATGGTTGGGTTTATTTAAATGGCACTTTTGTCTGCGTTAGCTGTCACAAATAGTTCTTCGATAAGGACATATTTATGGCAGCGTGGCGCACGGCAATTATTTTATCAGTATGTTTACACGGATTAGTTTTGTTTTTTGTTGCCACATTAAAAGCACCTGACATAAAACCACAGCAATCAACCCCAATTAAAGCTTATATGGTAAGTGTGCCGGCTAAAATTAAAGCAACACAACCAATCTCTCAACAACGCGCTCATAAAAACACAGAAATCAAATCTATTGAGCCTATTAATGCAACCCAAACAAAACCACTAAATATTAATTATAAAAAAACAGAGAAAACGACTAAGCCGCTAAATACCACCACGAAAAATACTCCACCTGTAATTTTAAAGCCTTATAAAAAGATCGATTTAAAAAAAGGGCTCAACAGTATTTTACAGCAACAAACTGGCCATTCTGATGCTGCAAAGAATGACCCTCAGAAAAAGCGTATTACAGTCCCAAAAGAGCATGTAGGCAAGATAAAACCACTATTAAAAATAGAGCAGCAAAATATGCAATTTACCACTTATCGACGAGGTGATAGCTGTTTTAGAAAGGTATCCGTTGGTGCTGGGGTTATGCCAAAAAATGACTTGCCCGATAGTTACATAGCTGGTGTAAAGTGCGATAAAACTAAGCTAACTGAGGCTTACGATACCGCAATGAATAAATGGCTTCATAAAAAGTAACTACTAAAGTGCAATCAACCTAGATTAAACTGTAATTCACATAGCTTTTGATACAAGGGGTTACTTGCCATTAATTGCTGATGAGTGCCTGTGGCTTTTATTTCGCCATTTTCCATTACCACAATCATATCGGCATGTTTTACCGTGGCCAGTCTATGGGCGATAATCAGCGTTGTTCTATTTTGCATTAAGTGCTCAAGTGCAGCCTGAACATGATGCTCGCTTTGCGCATCAAGCGCGCTGGTCGCCTCATCAAGTAGCAGTATTTCTGGGTCTTTTAAAATGGCGCGAGCAAGAACAATACGCTGCTTTTGCCCACCCGATAGCCTTACACCTTGCTCACCTAAGAAGCTGTTATAGCCTTGTGGTAACTGTTTTATAAATTCATCGGCATGGGCATGTTTAGCGGCCGCATAAACTTGCTCGTCACTGGCGCTTGGGTTGCCATAGCGAATGTTATGCATAACATCAGAGCTAAATAAAATCGGGTTTTGTGCCACCATCCCCATTTTGTTGCGTAAGGTGTTTAATGACAACTCTTTAATATTTATATTATGAAATTTAATTGTTCCGCTGGTAGGGTCATAAAAACGCTGTAACAGTTCAAACAAGGTGGTTTTACCGGCACCTGAAGGGCCAACAATAGCCACTGTTTTACCTGTTTCAATATTTAGGCTGATATTATTTAATGCGCTTACATCTGGGCGAGAAGGATAATTAAAACTAATACCTTCCAGTGAAATTGCACTGTTGCTGGTAGTTGTATGTAACTGATCATCTAGTGGAATTTCGGGATTTTGTATTTTACTTTCAACTGCGAGCAGTTCGAGCAATCTTGCTGCGGCTCCTGCGGCGCGTTGTAATTCACCGTAAACCTCTGCAACGGTGGCAACCGACATGGCCACCATAATGGCATAAAATACAAACGCGCCAAGTTCACCGCCCGTCATAGTGCCTGCGAGCACATCACTACCGCCTACCCAGAGCATGGCACTAATAGCGCTAAAGGTTAGAAAAATAACTGCTGCAATTAAAAATGAACGCTGTTTAATTCGGCTTTTAGCAACATTAAAGGCCTTTTCGGTTTCATTAGCAAAAGCAGATTGCTCTTGCTGTTCATGGCTATAACTCTGTACTACTTTTATGTTTTGAATGATCTCACCCGCGTAGGTGCTTATATCGGCAATCGCATCTTGACTAGAACTTGCTAGTTTGCGTACCTTTTTACCAAAAACTAACATAGGCACCAGTACTAAAGGGACGCAGGCCACGACGACCAAGGTAAGCTTTAAATTAGTTACAAGCAGCATAATTAAACCACCGACTAACATTAGCGCGCTTCGTAGCGCCATAGAAAATGATGAGCCGATAATAGATTGTAACAAGGTGGTGTCGGTGGTGAGCCGCGACATCAGCTCGCCGCTGCGATTTTCTTCAAAATAACTCGGATGCAAAGTAACAATACGATTGAATACAGCTTTTCTAATATCGTTACTGACTCGCTCGCCAATCCACGACATTAAATAAAATCGGCTGAATGTACCCACCGCCAATAAACTGATCAAACCAATTAATACCAAAACAGCTTGTTGTAACTGCGCTTGCGAGCCGGCAATAAAGCCATGATCAATCACAAACTTAACGCCTTGCCCTAGCGATAAGTTAACTCCTGCGGTGGCAAGTAACGCCACTAGAGCCCCTAGAACCACCCATTTATAAGGCTTAATAAAATTAAATATAGGGAATAAAGCGCTAAAAGCGGCTTTATCTAAAGCAGGCTTGTCTGTAGGCATAGTAGATTCTTATTGATGATTAAGGTATAGATATGGCATCAATAGATTAAAAATCAATAGTATTAAAAATCATCAACAGGGAAAATTATGACAACTAAACAGATAACGGGTGAGTTTACTGTAACATTAGCGCCTATTGACGGCTATGCACATGGCCAGCAAGGCGTTAATTTAGGTCGGATGTCGATTGATAAACAATTTACTGGCAGTTTAACGGCAACTAGCCAAGGCGAAATGCTTAGCGCCATGACTCCTACCCAAGGCAGTGCTGGTTATGTTGCAATAGAGCAAGTGATAGGCGAGCTAGAAGGCAAGAAAGGCAGTTTTGTACTGCAGCATTTTGGGCTGATGGATAAAGGCCAAGACAGCTTGATTTTAAAAGTAGTGCCCGACTCAGGCACTGATGAGCTAGCAGGACTAACTGGCAGTATGGTGATACGCATAGAGCAAGGTATTCACCATTATGATTTTGAATACAGCCTATAAAGCAGGTATTTATAATGCAAAAAGTAATCGAATTCAGAAAGTCCCGTTTTTTGGGGGGTAGATATAGTCGCACTAAATGATCGCATACAGGAATTAAGCCAAGACGGTTGGAAAGTAATAAACGCAGTGCCATTGACAGGCTTTTATGGGCAGGTGCATGGTTATGCATTACTTATTGAAAATGAAGAAATATAAGGGTTACTAATGGCGTTATCATTATGGTTGAGCTTAGCACTGGTGTGCATGATGGGGGCAATGTCGCCTGGGCCCAGTTTAGCTGTGGTATTAAAACATAGCTTAAGCGGTGGCATGAAAAATGGCATGCTGGCAGCATTAAGCCATGGTTTTGGAGTGGGCTTATATGCCGCAGCTTCACTGTTGGGATTAGGTGCATTGATGTTGCAATTTCCTACTGTGTACCAATTTTTAGTGTATTTAGGGGCAGCCTATTTAGCGTATTTAGGTTTGAAAATACTATTTTCAAAACCCAGCGACAGCGAGCTACATATTCAGCAAAGCGACGTGAGCAGTTCTAAGGCGTTACAAGATGGCTTTGCCATTGCATTTTTAAACCCTAAGCTAGCAATTTTCTTTCTGGCATTATTTTCACAATTTATTGACCCAGAGAATCTTACTCTAAGTATTGGCGTTGTTATGTGCTTAACGGTTTTCGTGATAGATACCGGCTGGTATTTATTGGTAGCCTTACTCACTGAGGTGTCTAAAAAGCGCTTTGGTTTTACTAAACAAAATATATGGTTAGATAGGCTGTTAGGTGCGGTATTTATTGCGCTGGCAATTAAAGTGGTTATTGGATTGTAACTATCAAGGTGGTTGAATTGTGTACAACTTATAATTAATGTAACTTAAAAATACTATAATTTAAAAGTAATAAAACTATGTCTAATATAACTTTAAAAAGTGCCACTTTTGATAACAAGGTAAAACAGTACTGGATGTGCTTAGCTGCAATATTTAGCCTTTTTCCAGTTGTAACTATTATACTTTTACCCGTTGTATTACTTTTAGTGTGGCTACTCGCAAGTAGAGTATTAGACGCTATGTCGGCCGATTTACTAGAGCGCAAGCTAGTGGTTAAACGCGGTATTTTATTTAAAGAAGAAAAATCGATTCCACTAGAAAAAATCACTGATGTCGGGTTGAGTCAGGGGCCGCTAATGCGCATGTTTGGCCTATACCGTTTAAGTTTTGAAACAGCAGGACAGTCGGGACATGGTGCGTTGGTATCGTTACTTGGGGTAGTTGATGCCAGTGAATTTCGTGAAGCTATTTTAACGCAAAAAGATAACCTCACTGCAGCACAACCCGTTCAAGCAAAACAAGACGAGCCACCAAGCCAAGTCGAACTGATTCGCTCATTGACCTACAGTGTAAAAAATATCGAGCAAATGTTAGTTACTTTATTGGATGAGAAAAAGTAACCAACAGCTCTCTTTGAAAATAGGTTATTTTTATTAAACCAACCTAAGGAAGTTATGAGCCTTAGATTGGTTTTCTCGTGTTTAGAGTAATTTACCCTTGTATTTCAGGCTGACCTGCTAGCATACGTAATTCTTTGCTGCGCTCGATTTGCACTTCGTAAGAGGTTGTTTTTATGCTGCTTACATAATTCCACTTAGCGCTTGCTTGTTCTTGAGTGAAGGTAACTGTTAGATAACCTCGGTCAGCCAAATTGCTATAAGCCAAGTCGTTTACAAGTAAAGCAAGAACTTGCTCCATTTGAACTGTAACTTCAGGGCCCTGTGTATTTAGTGCTAAGTATTTTTCAAGACCTGGCGAAGACACTGAAGAGGTGGCAAACTCAACTCCCGCATTTTGTGATGCGGCTATTGGATTGCTCGCATCAGTTTTTAATTGCCCAGCCCAACCATTGTGAGTATCGCCGGCTAACACCACTAAGTTTTTTTGTGCAGCAATAGCTGTACCAAGCAGTACCTCACGCTCATAGGCGTAGCCGTCCCAGGCATCTAAATTGTAAGGTGCGGTGGTATCAACACGCGCACGCTCTGCATCAGTTACTGTTGGATCACCAGCTAGAATACGGCCTTTAATTTGTGCCAGCTCAGCAAATAATGCTGATGCTTGAGCAAGCAGTACGCTAGTGTCTGCGCCATTAGCTTGGCTTACTTGCAGGCTCACTAAAAGCTGTAGTACTTCAAACGGCAGGTGCATCTTGGTCATTAACACTTGTTGGCCAAGTACTTGCCATTTTGAGTTTGAGGTTGTCATACCATCGGTGAGCCAGGTTAGCTGCTCACTACCGAGCAATGCACGTGTGGGTGAGCTAATGGCGCCTACAAAGTCACTTTGGCCCTGTGCGCTAGTTAAATCAAAATCAGCATAGTTGAGTTGTTCATCACGAGCGAGCACACGGGTATCTAGCATGTATAGCGACACTAAATTACCAAATTCAAAACGGCGATAAATACGTTCTTTATCGGCTACATTACGTATAGGCATCCATTCAAAGTAGGCTTGTAGGGCATGTAGTTTACGCGCGCTAAATTCACCTTCACCGTCATTATGGTTTTCTGCACCTTCACGCCAAGTATCATTAGTAACCTCATGGTCGTCCCATACTGTTATAAAGGCGCAGTTGCTGTGAGCTGCCTGTAAGTTGCTATCGGTACGGTAGTGGGCATAGCGTTTACGATAGTCAGTTAAGCTAATAATTTCATTGCTGTTATCTTCAGGTAGTAAGCGACCTAAGCTAGTTGCGTCTTCAGTAGCGTAGCCATTATTTCCATATTCGTATATGTAATCGCCTAAATGGAGTACCGCATCTAAGTCAGGTTGCTTTGCTATTTCACCATAAACATGAAAAAAGCCAGCAGGGTAATTAGCGCACGAGACTACTGCCAGCTTTACTTGATCAATATTGCCTGTTGGTAATGTTTTACCTGTGCCAATAGGAGAGGTTTTACCATTTGATTTAAAGCGGTAGTAATACGTTGTGTTGGGATCAAGGCCCTGTAAGTCAACTTTGAGAGTAAAGTCTGTGACTGCACTTATATAGGCTTCACCATCGTGACTAATAGAGGTGAAATTTTCATCTGTCGCAGCTTGCCATTGCACTTTAATACGGCTGGTTGCTGGATCTTTTGGTGTAACGCGAGTCCATAAAATTAAGCTATCTGCTAGTGGGTCGCCACTAGCAACGCCATGGTTAAAACTAACGTCAATAAAATTATCATCTTCATCATCAAACCGACAACCCGTTAACCCTAACGATAAGACTGCGACCCCAAATCCTGCTGCCGAGGCTTTTAAAAAGTTCTTCGTGTAAGCGTCATTGCTTTGTACCTATAAAGTATAAAAAGCAAATCGTACCACATTAAGGTTACTTTTTTGTTAAAAAAGTTAGAATGTATTCAATACTTTCGTTGCATCACAGGTGATAACTGTCACATTTCTGTAACCTACTCGAGTCAGTGCCTCAGCACTTAATGTTGCACGCGCGCCACTAGCGCAATGTAAATAAATAGGACGGGCTGCGTCTTTTTCTATTTCCATAAGTTTCATTTCAAGTAACCCGCGTGGAATGTTAATTGCGCCAGTAGCTGCTTTGGTGGCATGTTCAGCGGGTTCACGCACATCAATCAGTAAGCCTTTATTTTGCTCAAGTTCTTTCTTTGCTTGTTCGGCATCAATACGGCGCTGATTAGGAGTAATTATTTTTAGTAAATCGGGAATGGGTGTAAGCATGGTGTTTATTCCTTAAAGCCAAGTTTGCGTAATAAAGTGATCATTGGGCACCAGCTAGTAAAAGCTGATTGAATTAAGTTTACTGCGATAAAAGCTGTAAAGTAAATCCACTTAGGGTCATGATAAGTTTGTAATAAGAGCGACACAATAATCATTATGCCAGCGATTAGTCTGAGTGCATTGTTTAGTTTCATTATAGTAGGCCAGTTATTTAATTCAGTACAGCTACTATATTAGATATATCTATATTAGTAAAATCTAATATTAGACTTTTCTAACTTAACGTCTTATACTCAGGCTCTATTTTAGAATAAGAGCATAGTATGAATATTGACTTTACTGCCATGGCCGGCAATGTAGAACAAGCTGAGCAGCTATTAAAAATTTTAGCCAATAAAAATCGCTTAATGATTTTATGTTCTTTGCAAGATACAGAAATGAGCGTATCTCAGCTTAATGAAGCCGTGCCATTAGCGCAGTCTGCGTTATCTCAGCATTTAGCAGCGCTGCGTAAAGCAAATATTGTGGCTACGCGCCGCGAGAGCCAAACAATTTATTATCGTGTCATTGATGAAAATGCGGTCGTTTTGCTTGGTACCTTATATGGGTTATTTTGTAAGGGCTAAGTGCAATGAGCTTAATAGACAATGCGGTAAAAAGTAGTTTAAGTGGTCGCATTCCGATTGTTATTTTTTTGATGTCTTTGTTACTTGGAGTATTTGCACTAAATCAGACACCTCGAGAAGAAGAGCCACAAATTACTGTGCCCATGCTCGATATTTATGTATCAGCACCTAACGTTGAGGCGCCTGAAGTCGCAAGGTTAGTAACACAACCGCTCGAAAAATTACTCGCCCAGTTGGTGGGAGTGAAGCATATTTACTCAACCACACAAACTAATAGTACGGTGGTTACGCTGCGCTTTGAAGTAGGGCACAACCGCGAACAAGCTATTTTAGATACCTACGCAAAACTAAATAGTTATAAGCATACAATGGCATCGGTGATCAAAAGTTGGCAAATTCGTCCAATAGAAGTAGATGACGTGCCTATTGTGATGTTAGGCCTCTACAGTAAAGACCCGCAACTCTATGGTGATTATGAACTAACCCGTTTTGCTAACGAAATTGCTAATAGTTTACAACGCATTGAGCATACCAGTGAAGTTAAAGTAATTTCGGGGCGTACGCGTACTCTTACCATCAATTTAAATGCTAGCGCACTGGCTGCCCATCAAACCACGGTAAACGATGTCTTTTACGCATTAAATGTATCAAATCAACTCACCCAAGTGGGAAATGTGGTTGATAATCAGCAGCAAATTGCTATTCAGGCAGGTGATGTACTAAGAACACAATCAGCGGTAGAGCAATTAGTTGTTAATGTGGTTAATGGTAAAAGTGTTTACTTGATGGACATTGCAACAGTCAGCGATGGCCCTAGTGAAACTGAACATTACCAATGGTTAGCGCAATCTACTGAACGGCAGCAGTTGCCTATGGTTACTTTAAGCGTAGCCAAGCAAACAGGGACTAATGCGGTTGCTGTTGCAAATGATGTTCATACCATGATGAATGAACTTGCAAGTACCCTACTGCCACCAGAAGTTAGCTATACAGTACTCAGAGATTATGGCCAAACTGCCAATGAAAAAGTAAATAACCTCACATCAAGTTTAGTGTTTGCAGTATTTACTGTGGTGATATTTGTTGGCGTGTTTTTAGGTTGGCGTCCTGCCGTGGTGGTTGGGCTGGCGGTTCCTATTTGTTATGGCATTACACTCTCATTAGATTTTGCATTTGGTTACACCATTAACCGGGTGACCTTATTTGCGCTTATTTTATCATTAGGCTTACTGGTAGACGACCCAATCACGGGTATTGATAATATTAGTCGCTTTATAAATAACAAAGGCGATAAAAAACAGCACGTTGTTGGCGCAATGAGCGAAATTCGAAATGCTTTGCTTATGTCTACACTCACTATTATGGTGGCGTTTATTCCACTGGCGTTTATTACTGGCATGATGGGGCCATACATGGCACCTATGGCGTTTAACGTGCCCATTAGTGTCATGGTGTCTACTTTGGTAGCTTTTTTTGTCACCCCATGGTTGGCAATGAAATTGCTTAAACCAAACACCCTAGAACAACCTGAGCTTGAGCCTAAAGCGGGTTTATACCAAAGATTACTCAGTCCACTACTTGCCTCAAAAGGGCGAGCTAAATGGGTGCTATGGATAACATTAGGATTGTTTATTATCAGCGCCATGTTACCCGTGATGCGCTTGGTACCATTAAAGCTCCTGCCTTTTGACAATAAAAATGAGCTGCAAGTACTTATAGATATGCCAGAGGGTACTAATCTAGAGAGCACGGCTGCATTTACTAAGCAGGTTCAAACCCTCACATGGCAGTTAAATGAAGTCAGTGAAATAGCCGCATATGTTGGACAGCCCTCTAGTATGGATTTTAATGGCATGGTGCGTGGTTATTATCGCCGTGAAGCTGCTAATTTAGCAGAACTCAGAGTATTGCTGGTGGATAAATCAGCACGAGATCATCAATCGCATGGGGTGGTTATGCGGCTACGCGAACAACTTGCTCCTTTAGCAAAAAATGGCATTGTTATCAAAGTGGTCGAGGTACCACCTGGGCCACCGGTGTTGAGTACTTTAGTTGCTGAAGTGTATCGTGATCCCTTTGTTGATAAGCATACCCATAGGCAGGCAGCTCAAAATGTTGCTGCACGTTTACGCCAAGAGCCTCATGTTGTTGAGGTTGATACCTCTTTGGTTGCCCCAGCCCCATTACAGCGCTTTATTACGGATAAAACCAAAGCAGCGCTCAGTGCTGTTGCTACCCAAAATATTGCACAAACACTTAGTATTGCTTCGCAAGGACAACAGGTTGGTGTTTTGTACGTAAGCGATGAAACTCAGCCGGTCCCAATACAATTACAATTGCCTTATAGCGAACGTAATCAGCTTTCACAATTACTTGCGCTGCAAGTAAGAGGGGATAGGGACTTAGCTAAAACCAGTAATGAGTTAGGTATAACAAGTGCACCTAGGCCTTTAGTATCGCTTTCAGAGCTGGGAGAGTTTAAACCATTAAACGTGGCCGACACCCTAATGCGTAAAGATCAGCGTGACGTTATTTATGTGATGGCGGAACTAAATGGACGCACGCCTGCAGAGATTATTGCGGATGTAAATGCCGATTTAAACGCAAGTGATCATGGGTTTGAAAAAAGCGCGTGGTTAACACGGCACTTTTTTAATAATGGCGGAACCGCGCCATGGCAATTACCGCAAGGAACTGATGTTAACTTTAGTGGTGAAGGTGAGTGGCGTATCACCATTGATGTGTTCAGGGATATGGGCATTGCTTTTGCCTTTGCGCTCAGTGCTATATTTATTATTTTACGCATTCAAACTCAATCTGTTAGCTTGTCGCTGATTATTATGTCGGCCATTCCATTAACAGTGATTGGTATTATGCCTGGATTTTGGTTACTCAATCAATTTGGTGAACGCACCATAGCAGGGGCTCCTGAGCCGGTATTATTTACCGCTACTGCGATGATAGGCATGATTGCCTTAGCAGGTATTGTAGTACGTAATTCACTTATTTTAGTCGAATTTATTAACCAAGCACGAGCTCAGGGGATGGCAATAAAAGAGGCACTTATTGCTGCAGGCTCGGTACGAATGCGACCAGTATTATTAACCGCCGGAACTACTTTATTAGGTAACTTAGTGATCACACTTGACCCAGTATTTAGCGGATTAGCCATAGCAATTATTTTTGGCATCGTGGCGTCTACCGTGTTTTCGTTGTTTGTTGTACCGCTTGTTTATTATTTAGTGTTTACAAACCCAGAGGAAGAAGCACATGCAGGGTAAATCAAAAGTTTTAGGTGCAATCAGTGCATTGGTTGTGGTTATTGTAGCAGTGCTATACATGGCCGGTAGCTTTAGTAATAAACAACCTGCAGGGTTAAAAGAGATTTCAGTTACTCAATATCAAGGTGAGGTGGTCACTGTTGAGCTGCAAACTATTTCGCGAACAGAGCATGTACCAGGGAGTATAATTGCGAAACAAAACACCCAAATTTCGTCAAATGTAATGGCACAAGTAAAGCAATTTAAAGTGCGCGCCGGTGATAAGGTTAGTCAAGGTGACTTATTGATCACCCTAAAGCAAGATGACTTTAAAGCGATGCTGGCACAAAGTGAGGCAAATATTAATGCGGTGCAAGCCTCATTAAACCAAGCTAAAAAGCAACTTATAAGAGTAACTGAGTTACAGAGAAAAGGGCTAGTATCAATGAGTGACCTTGATGATGCTAAAGCAAAATTTGATAACTTAACTGCCAACTTAGCTGGAGCAAAACAGCAGCAAATCCAGGCGCAGGTATCACTTAACTACACGCAAATTAAAGCCCCTATATCTGGTGTTGTTGTTGAGCGTTTAGCTGAACCTGGCGATACAGCCACACCTGGTATACCGTTGTTAACGCTTTATAATCCAAAACAACTTCAACTTGCTTTTAATGTACGAGAGCAACAAGCAGTAAAGCTTAAGTTAGGCGATCGTTTAAACGTGAGTTTACCTTCGCTCAACCTAACAACAGCTGCCAATATCAGTGAAATTATACCTGTTGTTGATAACGCAGCACGTAGCTTACTGATCCGATTAGAAATTGAACCACAGCCAGGGATGATCCCTGGGTTATATGCACAATTGCATTTACCGTTTGAAAGCACCCAAGGTGTACTGATAGATCCTCGTTGGATACATGACTTTGGACAGCTTAGTATGATGTATGTCATTAACGCTGACAAAATTGAGCGTCGTTTTGTGCGCTTAGGTGAGCAGATTGATAATCAGCAACATATTATTACGGGCCTTAAAGCTGGCGATAAAATAGCAGTGGATTATCAACCAATAACTGAATAACCTGAACTCGGGATAATAATTCTCTTATCCAGAGTTGAGGTTAAATAAAAGTGGCTATTTCATCCAGCGACTTTTTATCAAGTGCATGCAGTGGCACCGTTGCATGCTCATCGGGGTAGCCTGCAATTAATAGCATGTAAGGGCGCTCGTTATCTTTGTCGCGACCACAAATATCGGTTAAAAAGCTCATTGGTTTTGGCGTGTGGGTCAAGGTTGCAAGGCCTGCTCGGTGTAGTGCCTGAATTAAAAAACCAGTGGCCAGCCCTACTGATTCATGCACATAGTAATTGGTGTTTTTGTCGTCCGTATTTACACCTCCCTTTTTTTGACTAAACACTGCAATCAACCATGGTGCGTGCTCTAAATAGGGTTTATTAGCATCGGTGCCTAATGGTTTTAATGCATCAAGCCATTCTTCGCCTGCGCGACCTTCATAAAATGAGCGTTCTAATTTCTCGGCTGCTTCACGAATTTGCTTTTTAACATCTGCGCTATTAATGGCCACAAAATGCCAAGGCTGGTGGTTTGCGCCACTAGGTGCTGTACCTGCCGCTTTTATACAGGTTTCGATTATTTCTTTTGGCACCTGGCGGTTACTAAAGCTGCGAATACTATGGCGGCGTTGGCTAGTTTGTAAAAACTCATTCGCTCGCTCGAGCATTTCCTCTGGCGGGTATTCTATAAAATCGGTTAATGGTTGGCTTTTGTGATCTTGCATGGCTGTTCGCTTCTTATTTTTAGAGTGTTTGGTTTTTATACCGATAGGCTCATTTCTACGCAAGTGTTATTAAGCTTATTCAATCATAAAAATAAACTGGCAGTAAAAAAATTTTAGCAAAAACAAATTTGAGTAGCCGTAAGATCTCAATGAAACGAGAAAGGGCCTTGCGGCCCTTAGTGTTGCAGCAAGTAACACATTTTTTATAGGTTAAAGTCTACAGCGTAGGCTACATAGGCTTTTACATCAGAGCCGTCCATGTCGTTATCTGATAGACCAAAAGTAAAACCGTCTTTAGACACCGATACACCATAATCAATGATATTGTCATCACCGATGAAATCGCCTGAGTAATGACCTATATGTAGCGTCATTTCTGTGCCATTGCTACCAACAGCGAAGCTGTAATCGGCATTTAAATACAATGAATCACCAAAATCAGTACCGTCACCATTGGCAGCAGAAGTTGCAAGTACGGCTGCACCAAATGTAAAACCTTGCACACTAATGCTACCGTAAACTTCAGAAAAATCTGCATCGGCACCTGATGCCGCATCTGGGTACGCGTAATAAATATAACCTACGTCATAACTCACGCTTTCATTGATTGCGCCGCCAAAACCTGCGTATATGTCTAGCTCGTAAGTCATTTCATCGGCCCAAGACGCATTTGACGCCCAAGTGCCCGCATAAAAGCCAGATTCATTAGCGTAATCAATACCGCCAGATACAGCTGCATCGCCCCCAGTTTGCTCTTGTCCGCGCCATAAGTAGTTAGAAGTGGCTGCTGCATTTGCTGTTACTTCAGCAAATGCAGTAGTTGATGTCATTCCTGTTAATGCCAATGCACTGATCAATATTGTTTTTTTTAGTTTTAGCATGTCTTATTTCCCATTGTATGATTTTGCACGCCAAGGCTTTTTATTATGAATGACTACAACCTTTTGTTTGGCGGCATTTTATTATGTTACTAATGGGGTATTTGCACCGTGTGTGCCAAATTAAACTTATTTGTTTATAAATTATTTTTATTATTTAAAACAATGTATTGAAAATAATATGAGGTAGATATACAAAAGTGATTATTTTAAAGGTTCACTTTGCTGGTGCAAAAAGTAGCCTAGCTGCACCATCAAAGCGCTGCTAGGCCATTTGGGTTTGCTTGTTGATTAATTAACCAAATATGGTACGCATTAGGGTAATTGTTTCGTTTACGCCACGACCTTTCTGTACTTCGCTAATAATGGAGTCACGTTTAGCACGAATATGTTCTGGGATATCATCAGCAGCAAGAGCGCGGTCCACTAAAATCTCAGCAGATTCTTTACCTCGGCGTGGCGCTTTACTGCTGCTAGAAGTGCTACGTGTAGGTTTATTAAGTAGCTTAATGTAGTTAGAGTTATCAGCAGTGTTAGTATCTGCATAGTAAAAAAAGCAAGGTATAAGCGCTTTAATATCTACTAATTGGGTTTCTAGTTCATTACCAGCGTTGGCCATTTTAAACCATGACATAGCGTGAATACTTTGTACTACATCTTGCCAATAACGCTCAAAGTCGCGGTTATTTAATTTGGTGATACCTAAAGCTGAGCAAAGTGCATCTAAGCGGCTATTGCTTATTGGTGTAAATACATCAGGGCGGCGCATTGCTAATAAGCGGGTGGCAGGTGCCAGTGTTGGTTTTTCATCACTACCATTAAATGCACTCAAGTAAGCAACTACAAATTGCTGATAATCAGTTTGGGCTACATCACCCTCAAGTGGAATGTTGCTAAGCGCGTCGTCGAAGGCACCTGGCAGGTCAGCCAGCATCTGGTGAAAACCTTTGGCGCTTTTGGTAGAGGCAAACCATTCTACATCAAAATTATAAATACTCGGATCGAGTGATGCCATATGCTTACCACTAAAAGCGAGTAAGTCTTCAGGGATCATATCTTTTAACGATTTTTCACGTAGGCCTGCAATATAAGTAGTTAAACGTAACTGCTCATCAAGTGCCACCAGTTCTTTATGTTGCTCTACAAACATACTCACTACTGGCCAAGGCGCTACCCGTAATGTTTTTAATTGTAAAAAGCTAATGGCTGAAATAAGTTGGTCATGCAGCTTTTTTAATAATGGTAATTGTGGGGTTTCGAGTAAGTCATAATTAATGCGGTCGCGGCTTGCGCTTAATAGCTCGTAACACCAACCTAAAAAGTCTTCTGGATGGTTTTCCACTTTCACAGCCATAAGGTTTAGGCTTAGTTCTGAAGATTGCTTCAGAATATTTTGATAAATTTGACTTTCTTGCTCGCCTAATGCCATTTTTGACGGTGAAATTAGCAGTTTCTTCATGCCTTGTAGACTCTCCGGTTAGATATACTTTTTAGTCGCTTTATTTTAGCTTATTTAGGCTAAATACAACAGGGGCGCGCATCATACCGAACAATTAAAGGAATGTAATCAGAAGCGTGAATCTTTAAGTTTATTAAAATGAGTTTTGAAAACCTGATTTTAAAAAGGGATGCCCTAATTGATATGTTTTTTATTTATTTAACAATGCTTTTCGCGCTAACTCCCGCTATGATAAGAGCATTATTTGCACGTTTGAAAGGATGATCATGAAGACCTTATTTAAAGTTATTGGTGTTATATTATTGGTATGCATAGCACTAATTGTTGCTGCACCTTTTTTAATTCCAACTGATACCATTTTTAATAAAGTGTCTGAGCAGGTTGAAAAAACAACCGGGTGCACATTAACCATAAAGGGCGATAAAACCCTCAGTGTATTTCCTGCATTAAAGCTGGAGCTTAATGATGTGCATTTTGCCAATATGCAGAGCGGCTCTCGCGTTGATATGGCAAGTATGCAGCAACTTGCTGTTCATATTCCTTGGCTTTCATTACTCGGTGGCGAACTAAAGCTAGAAAAGTTTGTCATTAATGAGCCTGATATTCTGTTAGAAACCGATAAAAGCGGCAAAGCAAACTGGCAGTTATTTAATGCAGTGGCTAAACAGCCAGAGCAACAAACTCAAACGGGAGAGGCAGTCAAATTACCTGAAAACTTTGATATTCAATTAGGTGAAGTCGCTATTTATGGCGGGTCGTTTACATATTTAGATGGTCAAACGGGTGCTAAACAACAAATTAGCGATTTAGAACTGGCTATATTACTGCCTTCACTGCGCAAACAGCTCGAAGTAACCGGTGCTATTACTTATATGCAAGAGCGATTTGAGCTTGATGTAAAACTTGATACTCCAGCAAAAGCGATTGAAGGCGCCACATTTAATGTAAAGCAAAAACTTAACTCACGTTTAGTAGATTTAACGTTTGATGGCAGCATAGCCAAACAAGGCCAAGACATTAAAGGACTTTTAACACTTAACGGTGATTCGGTTAAAAATATTGCTAACTGGCAAGGAGTTGACTTAAACGCTAAAAACAATGCGTTTAACGCCTTTAGCATCAATGCCGAAATGCACTTACTCGGTGAAGAGTTTAACCTAACTGAATTAGTAGCAACGCTCGATGCACTCGAGATTAAAGGTAAAAGTAAGTTAAATTTAGGCAGTCGCTTAGCTGTCAATGCGGATATTGACTTAGGCATGCTTGATTTAAATCCTTACTTACCTGAGTCCGTAGCTAAAAAAGAAGTCCCAGCAAAAGACGACTCTAAGCCTGCAGAGCCAATAGTGTGGGAAGATACTAAAATTGATTTAAGTGGCTTAAATGCATTAGATGCAAATGTGATTGTCCGTTCAAGTGGCTTAAAAGCGAACGATATTAAACTCGGCGCCAACCAGTTTACTTTAGCACTTAAAAACAGTGTTGCTAAATTAAGCCTAGACAGCTTTACCGCTTACGAAGGAACAGGTAAAGGGGTGGTGACTATCAATGCTCAAAATACCCCGTATAAAATAGCAATCAACTTCGATTTAGATAGAATAGACGCACAGCCATTACTTAGCGATGCTGCAGGGTTTGATAAGCTAATGGGCAAGGGCTCTTTAAACTGGAATCTAACCACAGCAGGGCAAAGCCAAAAAACGTTTATTAACGCGCTCAATGGTAAATTAGGGTTTAAGTTCGCAGATGGTGCGGTTAAAGGGGCGAACGTAGCGGAAATGGTACGTAAGGGGAAAGAGTTAGTTAAAGGTAACTTTAATGCCGTGTCTGAGGGATTAGATACAGGATTTGAGGAATCTGAGAAAACAGATTTCTCTGCACTTTCTGGTAGTTTTAACTTTACCAATGGCGTAGGCAAAAATACTGATTTATCGTTGATCAGCCCTTTAATACGTATTTCAGGTGAAGGAGATGTTGATTTACCGCAAACTCTGGTTAATTACCGCCTAGTAACAGGTTTAGTTGATTCTATTGAAGGTCAGGGTACTACCGATGATAGCACTGGCTTTAAAATTCCCCTGAGGATAAAAGGCCCATTTCATGATGTTGGCATAAAATTAGATATAGGCAGTGCGGTTAAAGATGAAGCAAAAGAAAAAGCTAAAGACAAAATTAAAGACAAATTAAAAGGTTTGTTTGGCTAATTTTAATTACTGATATAAAACAAGGCATCGCTGAGATGCCTTGTTTGTTTTATAACCACCTGTAATTTAGATAAATAGCATAAAAAACCAGTTTCTAATTTAGTGTCCGCATTAAATTAATTAAAAAATAACCTACCACTCCCCTCTCAATGCTGATACAATTGCCCGCCCTTAAGAGACATCTAGTATGTTTTTTGAGTGGAATTCAATCGAAATGTCTTGATTTTAAACAAATTTAAGACAAGTTGTAATTACTACACCGGAGGTCATTAACATGATCCAAATGCAAACTCAGCTGGAAGTTGCTGATAACAGCGGCGCTCGCAAAGTGCAGTGTATAAAAGTCCTTGGTGGTTCACACCGTCGCTATGCAGCGATTGGCGATATCATTAAAGTTTCTGTAAAAGAAGCGATTCCTCGCGGTAAAGTGAAGAAAGGTGATGTTAAAAACGCGGTAGTTGTGCGTACCAAAAAAGGCGTTCGTCGTCCAGACGGTTCATTGATCCGTTTCGACAGCAATGCGGCTGTTATCTTAAATGATAACTTGCAGCCTATTGGTACTCGTATTTTCGGCCCTGTGACTCGCGAACTTCGTAATGAAAAGTTCATGAAAATCGTTTCACTAGCCCCAGAAGTACTGTAAGGAGTCTATCATGGCAGCAAAAATCCGTCGTGATGACGAAGTAATCGTACTAGCAGGTAAAGACAAAGGTAAGCGCGGCAAAGTGCTTTCAGTTGTAACCGAGTCTGGTCGAGTATTTGTCGAAGGCATTAACTTAATCAAGAAACATCAAAAGCCGGTTCCACAGTTGAACCAAGCTGGCGGTATTGTTGAGAAAGAAGCGTCTATCGACGTATCAAACGTTGCGATCTACAACTCGGAAACGAGCAAAGCAGATCGTGTAGGTTTCAAGATTGAAGATGGTAAGAAATTACGTATCTTTAAATCTACTGGTAAAACTATCTAATAGTTGGAGTAGAATGATGGCGAAACTGCATGAAGTATATAAAGACAAAGTAGTTGCTGAACTTCAAGAGAAGTTTGGTTTCAGCTCTGTCATGCAAGTCCCTCAGATCGAAAAGATCACATTAAACATGGGTGTGGGCGAAGCCTTAGCTGACAAGAAGATTTTAGATAACGCTGTTGCGGATTTAGAAGCTATCTCTGGTCAGAAACCTTTAATCACTAAAGCACGCAAATCTGTTGCTGGCTTCAAAGTGCGTGAAGGTTACCCGATTGGTTGTAAAGTAACCCTACGCGGCGAGCGTATGTGGGACTTTTTTGAGCGTTTGGTTTCAATCGCTATCCCACGTATCCGTGACTTCCGTGGTGTAAGTGCTAAGTCTTTTGATGGACGTGGTAACTACAGCATGGGCGTACGTGAACAAATCATCTTCCCAGAAATTGATTATGATAAAGTAGACCGTGTACGCGGTATGGATATCACAATCACTACATCTGCGAAATCAGATGAGGAAGGCCGTGCGTTGTTAGAAGCGTTTAACTTCCCATTCAAGAAATAAGGGTAGGGTTATGGCAAAGAATTCTATGAAAGCGCGCGAAGCAAAGCGCACTAAACTAGTTGCTCAGTTCGCTGAAAAGCGTGCAGCACTAAAAGCTATCATCAGTGATGTTAATACATCTGAAGATGATCGTTGGGACGCGGTACTTAAGCTACAAGCTTTACCTCGTGATTCTAGCCCTGCACGTCAACGTAATCGTTGTAACATTACGGGCCGCCCACATGGTTTCCTTCGCAAATTCGGCATGAGCCGTATTAAAGTTCGCGAAGCAGCTATGCGCGGTGAAATTCCTGGCCTTAAAAAGGCTAGCTGGTAATAGAATCATGGGAGTAAGACTATGAGCTTGCAAGATCCTATCGCGGATTTATTTACACGAATCCGTAACGGTCAGTCAGCGAAGAAAGTATCTGTAACGATGCCTAATTCGAAACTGAAAGTAGCAGTAGCTAATGTATTAAAAAATGAAGGTTACATCGCAGACTTCGCAGTAAGTGGTGATGTTAAACCTGAGCTTTCTATCGAGTTAAAGTACTTCGAAGGCAAAGCTGTTATTGAAAATATCCAGCGTGTAAGTCGCCCTGGTCTACGTATCTATAAGAGACGTGACGAATTACCGAAGGTAATGGGTGGTTTAGGTATCGCTATCGTATCAACTTCTAAAGGCCTAATGACAGACCGCGCAGCACGTAGTGCAGGCGTTGGTGGTGAAATCATTGGTTTTGTAGCTTAATCGGAGGGGAACTATGTCTCGCATAGCAAAGGCACCAATAAACGTTCCTGCCGGTGTAGAAGTTACATTAAAAGGCCAGGAAATCACAGTTAAAGGCAAAAACGGTGAACTTACTCGTACTATCAACAATGCTGTTGAAGTACAAGTTAACGACAACGTTATTACAACTTTACCTCGTGAAGGCGTAGCCAATGCATGGGCACAAGCAGGTACTGCTCGCGCTCTAATCAACAACATGGTTGTTGGTACGCATGAAGGTTACGAGAAGAAACTTCAGTTAGTAGGTGTTGGTTACCGTGCTGCAGCTAAGGGCAAAGTTTTAGACTTAACTCTTGGTTTCTCGCACCCAGTTAATTTCGCAGTTCCTGAAGGAATTACGATTGAAACTCCAAGCCAAACAGAAGTTCTAGTTAAGGGCGTAGACAAGCAGTTAGTTGGTCAAACAGCTGCTAACATTCGTGCATACCGTAAACCTGAGCCTTATAAAGGTAAAGGTGTTCGTTATTCAGATGAGAATGTACGCCGTAAAGAGGCTAAGAAGAAGTAAGGTAAGACGATGGATAAAAAAACAGCTCGTCTACGTCGTGCTAAACGCACTCGTAGAAATTATATTGAACAAGGCACAACGCGTCTTGTTATCCACCGCACGCCACGTCACATTTACGCTCAAGTTGTAAACGCTGAGGGTAATGTACTGGCTGCTGCTTCTACTGTTGAGAAAGCTATTAGCGAAACAGTTAAAGGCACAGGCAACGTTGCAGCTGCACAAGCAGTTGGTAAAGCGGTTGCTGAACGTGCGGCTGACAAAGGCATCGAAAAGATTGCTTTTGATCGCAGTGGCTTTAAATATCACGGCCGTGTGAAGGCGCTAGCTGATGCTGCGCGTGAAGCCGGTTTGCAATTCTAGGAGTAGACAATGGCTAACGTAGAAGCAAAGCAACAACAGCCTGATTTAGCTGAAAAGCTAATCGCGGTGAACCGTGTGTCTAAAGTAGTTAAAGGTGGTCGTATCTTTAGCTTTACTGCACTAACTGTAGTTGGTGATGGCGCAGGTAAAGTAGGTTTCGGTTATGGTAAAGCACGTGAAGTTCCAGCTGCTATTCAAAAAGCAATGGAAAAAGCACGTCGTAACATGATCAACGTAGACCTAAATGGCAACACATTACAGCATCCTGTTAAAGGACGTCATGCTGGCTCACAAGTGTTTATGAAACCAGCATCTGAAGGTACTGGTATCATTGCAGGTGGTGCTATGCGTGCAGTACTTGAAGTGACTGGTGTGCAGAACGTACTTTCTAAATGTTACGGTTCTACTAACCCGATCAACGTTGTACGTGCAACGATCTCAGCTCTTGAGAACATGAATTCTCCTCAGTCGATCGCTGCAAAACGTGGTCTTCGAGTAGATGAGATTTTGGGGTAAACCATGGCTAATAAAACTGTAAAAGTAACACAAGTAAAAAGCTCTATCGGTCGTTTACCGAAGCATAAAGCTACATTACGCGGTCTTGGTTTACGTCGTATCAATCACACTGTTGAGTTAGAAGACACAGCATGTGTGCGTGGTATGATCAACCAGGTTTATTACATGGTTAAGGTAGAGGGGTAATTCGATGCATTTGAATACACTTTCACCTGCTGCAGGTTCAAAAACTGCTCCAAAACGTGTTGGTCGTGGTATCGGTTCTGGTCTTGGTAAGACTGGTGGCCGTGGTCACAAAGGTCAAAAATCACGTTCTGGCGGTAAAGTACGCGTTGGTTTTGAGGGCGGTCAAATGCCTATGCAACGTCGTCTACCTAAGTTCGGTTTCACTTCTCGCAAATCTTTAGTATCTGCAGAAATTAACCTATACGAAATCGCTAAAGTTGAAGGCGATGTGGTAGACCTAAGCGCGTTACAAGCAGCTGGTCTAGTTAAAAAGAACGTTCAGTTCGTTAAAGTTGTTAAATCTGGCGAAGTTTCACGCGCTGTTACCGTTAAAGGCCTTAAGGCTTCTAAAGGTGCACGCGAAGCTATCGAAGCTGCCGGAGGCAAGGTAGAAGACTAAGGAAGTACTAATGGCTAAACCAGGTCAAGATACACAAAGTGCACAAGGTGGACTTTCGGAATTGAAGCGCCGATTACTCTTCGTATTGGGTGCTATCATAATTTACCGTCTAGGTTCATTTGTGCCGATCCCTGGGATTGACGCCGCTGTACTTGCCGATTTCTTCGAGCAACAAAAGGGCACCATTGTTGAGATGTTCAACATGTTTAGCGGTGGTGCGCTTGAGCGAGCTTCAGTGTTAGCACTGGGTATCATGCCGTATATCTCGGCTTCGATTATTACGCAACTATTAACGCATATGTATCCGCCGTTTATAGAGCTTAAGAAAGAAGGTGAGCAAGGGCGTAAAAAGATAAGCCAGTACACACGCTACGGCACGCTTGTGCTTGCTACTATCCAATCAATCGGTATTGCTACAAGCTTACCGGGCATGATGAACGGGTTAGTTGTTAACCCAGGTATGGGATTCTATTTCACCGCAGTGGTGAGTTTAGTAACCGGTACTATGTTCCTTATGTGGTTGGGCGAACAGATAACAGAACGTGGTATCGGTAACGGTATCTCAGTTCTAATATTCGTTGGTATTGTAGCTAACCTGCCGTCTGCTATTGGTTCGACAGCCGAAATGGCGCGCCAAGGTGATTTGAATGTTTTTGTACTGTTGATGGTTGCGGTTATAGTATTCGCTGTTACTTATCTTGTTGTATTCTTTGAACGTGGACAACGACGTATCGTTGTTAACTACGCCAAACGTCAACAAGGTCGTCAAGTATTTGCTGCTCAAAGCACGCATTTACCTCTGAAAGTAAATATGGCGGGTGTTATTCCACCAATCTTCGCTAGCAGTATAATTCTGTTCCCTGGTACAATTGCAAGCTGGTTCGGCCAGGGTGAAGGTCCGGTTGCTGATGTGCTACAAGCAATTGCTACAACGTTGACTCCAGGTCAGCCTTTGTATGCAATGGTTTTAGCCGCGGCTATCATCTTCTTCTGCTTTTTCTACACAGCGTTGGTTTTTAACCCGCGTGAAACAGCAGACAACCTGAAAAAATCTGGCGCATTTATCCCAGGTATTCGTCCAGGTGAGCAGACATCTAAATACATTGATAAAGTGATGACACGCCTGACATTGGCAGGTGCTTTGTATATAACCTTTATCTGTCTGGTGCCCGAATTCATGACTATGGCATGGCAAACGCCATTCTATTTCGGCGGTACATCAATTTTGATTATCGTTGTTGTAATCATGGACTTTATGGCACAAGTACAGACGCATCTGATGTCACATCAGTATGATTCTGTGCTGAAAAAAGCGAACCTTAAAGGCTACGGTCGATAAGGTCAGTTTACGGAGTTGAGCAATGAAAGTACGTGCTTCCGTTAAGAAAATATGCCGTAACTGTAAAGTTATTAAACGTGCTGGTGTAGTACGCGTAATTTGCAGTGAGCCTAAGCATAAGCAAAGGCAAGGCTAAGTAAACAGTCGTGCAGGCTGAGGTTTCTCGGCCTGTGTTTTTAGTTGTGATTTGGTCTTCGTTTGAGTATCCTTACGGGCTTTTCAAACAGATGATTACCAAATTCAAATATAGGAGATGTGTTAGTGGCCCGTATCGCTGGCATTAACGTCCCTGATCATAAACATGCAGTTATTGGTTTAACAGCTATTTATGGCATAGGTAAGACTCGCTCTAAGGCTATCTTAGAAGCGACTGGTATCGCCGAGACCACAAAAATCGGTGAACTTTCAGACGAAACACTTGACGTATTGCGTGAAGCAGTTGGCAAGTACACTGTAGAAGGTGACCTTCGTCGTGAAGTTACTTTGAATATCAAGCGCCTTATGGACCTTGGTTGTTTCCGTGGCCTACGTCACCGTCGCTCTTTACCACTTCGTGGTCAAAGAACAAAGACTAACGCGCGTACCCGTAAGGGTCCTCGTAAGCCTATTAAGCGATAAGGGGATAGTAAAATGGCTAAGACACCAATTCGTCGTAAAAAGGTTAAAAAGCAAGTTGCTGATGGTATGGCTCATGTTCATGCGTCTTTCAACAACACTATTGTAACGATTACCGACCGTCAAGGTAATGCACTATCATGGGCTACTGCCGGTGGTTCAGGTTTCCGTGGTTCACGTAAATCTACTCCATTCGCTGCTCAGGTTGCTGCAGAGCGTGCAGGTACTGCTGCTCAAGAATACGGTTTAAAAAATCTAGAAGTTTTCATTAAAGGTCCAGGTCCAGGTCGTGAATCTGCTGTACGTGCTTTGAATGCTGCTGGTTACCGTATCACCAACATTACTGACGTGACGCCAATACCACACAATGGTTGTCGTCCACCGAAGAAACGTCGCGTTTAACAATAGGTTAGGAGAAATAACATGGCAAGATATTTGGGCCCTAAGCTCAAGCTGAGTCGTCGTGAAGGTACTGACCTGTTCCTTAAGAGCGGCGTAAGAGCTATCGACTCTAAGTGTAAACTTGAGACTGCACCTGGTCAGCACGGCGCTCGTAAAGGACGCTTATCTGATTACGGTTTACAATTACGTGAAAAGCAAAAAGTACGTCGTATCTACGGTGTATTAGAAAAGCAATTCCGTAACTACTACAAAGAAGCTGCTCGCCTTAAAGGCAACACAGGTGAAAACTTGTTACAGCTTTTAGAGCAACGTTTAGACAATGTTGTATATCGCATGGGTTTTGCTAGCACACGCGCTGAAGCACGTCAGTTAGTAAGCCACAAAGCGATTCTAGTTAATGGTCGTGTTGTGAATATTCCTTCATACGTAATTACTCCAGAAGATACTGTTGTAATTCGTGAGAAGTCTAAAACACAAGCACGTATCATCGCTGCTCTAGAGTTGGCTGAGCAACGTGAAAAGCCGACTTGGGTTGAAGTTGACGGTAAGAAATTGGAAGGTAGCTTCAAGCGCCTACCTGAGCGTTCAGATCTGTCTGCGGACATTAATGAACAACTAATCGTCGAACTTTACTCTAAGTAAAGTTAAGAGTTAAGAGAGGATAAAATGCAGGGTTCTGTTACAGAATTTCTAAAACCAAGGTTAGTCGATATCGACGCTATCAACCCAACGCGTTCTAAAGTAGTTTTAGAACCACTCGAGCGTGGCTTTGGTCACACTTTGGGTAATGCCTTACGCCGTATACTGTTATCATCTATGCCTGGATGTGCAGTAACTGAAGTTGAAATCGACGGTGTATTGCATGAGTACAGCGCGAAAGAAGGCGTACAAGAAGACATCATTGAAATACTACTAAACCTTAAAGGTCTAGCGGTAACGTTAGAAGGCAAAGATGAAGTTTTTCTGACCCTGACTAAATCTGGTGTAGGCCCTGTGACTGCGGCAGATATTCAGCACGATGGCGATGTAACAATTGCTAACCCAGATCATGTTATTTGTAATTTAACAACAAATAACAGCGAGATCAGCATGCGTATTCGTGTTGAGCGTGGTCGTGGTTATGTGCCGGCATCTAGTCGTTTATCCTCTGATGACGATGAGCGTCCAATTGGTCGATTGCTGCTTGATGCATCATTCAGCCCAGTTGAACGTATTGCGTACTCGGTTGAATCAGCCCGTGTTGAGCAACGTACAGACTTAGACAAGTTAATCATTGATATGGAAACAAACGGCACTTTAGATCCTGAAGAAGCGATCCGCCGTGCGTCTACTATCTTAGCTGAGCAATTAGATGCATTCGTAGATTTACGTGATGTAACTGAGCCAGAAGAGAAAGAAGAGAAGCCAGAATTCGATCCTATTCTACTTCGTCCAGTTGATGATCTTGAACTAACAGTACGTTCAGCAAACTGTTTGAAAGCCGAGCAAATTCAATATATCGGTGATTTAGTTCAGCGCACTGAAGTTGAGCTTCTTAAAACGCCTAATCTAGGTAAGAAGTCTCTAACTGAAATAAAAGACGTGCTAGCTTCACGTGGTCTTTCTCTAGGCATGCGCCTAGAAAATTGGCCGCCTGCAAGCCTAGCTGAATAATCTAAATCACTATATTAGTTTAGTTAGAAGGATAGGGTCATGCGCCATCGTAAGAGTGGTCGTCAATTAAACCGTAACAGTAGCCATCGTAAAGCGATGTTCAGCAATATGGCAGGTTCTTTGGTGAAACATGAAATCATCAAAACTACTTTGCCTAAAGCGAAAGAGTTACGCCGTGTAATTGAACCTTTAATCACACTGGCTAAGACTGACAGTGTAGCAAATCGCCGTTTAGCGTTTGCTCGCACGCGTGATAATGAAGTAGTTGGTAAGTTATTCAGTGAAATCGGTCCTCGTAATGCGGATCGTCCAGGTGGTTACACTCGTATTCTTAAGTGTGGCTTCCGTGCTGGTGATAATGCACCAATGGCTTATATTGAACTAGTTGGTCGCCCAGCGGCGAGCGAAGAAGTTCAAGAAGACGCGCAGTCTGCAGAGTAAGTCTTAAAGAGACACCAAAAAGCCGAGCTTATGCTCGGCTTTTTAATATCTAAAATTCACACAAAATGAATAAACCTTTTAGCTCTATCTACCTCCAGCTATTATTAGCAATTTTATTTTAATTCCTTTTATCTAATAAAACAGCCTAACTAGAATTGACGAACCATGATGCGAGTGTTTAGGACTGCTATCTTTCTATTTATAAGTAAAGCTATTTAGACTAATAAATATATGACCATGTAACGACTTTTACAGTTTATAGTTATTAATATAAAAAAGTTCGAAATAATTGATACTCACCAATAGCTCATTAACTTTATATAGTAGAGCCCTTGCCTGATGTACTTATTCGCCACTAATCTAAATGGCCATATAAAGCTAAACAATTTGTTTTCTTGATAATCGCTACAATAACTATGAAAAGATTTTCCAAAAAATAAGTTTTTACTGCTTTAAAGGCGAAATATGATTAGGTTTAGTTGTCTTTTTAAGCGTTTAGTCTAAATATCCAGCGAACAGTCATTTATTTCAAGTTTTCTGCAAAAAAGGGTTGATCTGTTTTCGGATCTCCCTATAATGCGACCCCACTGAGACGGCAGAACGCAACGCATAGCGAGGCAGGAGCTACTCAGTGAGTCGAGTAAAACTTAGTTTTAAAAACGTTCAAGTTTAACAAAATCAAGTGTTGACAAAAAAATAGGAAAGCGTAATATGCGCAGCCCTAGCGAGATAAAGTTTAACGCTTTAATCGCAACGTTCTTTAACAATATAAAGCAATCATCTGTGTGGGCACTCGTACAGATTGAGTTCTAACAGCCAAGCTACTTAGGTAGTGAGGCAAACAAATTTAGAGTCTCAATTGAAACTGAGTGACCAA